>JAHXGO010000001.1:0-18888 GCA_019923695.1 Candidatus Liptonbacteria bacterium
ACCCGCGTCCGAAACAGTTTCAAAAAAAATTTCTACAAGATTAGCCCCGATGTTTATTAGGATAAAGAGATATAATCGGGACGAAAAATCTCAATTCCTTCGCCTTGTTTTTATTCAAATCTGAAATTAGGCAAATTTCAGATTTTATCCTGTTTTATTACACTCTTTTCGGCCTCCAGGCGTCAGCCGGAGAGTGCCGGCTTAAGCGTAAGCGAAAGCCGGAGCGCTATTAAAGTTGGCGCTTATTATTTTTGGAATTTTTAGGAGTTTTCCAACTCCTCTTGCGGTTTTTTTTGTTATTGCTTCGTCAAAGCCTTTCATCCCCATTTTACCCCGCGTTATAATTAATAATGGGGGTTATTTTTTTAAGAACTTGCTTATCTCCTTTTTTATTTCTTTCTTTTTTATAATTTCTCTCTTATCAGATTTCAATTTTTTTCTAGCTAAGGCAATTCCTATTTTTATCCATTCGCCCCTACTATAAACCTTTAAGGGGACAAGTGTCAATCCTTTTTCCTTTGTTCTTCCGATAAGACTTTTAATCTCTTTTTTCTTTAAAAGAAGGCGCTTTGTCCTTTCGCCTGAAAATCCAGAGGGCAGGTTTTGCGGCTGGTATGGTGAAATAGCCGCGTTAAGAAGCCATAATTGATTATTTTTAATAATAGCGTAGGAGCCGCTTATGTTTATTCTACCTAATCTTACCGCTTTGGTTTCAAAACCGGTTAATTCTATGCCGGCTTCAATTATTTCTAAAATATTATAGTCGAAAACAGCTCTTCGGTTGCTAGCGTAGGTATTCATACGCTATAATTTTAAATGATGATAGAAAAAATCGCTAATCTTATAAAAGAAGCAACCGGCGAAGAAGAGGTCAAGGTGATGATCCCTGAACAAAATAAATTTGGCCATTATTCGACTAATTTAGCTTTTGTCATTGCTAAATATCAAGAAATTCCAGTAGTGGCCGTTGCCAAAGAAATCAGAGAAAAAATTTTGCGTAAGGCGCCGAAAAATTTTTTTGAAAGGATAGACATAGCAGCCAACGGTTTTCTAAATTTTTTTCTTTCTAAGGAGACATTAGAAGAAGAAATAAATAAAATTTTGTGTTTAAAAAATCGTTATGGTTATTCTGATAAAGGCAAAGGGCAAGTTATTATAATTGATTATTCTTCTCCTAATGTTGCGAAGCCGCTTACAATCGGCCATTTTAGGTCAACTATTATTGGTCAGGCCTTAGTGAATTTATTTAAGTTTCAGGGTTATAAAGTTATCGGCGATAATCACTTAGGCGATTGGGGGGCGCAATTCGGCGCTCTTTTGGTTGCTTTTAAAAAATGGAAGAACGAAAAAGAGCTTAAAGAAAACTTAGTTGGTCATTTAGTGAGTCTTTACGTTCGTTTTCATAAAGAAGCGGAAAATAATGAGAAATTATTGGACGAAGCAAAAGAAGAAACAAAAAAACTACAAGAAGGGAATAAAGAAAATAGAAAATTATGGAAGCTTTTTATTACTGAAAGCCTTAAGGAATTTAATAAGACTTATAAGCGTTTGGGAATTAAGTTTAGCTTAACCTTAGGAGAAAGTTTTTACCAACCTATGCTTAATCAGGTAGTTAAAGAGGCCTTAGAAAAAAAAGTCGCTGTTTATAACGAGGGAGCGGTTAAAATTTTTTTTCAAGAAAAAGAACTTATCCCGCCAATGGTTATTCAAAAATCAGATGATTCATTTTTATATACCACCACTGATTTAGCCGCTATTAAATATAGAGTTAGCCGCTGGCATTTAAATAAAATTCTTTATGTGGTAGCTAATGAACAGACTCTTCATTTTAATCAAGTTTTCAGGGCGGCGGAAATGTTGGGCTATGCGCCAAAAAACATTCTTGTCCATATTAAATTCGGAATGCTTTTAGGGGAAGAAGGTAAAAAAATGTCAACCCGAAAAGGAGAATTTATTAAATTAGAAGAAGTGCTTAATAAGGCGGTTGAAAAAGCTGGACAAATAAATAAAGAGGCCGCAGAAAAAGTTGGTATCGGCGCTATTAAATATTATGATTTGTCTCATTATCGGGAAAGTGATATTGTTTTTGACTGGGACAGAATGCTTGATTTAAAGGGAAACTCCGGTCCTTATCTTCAATATACTTATTCAAGACTAAAAAGTATTTTGAAAAAAGCTTTAGTTTTGCCTTTTTTCCAAAATTCCAATAATTTTTTTTCAAGAAAAATTGATATTTCCTTAGCTTCTTCGGAAGCCGAAAAAAACATCATAAGACAGCTTATTTATTTCCCGGACGCAGTTGCTTATGCGGCAGAAACATATTCTCCTAATCATCTTGCCGATTATCTGTATAAATTAGCAAATTGCATTAATGTTTTTTATGAAAAAGAGTCTGTTTTAAACGCAGAAAACAAAATTAAAGAAAATCGCCTTTCTTTAGTGTCCGCGTCATCCCAAGTTCTAAAAACAGGATTAGATTTACTTGGAATTAAAGTCGTTGAAAAGATGTAAGTTTTTAATTTAGAATAAGATTGTTATATGTTAGATAATTTTAATAAATTAGATTTAGCCAAAATTGAGGAGAAAGTTTTGGAATTTTGGAAAAAAGACAAAACTTTTGAGAAATCTTTAAAAAATCGTTTAAACCAAAAAACTTTTGTTTTTTATGAAGGCCCGCCTTATGCTAATGGCCGGCCAGGGGTGCATCATATTTTAGCGAGAGTTTTTAAAGATATTATCCTTAGATATAAATCAATGGCTGGTTATTATGTCCCAAGAAAAGCTGGTTGGGATACTCATGGTCTTCCCGTTGAGATCGAAACCGAGAAACAGCTTGGCATTAAATCTAAAAAGGAGATTGAAGAAAAAGGCATTGATTTTTTTAATCAAAAAGCTAAAGAATCGGTCTTTGTTTATAAAAATGAATGGGAAAAACTGACTGAAAGAATCGGGTATTGGCTTGATTTTAAAAATGCTTATATTACTTGCGACAATATTTATATAGAGCGTCTTTGGCAGGTTTTAAAAAAAATCGCCCAGAAAGGATATTTTAAAAAAGATTACAAGGTTTTGCCGTGGTGCCCTCGTTGTCAGACTCCCTTAGCTTCTCATGAATTAGGCCAGCCAGATATTTATCAATCAGTCCCCGACCCCTCTCTTTATGTTAAGTTTCCTTTAAAAGATGAAGAAAAAACTTATTTTTTAGTATGGACAACCACCCCTTGGACCTTGCCGGCTAATGTATTAATAGCTATTAACCCAAAATTAAAATATAAAAAATTTAAGATTGACGATGAGTTTATTTGGTCTTGTAATACTCCTCCAAACGTTAGTCTTGAAAATTTTGAAGAGGAATTATTAGGTGAACAACTTATAGGGAAAAAATATATCCCCTTGTATGCCGAGAATAACGAGGTTAATTCTCAAAAATATTCTATAGTGGGGGCGGACTTTGTTTCCGAAGAAGAAGGAACAACAGGCTTTGTTCATATAGCGCCAGCCTTTGGTGAAGATGATTTTAACTTAGCGAAAAAAATAGGGCTAAGTGATTTTCCAACAACAATAAGCGACAATGGCAAAATTTTAAATCCCTATGGCCTCCGGACAACCTATCCCGGGGCAGGTCTATTTATTAAAGAAGGAGATCCAGTGATAATAGAAGACTTAAAAAAACGAGGATTAATTTATTATATAACTTCGACCTTGCACGAATATCCCCATTGTTGGCGCTGTAAAACTCCGCTTATTTATTTTGCTAGATATTCTTGGTTTATTGAAGTAAGCCGACTTAGGCAAAAATTAGTTAAAGCCAACAAAAAAATTAATTGGATACCGTCTTATATAAAAGAAGGTCGGTTTGGCGAGTGGTTGAAAGAGGCAAAAGATTGGGCTATTTCAAGGGAGAGATACTGGGGGATACCTTTGCCTATTTGGGAATGCAGATTGTGCCAGGAGCGCATTTTTATCGGTTCCCTTAAAGAATTGCATGATTTTAGCGATTCTTCGAAAAATCGTTATTTTGTATTAAGACACGGCCAGACAGAATCTGATAAAAAAGGAGTTATTTCTTGTTGGCCAGAGCAGTTTGATAACGGTTTAACCGCCGAAGGTCAGCTTCAGATTCAAAAAATATTTTCTTATTTAAAGAACAAGAAAATTGATTTAATTTTTTCTTCTCCGTTAAAAAGCGCAAGAGAAACCGCTGAAATAATTTTAGAAAAATTAGAGATTTCGGTTAATTATGATAACAGGTTAACTGAATATAATGTCGGCGTTTTTAATAATCGTCCCTTACAAGAATTTTACGATTTTATAGGAGAAGAGATTAATAAATTCAATAAACTTCCTGAAAACGGAGAAACCCTAAGCGGTGCCAGAATAAGGATGATGTCCTTTATCCAAGAATTGGAACAAAAATATAAAAACAAAAATATCCTAATTATCAGCCACGGCGACCCTTTGTGGGTTTTAGAGGGAGCGGCTCTGGGACTTAGTGATGAAAAAATTATTGAATCACGAGAAAGATTTATTCAATGCGGAGAAATAAAAGAAATAAAATTATTGAATCTTCCTTATGATAATAATAAGAAACTTGATCTTCACCGGCCCTATGTTGATAGATTAACTTTAAGATGCCCGAAATGCAAAGGAGCGATGGCAAGAACTCCTGAAGTGGCTGATGTCTGGTTTGATTCCGGAGCTATGCCCTTTGGCGCCGATTTTTATCCAAAAGATTTTCCGGCCGATTATATTTGCGAAGGGTTAGACCAGACTAGAGGCTGGTTTTATACCCTTTTAGCGGTTTCAGTTCTCTTAGGAAAAGAGAATCCCTTTAAAAATGTAATTTGTCTTGGTTTACTTCTTGATAAAGATGGAAGAAAAATGTCTAAATCGCGAGGAAATGTGGTTGAGCCATGGTATTTAATTGATAAATACGGAGTTGATGCCTTAAGATGGTATTTTTACACAATTAATGATCCAGCAGATACTAAACGTTTTAATGAATTAGAATTATCAAAAATTTTAAGAGAATTTTTGTTAATTATTTATAATGTTTTTTCTTTTTATCGTCTTTATGCCAAAGAAGATTTATTTGTGACCGAGGAACAATCTGCGACCAAAGGACAAATTAATACAAAACCGAATAACTCAAAAAATGTTTTGGACCGCTGGATTTTAAGCCAACTTAATCAGGTAGTTGATGATGTCACTATTAGTTTAGAAAGCTATAATGTTGGCGGAGCAGCTAAAAAAATAGAAGAGTTTGTTGATAATTTAAGTCGATGGTATTTAAGAAGATCAAGGAGTAGGTTCCAAAGGCCAGAAAATGAAAAAGATTTTGTAAATGCCTCTTTAACTTTAAAGGAAGTTTTAATTGTTCTAAGCCGTCTTTTAGCGCCCTTTACGCCGTTTTTTAGCGAAGCCTTATATCAATCTTTTTATAAAGATCAGTCCGTTCATATTAGTGATTGGCCAAAAAGCGATAAAAAATTGATTGATAAAGAACTTGTTTTATTAATGGCTGAAATAAGAAAAATTGCTGGTATAACATTAGCCCTAAGAAACGATAAGGGAATTAAAGTTAGACAGCCGCTTGCCGCGCTCAAAATTAAAAATCAAGAATTAAAAATCAAAAACAATAAAGAATTATTAAAAATATTAGCCGAAGAAGTTAATGTCAAAGAAATTATCTTTGATGACAGGATAAACGAGTTAGTGGAATTAGATATTAATATTACGCCCGAACTTTATCAAGAAGGAATTATTAGAGAATTTATCCGTTCAATTCAAGAATTAAGAAAAAAAATTGGTTTGAAACCGGCTGAAAAAGTTGTTATTTTTGCGAAAGGGCCGTCAAAAATAGAAGAAATTATCTCTTTAAATACTGAAAAACTAACAAACATTCTTTCCGCTTCTTCTATTGAATTTAAAAAAGGAGACTCTTTTGACGATGAAAACGAAATAAAAATTGAAGACGAAATACTTTGGGTTGCTTTGAAAAAATAAATCAGTTTAATTATATCAACCCGATTGTTTTTTTTACTTCTTTAAGGGTATTTTGAGCGATAATCCCGGCCTTTTTAGAACCGATAGCCAAATCCTTTTTTATTTTTTCAGGAGAGGCGGCAAATTTTTTTCTTTTTTCTTGAAAGGGGTTAAGAAAAATTATTATATTTTCAGCTAAATCTGATTTAAATTTCAGATATCCCTTGTTTTTATATGTGGCGGCTATTCTTTGAATCGGTTTATTAGTAACTTCTGAATAAATAGTTAAAAGATTGGAAATAGCTGGTTTATTTTTTGGATCGTAAACAATTTCCTTACCAGAGTCAGTAACGGCTGTTTTAATTTTTTGGCGTATAACTTCCGGCGAATCGCTCAAAAAAAGACAACCCTTTGGCAGCGACTTGGACATTTTTTTGTTTGGATTATCTAATGCTTTAATTCTTAATCCCTTGCTTAAAACTATTTTTGGCTCGTTAAAAGTTTTACCGAAAGTTTTGTTAAAAGTTCTGGCGATTTCTCTGGTAATTTCAATGTGTTGGCTTTGATCTTCGCCGACTGGAACAAAGTCAGCCTTGTAAATAAGAATATCAGCCGCCATCAAGACCGGATAATTAAACAACCCTGCGTTGGCTGGTTGGCCTTCTTGAATTTTTTCTTTATATTCAATCATTCCCTGAAGTTTGCCGACAGATACAATATTATTGAAAATCCAAGCTAAATTGGCGTGTTCTGGGACATGAGATTGAATAAAAAAAACAGACCTTTGGGGGTCAACCCCCAAAGACAAAAGATCAATAACTACCTCTAAAATTTCTTGTTTTTTTTCTTTTGGGCTATATTTTTCAGTTAAACTGTGATAATCAGCGACAAAACAAAAACATTCGTATTTTTCCGAATTTTGAATATCTATAATTTGTTTTACAGCTCCTAAATAATTTCCTAAGTGTAGTTTACCGCTAGGCTTTAAGCCCGTGACAATAATTGGCTTCATAATAATTTTTATTATATCACAGTTAATTTTTTTTAATTTAAATTTCTATTATAACTGGCAAAATCATTGGCCGACGGTTAGTTTCGGTATAAACAAATTGTCCTAAACGGTTTCTAAAAATGGACTTAAAATAATCTGCATCCACAATTTGGCTTCGGGGGGTTTTATTAATGATTTCCTTAACTCGAGTTCTAATCTCTTCAACCATTTTTTGATTTTCTTTAAGATAGATAAATCCGCGAGAAACAATATCGGGGTTTTTCATTAATCTGCCGGTTCGACGATTAAGAGTGACTATAATGACTATCATACCTTCTTGAGCTAAAAGCCGACGATCTCTAAGAACAACTTCTTCGACATCTCCCACACCTAAACCATCAACCATTATATAAAATGCCGGAACAGTTTCTTTAGAGATTTTAGCCGAATTTTCAGTTATGTGTATTATCTGCCCATTATCGGCTAACAAAATATTTTCTTTTGGAATGCCTGTCTCAACTGCATTTTGTCCGTTTTGAGCCCTCATAAAGAAATGACCGTGAATAGGGAACACAAAAGACGGTTTAATAAGTTTTATGATAATTTGTAATTCTTCTTGAGTAGCATGACCAGAAGAATGAATATCAATGATTTTTGAATGGTAAACAATAGCTTTTTGTCGAGCTAAACTATCTCTAAGACCTTGAACACTTTTTTCATTGCCGGGAATAATCGAAGAAGAAAAAATAAAAGTGTCTCCGGGTTTCACTCGAAGATGACGATGTTCGCCGTTTATAATTTTAACAAGACTGGCATTGGGCTCTCCTTGAGCGCCAGTTGAAAGAATCATTATTTTATCATCTTTATATTTATTAACTTCTTCAACGGGAATAACAGTGCCTTTTGAGAGTTTTATGTAATTTAATCGTTTAGCAATTTCAACATTATCTTTCATTGATCTGCCAGAAATAGCTATTTTTTTATTTAGCTTTTCGCCAATTTTTAGAATTTCAGAGATTCTGGTTAAAAGAGAGGCAAAAATCGCGATGATAATTCTTCCGTTTGCCTTTTTAAATAATTCTTCAAGATTTTTTTCCACTGTTCTTTCTGAAATCGATTTACCCGGCACTTCGGCGTTAGTGCTGTCTATAAATAAAGTATGAATTTTTTGTTTATGTAAAATTTTAAATTCTTCCAAATTTATAGCATTGCCTTCATTATCATAATCAAATTTAAAATCAGAAAGATAAACCATATCTCCAACTGGTGTTTTTATAATAACGCCGGCTGTGTCTGGGATATTATGAGAAACTCCGAAAAACTCCGCTTCAAAATAATTTGAAAGTTTTATCTTGTCGCCGGTTTTTATCTCTTTAATGTTTAGTTTCGGTAAATTGATAAACTCTTCTTGCCTTTTAATAACTATTTCTTTAGTAAGGGCCGTAGTATAAATCACGGGATTCCCTAATTTTTGAATGAGATAAGGAACGGCTCCGATATGATCGTAATGGGCATGAGTTAAAATAATGGCTTTAATATGATTTTTCTTTTTTTCAAGATAAGAAACATTTGGGATTATAAAATCAATCCCCGGCGTTTCTTCTTCTGGAAATTGAAGCCCCATATCAATAATAATAATTTCGTTTTGGTATTCAAAAAAAGCCATATTGCGACCTATTTCTTCAAGGCCGCCCAGGGCTGAAAATCGTAAAATATTCTCAAGTTTTTTTCTAACTATTATTTTTTTTGTTATCATGTTTTATTATTTATTTTTTTTATTTAAAGTAAGGGTTTTATAGCGCTAAATTTATAATTCGCTATATCATCAAACCATAAGTTCAATATGTCGAACTAAGACTCGCTATAGTGGGTGATATGTACTTAATATATTGAACTAACGGCTTACTGCTATGTCGAAGGAGAGATTTGAACTCTCACCCCGAAAATCGGGACAAGGCTCTGAACCTTGCGCGTCTGCCAGTTTCGCCACTTCGACTATCATTCAAATTTTAACAAGGTTTGGGAGGTTTTCAACTTTTTTCGCTGGTTATTTAAACTTTCTGACGGTTTTAACATACCACTGATTAACTGAATTAAGACGATCGCTTAAGGTTGTCGCTTCGGTTTCACTAAAACCATTAAGCCTTGGCGAATGGACATAAAGATATGAAGGCGAATAAAGAAAAATGGCCGGAGATTCATTAGTGATAATCTCAGTAAGTTTTTTAAAATCATCTGATATTTTTTCTATATTTTCTTCTAATCTTATTTTTTCCATTAAATTATCAGCCTCTCTATTTCTAAAAAGGGAGAGATTGGCGCCTGGATAAAACCTTCTTGACGAGTGCCAAAAAGAGTATAAATCTTGCGGCTCGCTTAATGTGTTTCCGAAAAGAATCATTTCATAAGAACGATTTTTAATTGTTTCCTGAACTTCGACAGCCGAGAGAGGTTTTATCGTCAAATTAACGCCAATTTTTATCCAATCGTTTTTTATTAATTCAGCCGTTTTAATAAAAATCGGTAAATCAGGAACAATTAAATTAATATTTATTATTTCAGGCAAAAACTTTCTATCTGTTTTTTGGGCTTTGTTTTCCGGGGTTGGACCGAAAAGAGGCAGGGCAAAATTTTTAAAAACTTCTTTCACAAGCTGTTCCCTGTTAACTGTTTGGCTTAATAAACGTCGGTTTTCAATGTCTCTAAGTTGAGGGATTAACTCTTGATTTATAAAAATAGCATAATAACGATTAGCCCTTAACTCTTTGACTTGATGACGAATTTGAATATCGTTTAATTTATTAAAATCATTTAAGGCAAAACCATCAATCAAACCCCTGTTATAAGCGTTGATAAGCTCATCTTCGTCTTGAAAAAAATTAAAGATAAATTCATTGATATAAGGTCTTTTCCCAAAATATTGATTGTTGGCGACTAACCGATATTTTGTTATGAAGCCATCTTCGCGTTTATCAAAAGAAGCAAAATTGTAATAACTTGAGCCGACTGGCTCTAATAAATAACGGGAAAGATAGAAGTTAGACACGGGAATATTTCCAAATATATGTTTTGGAATTATTTGAAGATTTTTAAGCTTTCTTTCAAAAAAAACATAAGGAGCGGGTAATTTAAATTCGGTTTCTAATTCGCTAATCCGTTTAACACTTATACCTTCAAAGCTTCGGCGAAGAGGAGATCGGGATTCTGGATTAAGAATCGTTTCAATAGTGAAAACAAGATCATCGCTGGTTATTTTTTCTCCGTCTTGCCATTTGATTTCTTCTTTAAGCCGAACATGCCATTCATCATCGTTTTCTCCTTTTTGAATGCTTGAGCTTAAAGTTTCAAGAGAAGAAAAAATAATTCGGCTTATATCTTGGTCTGAATCGTTAGATGAAAGAGGATTCACAAAAATTGGTTGACCGACAACTCCCTCTTCCCACCTACCGCCACTGGCCGGAACTTTCTCGGTTGCGTTCAAAAAAGCAATAGTCAAAATTGCAAAAAAACTTAAACAAAAAACAGCGGCGCTTATTAAAAAAATTAAGCTTTCTTTTTGAGATAAAGACTTAAATAATTGAACCAGTTTATGATGAATCATAAATTTAATATATTTTTACAGAATATCCCCCAAGAGAAGATATTAAGTTTCATTGCCATAAGAAAGTGAAATTTTAATATATCGAATAAAATTCGCTATATAACAAGGTTTAATACAGAAATTGCGATAAATAGAATAACAAAAATTATAGTAATAATATATATTAATTTTTCAAAGCCGCGTCGTTGCTGATAAACTTCGCCTAATCCGCCGCCGCCAAAAATTCCCCCTAATCCGCCGCCTGTCGAAGGATTTTGAAGAAGTATCAAACAGATAGTAATAAAAGCTATAATTATCTGCGCAATAGTAATCGCTGGCATAAAAAATTAATAATTCCGATTAATAAGGTTGCTAAAATAAGTGAATCCAACCCAATAATTGTAACGGTTTTTAAAAAATAATCAAGAAGGTAAAGGGTAAAGGCGTTTATTATTAAGCTGAATAATCCTAAGGTGATTATTATTAGCGGGGAAAATATCAATTTAAGCAGGGGTCTAAAGGTAAAGTTAATGAAAGAGAGGGTTGCCGCCGCAATAATTATTTCTCTTAAGTTTTCTTCAATTTGAAACCCAGCGATGAAATAGTCGGCAGCATAAATAGCTAAAGCGTTAATTGCTATAACGAAGAACACATTTCTTAATATATTGAACATCCTGTTTATTATAACAAATAAGGAATAAGATTTTGACCAGTCATTTCTTTTGGCTTTGGGATATTCATTAGCTCAAGAATAGTAGGGGCAATATCACAAAGACTACCGCCAATTTGTTTTTCAGCTTTATCTGATAAATATTCGTTTTTTTCTTTTTTGAAGTTTTCGTCTATGAAATAAAAAGGAACCGGACTTATATTATGTTGTGTTTCGGGGAAACCGGTTTTAGAATCAATTAATTTTTCGGCGTTTCCGTGATCGGACGTTATAATAAGTTGAGTTTTTGTTTTTAAGGCAATTTTCAAAAGAATACCTATTTGTTGGTCAATAAATTTAACGGCTTGAACCACCGCTGCATAGTTGCCAGTATGGCCGATAATATCAGGGTTAGCGTAGTTAACAACAATCAAATTATAAATATTTTCTTCCATCGCCAAAACAGCTCTTTCGGTGATTTTATCCGCCATCATTTGAGGATATTTATCATGGCTTGTTATTTTTTTTGAAGGGATGATTATTTGATATTCGTTTAAATAAGATAATTCTTCTTGCCCGTTGAAAAAATAAGTAATGTGGGCCGCTTTTTCGCTTTCGGCGATTTTGAGCTGGGTCAAACCATAATCAGAAATAATTTTGCTTAAAGGATTTTCAATTTTTGGTCTTGGAAAAACAACTTTAAAATCTTTAAATTCGTCGTTATATTCGGTAAAAGTCGCTATTTTTAAAGAAGGTATTTTCTCTTTAAACATTTTCACTATCTGACGCATTCTTTCTCCTCTAAAATTAAAAAAAACCACCGCATCGTCTTTTTTAATCCTTCGGTCTTCCGAGTTTACCGGCGTTGGTTCAATAAACTCATCTGTTAAACCGAGATTATAATTATCCTCTATGATTTTTAAAGGGTAATCTTGAGATGGTTTGTCGCCCGTCATTGCCTTAAACGCTTCTGTTGTTCTTGAAAAATGATTATCTCTGTCCATAGCGTAAAATCTTCCGGAAATACTGCCGATTTTTTGCAAGGGAAGCTCTTTAATTATACTTAAGGCGTCTTTAATAAAGCTATCTCGACCGTCGGTGATTAAATGAAGATTAAAATTTGCGACTTTATTAATTTCAGCTATTTTTATTAAAGCCTTTAAATGATGAAGTGAAGAATGAACATTGCCTTTGCTTATTAATCCGACAAGGTTTAAAGAAGCTTCGGGGTTTTGTTTAACATAGTTTATGATTTCAAGTAGAATGGGATTTGTGAAAAAATCTCCTTTTTCTATGATTGAATTAATTCTGGGTAAATCCTGATAAATTATTCTTCCGGCTCCAATAGTCATATGGCCTACTTCGCTATTCCCTTCTTCTCCCCATGGCAAACCAATGGCAATACTTGAAGCCTGAAGGCTGGTAATCGGAAAATTATTTTTGATATATTGAATATTTTGTGGCTGGGTAGTATATATCGGATTAGAGCTGTCTTTGGGGCCAATCCCCCAGCCGTCCAAAATCACAAGAGCTATTTTTGAAAAATGTATTTGGTCTTTCAATTTTGACATAATACTATTTATTGATTATTATTACAATTAGATTTATTAGTTATGAAAAATAATACTTTAATTTTAACTTATGATTTACACAATTGCATTAGCGCTTGGAGCGCTTGTTTGCGGCTTAATTTTTGGTTATTTCATTCGACAAAACTTAGTAATTAAGGACGCTGAATCAATAGAAAAGAAGCTTAAAGAAAAAATTGAAAAAACCGACCGCGAGGTCAAGGACTTAGTTCTTCAAGCTAAAGATAAAGCTATTCTTATTTTAGAAGAAGCAAAAAAAGAGGAAAAAGAAAGGTTGATTAGCCTCAAACATATTGAAAATCGATTTTTTAATAAAGAAGAGGCTTTAGAGAGGAAAGAAAAAGAGGTTGAGCAGGATAAATTTAAATTAAAAAAGGCCTTAGAAACGCTTGAGACTGATAAAAAGGAAGTTGTTTCTTTAAGAGAAAAAGTAATTGTCGAAATTACAAGAATTAGCGGTTTTACGCCCGAACAAGCAAAGGCAAAATTAATAAAAGACATAGAGAATCAAAATAAAGAAGAATTAATTTTAATACTGAAAAAACTTGAGAAAGAGAAAAGAGAAGAAATTGAAAAAAAGGGACTTGAAATTATTACTACGGCCATTCAGCGATATGCTCGATCTAATGTTTCAGAAATCACCACTACTTCTTTTTCTTTACCGAACGAAGAGTTGAAGGGAAAAATTATCGGCCGAGAAGGAAGAAATATAAAAACCTTAGAAAGGCTTACCGGCACCGAATTAATTATTGACGAAACCCCTGACACGATTTTAATCTCTTCCTTTGACCCCTTTAGAAGGGAAGTCGCCAGAATCGCCCTTGAAAAATTAATTAAAAACGGAAGAATTCAGCCGGCAAAAATTGAGGAAAAGGTTGAAGAAGCTTGGGTTGAATTAGAAAAAAGAATAGTCCAGATTGGCGAAGAATCAGCTTATGAGGTTGGGGTTGTTGATTTGCCGCCGGAGATTATAAAACTTTTAGGAAGGCTTCATTTTAGAACAAGTTTTGGCCAGAATGTTTTAATGCACTCAATAGAAACCGCCTATATCGGCTCAATGATTGCTGAAGAATTAGGCATTGATGTAGAGGTGGTGAGAAAAGCAACCCTTCTTCACGATATTGGTAAAGCAATTGATCATGAAGTTTCGGGCAATCATGTTGATTTAGGAAAAAAGATTCTTAAAAAATACGGCATTTCTGAAGCGGTTATTGAAGCAATGCAGTCTCATCACGAGGATTATCCTTTTTCTTCTCCAGAATCTTTTATAGTAGCTACTGCTGATATTCTTTCAGCCGCTAGACCAGGGGCTAGAAGAGGCACAGTGGAAAATTACATAAAAAGGTTGGCTGATTTAGAAAAAGTGGCTTCTGGTTTTGAGGGGGTTAAAAATTCTTATGCTATTTCAGCTGGCAGAGAATTAAGGGTGTTTGTTATTCCTGAAAAAATAGATGATTTTGGCGCTTTACAATTAGCGAAAAATATTGCTAACCGAATTGAGTCAGAATTGGAATACCCCGGCGAAATAAAAGTTAATGTTATTAGAGAAATAAAAGCGGTAGAGTACGCCAGATAGTTTGGATTATAGAAACAAAACAAAACAAAACTTTGATATATTAAATTGTAAGATTTCTCAGAGAATGGCAAAAAAATTTTAAAAGAAGCCAAAGAAATCGCCAACATTTTAGCCGCCAGCATCATTACAATGAAAAATAAAAGAAAGATTTAAGATTTTATTTGTAGATTTGAGATTTGATTTTTGAGATTTGAGATAAACTATGGTTGGCAAAAAAGATTGTCTGCTATAAAATGTAAATAATGCTCGAGATTCTTACACCCCCGAGAGGATTCGAACCTCTATTACGGGATCCGGAATCCCGCGTCCTATCCATTAAACGACAGGGGCAAAAATTATCTGATTAAATTCTAAAACATTTTAAAAACTTCATAAAGCATGCCTACAAAAAGCAACGGCACCACAAAAGGGACAAAAGAAAACCCCCTATGCCTTTTTTTCCACATCCAAACAACCAACATTCCTTCAATAGCCAAAAAAATTCCGCCAGCTATCCCCACCAAAAAAATAAAATCTTTAAATCCCAAAAAATAAAAAGCAATAGGTAAAACAACAACCAGAAAAATCGAAGGCCAATGGCCGATCTTAAGATCAAGGTCAAAAATTCCTTTTAACTCAAGACCTAAAAAAACATAAGAAGTCCACAAAGATAAAAACCCTAAAATCCCTAAAACACCCATCCAAAGCGGCAAAGATTTTATTCCTGAAACAGCATCCGGACTTACCATACCATTTGAAAGACCAAAAACTCCAAGAACAAAAAATAAATAAACTAAAGCTGGAATGATAGTGCCTAAAATAATAACCAATGGAAATTTAGTGTCTTTTAAACGATTTTTTATAAAATAATCCCTGACCGAAGAAATAGCCGCCCTACCCCCTAAGGAAAAAAGCACCGGACCAAAAGGCAAAAGAACAAAAGCCGGATTATAAAGCGGTATTGATTTCAAAGAAAACCCCGGCAGAGAAACGCCGTAAATAAAAATTAAAAATACCGCTATTATCATCGCTAAAGAAATAAAAAAAACTAAACCGGCTATTTTTCTGATTCCCACAAAAATAGCCGCTGACCCTAAAAACCAAAAAATAAAAATACTTAAAGCCTGCGAAACACCGGGAAAAACCAACCTAACAAAGCTTGGCGCCAATACTATATAAATTACTAAAATAAATAAAAAAGCAAAAATTGTAACTAAAAACGAAAGCCAAAAACCAAATTCCCCCAAATAAATCTTGGCATAACCCATAAATCTGTGATCCCCTTTAGTGTTTTTAATGATTTCCCAATACATCAAATGAAGGCTGATTAAAATCAAGGTAAACCCCACTAAATAAAAAACACCAATTAAAATGCCCGCCTTATAAAAAATAAAAGGCAGGGCAAACATTCCGGCGCCTATAATAAAAGAGGTCAAAAGCCCAACCGGAAGAATTAAATCTTTATAAAGTCTTATAAACTTCGTCACCTTCTCTAACTCTCTCTTTAACCTTCACCCCGACTTCTTTATTTTTGGGAGCCATTTCAATGTCTTTATGATCGCGCTGGATCGAATCTATTTTTTGAGAAAAATCAGTGCTTGGCCCTCTGAAACAAACTTCCTCTTTTTTAGAGATATCCCGATTGAATTTAATCACCGCCACTCCGGCTTTCCCATAATAATGAACAACTACACCGATTAATTCTTCTTTTTTATTAAGTTTTCCCGCCATTTAAACTTTGATTAAATTTTAAATTAAATTAGTCGACCTTTAAAAAAATAATTTATATTTAATTTATGGTTTTGAAATAAATATTTTAATATTTTATTATACAATTCTAAAAATTTCTAACTTTTTCACCGCTCCTAAGGCAAGACTCAATCTTTCTGGGCTTGGCGCGTAAAGAGTAAAAAGAATTTCACCTCTTTTAATCTGTTCCCCAACGGTTTTATTTAAATAAACTCCCGCCGCTTTAATTTCCGGGGAACCTAAAAGCCTAACTACTTCCACTAAATTTTTATTATGAATTGACTCTATCACTCCGGTTTTTGAGGATTTTATACAAAAAGTCTCTTTACCCAGCTTAATTTTTTCCGAATCAACAACTTTGCCGCCTTGAGCCAAAATAATTTCCTGCATTTTTTTCCAAGCCAATCCATTTATTAAACTTTCTTTTGCCATTTTTTGACCGGCGCCTTTATCAAAAATACCTAATAAATCAAGAAGATTCCCGGCCAACCAAATAGATTTTTTTTCAAGGTCAGTTGGACGATCGGGTTTTTGTTGAAGCACCCTTAAAACATCCCTTGCTTCCGGACCAACGCCAATTCCTCTGCCAATCGGGCCAACAGCTTTATCAATTAAAACCTTTGTTTTAATACCAAACTTATCAGAAAGATAAAGAAAAAGGGTTTTTATCTTTTTGGCCTGACGAGAATCAAAAATTTTAGCTGTCGGACCAACCGGAATATCTAAAACCAAATGAGTCACCCCCATCGCAATTTTCTTTGACATAACGCTTACAGCCATTTTTAAATAAGGTTCTATTCCTAATTGATAAAAAACTTTAATAAAACGATCGTCAGCCGGAGCTAATTTAAGCGACCCGCCCCAAACTAAACAAGCATTAGTTTTTTTAACAATCTCTTTAATTTTATCAGAAGAAAATCCTACCGGCGCCAATGCTTCAAAGGTATCGGCAGTGCCGGCAGCCGAAGTAATGGCTCGCGACGAAGTTTTTGGAATAATAACATCATAACTTGCCACTATACTAACAATGATCGGAGTTACCCGATTGCCGGGCAAGCCACCGACTGAATGCTTGTCAGCAACAGGATAACCAAATTTTAAAATTTCTCCGGTTTCGCAAAAAGCCTTAGTCAAATAATAAATTTCTTCTTTTGATAAGCTTTTTTCATTAAAAAGAGGAGCGGAAAAAAAAGCCATATCAATGTCATTCAATCTATAATCAACTACATCTTTGATAACAGAATAAATTTCTTCATAAGTTAGTGTCTCGCCCAAAAGTTTCTTATGAATTGCTTTTAAAGAATTAGGTTTTTCGCTAAAAGAAAATTCCGCTAATTCGTTTTCCTGAATATGATATTTTTTTAAAATATCCGAAAACATCCCCACCTCCCCTCCTTTAACCAAACTCGTTGTCGTATCAACAACAACCTCGGTTTCTTTGTTTCGCCATTTCAAAACTAATTTATAACCGGCTGTTATACCAAAATGATGGCAATCCTTTTCATTAAGAATAATTATCCAAGGATGCCCGGTTAAAATATCAATTTTTTTAACTTTAAGAAAAAAAGATAATTTATTGTTTTTAATCATATCTAATAACTCGCCTTACTTCTTATTATATATCATAACTCGCCTTGCTCTTTTAAAAAAGGGGAGATAACATCAATAATATTATAAACCGCTATTGGGTTGGCCACAGTATTAGTGGCGGCGATTAAAAAGGGGTCAAGTTTTCTTAATTTTTTTAAAGCTCCTTCAATAAAAAGACCGTGACAAATAATAAAACCCACTGATTCAGCCCCCATTTTTTTAATTAATTTAGCCACCTTAATCAGGGTCAGCCCCGAAGAAGCAATATCATCCAATATAATAACTTTTTTGCCCTTAAAATCTTTTTTAGGAGAAATAAAAGAAACTTCTCCGGTTTTGACATTCCGTTGTTTTGAAAAAATAACATAATCAATTGGGCGTTCTTTAATAAAATCCTTAACAAACCTTTCAGACTCTTTATCCGGCCCAACGGCAATCCATTCGCCTTTTTGTTTTGTTGTTAAAAATCTTTTAGCGGCTAAACCAAAAATAGAAAGATTATAGGCGGGAATAGAAAAATTATCTTTTATAGTCCGACGATGTTCATGCATATTTACGGTTATAAAAACATCTAAATTCCCTTCTAAAACTTCAGCTATATATTTGGCGGACAGAGGCTCGCCTTCCTGAAAAAGTTTATCTTGCCGACTATAAGGCAGATAAGGCATAATGCCAATAACTTTTTTTGAACAATCTTTAAGTTTTCGACTTAAAAGAAAAAACTTAATTAAATAATCATTTATCCGCTCTTTTTCCTTTTTCTGAAAAATTAAAATTGAAGTTTTGAATTTTTCTTCCTGTTTAATTTTAAGACCAACAGATGACCTTTGGCCGATAGGCAGTTTCAACTTCGGCTTAATTTCTCCGTCAGGAAAAGTTCTTTCCTCTACCGGAATATATTTACCCTTTATTTTTTTAGCCAATTCTTTTGCTAATTCATCGCCAACAACAACTAATTTATTCATAGAATTGAATTATAATACTATTTATGCATAATGCCACATACATATTGCACTCCTTGAAGCCACAACTTCATGACATTTTATCACAAGATACATTGTAAATATACCGGCGTCAAAGGATTTATCACTGCCTACGAAGATGGTGTAAGATACCGGTATATGATTACCAAAAAAGCATTAGCAAAGTATGAGATATTAGTATTCTGGGAAAAGCACGGGTTGCAAGCAACCATAGATG
>JAHXGO010000001.1:18952-54763 GCA_019923695.1 Candidatus Liptonbacteria bacterium
CCTGTAAGATGTTCTTCAAGACAACCTGTCCTTGAATATAAAATTAAAAGTGTAAATAACACTCGAGATTCTTACAGATTATCATATTTCAGATTTACTTTAACACCCAACGAGTTCACTATGCTTTCCAAAACAAGCTGTCTCCTGTATAATTTATGATATCAATACAAGAAACTAAACAATTTATTCTTAACATACCTCAAGAGTCCAGAATAGGGTGGCATTATACAAATAATTTTTTCTTTTTTAATATATAATTATTAAAATTTGACATACTCTGTTTTTTATTGTTTGTTATTTGATATAGATTTTTATTTTTTATGTTTTTAAATCGTTTAGAGCTTCAAGGTTTTAAATCTTTTGCTTCAAAGACGGTTTTAGAGTTTCCCCAGGGAGCGGGTATTACTGCTATTGTCGGCCCAAATGGGAGCGGAAAATCAAATATTATTGATGCTATTCGTTGGCTTTTGGGAGAAAGGGACGCTAAAAATTTAAGGGGGAATAGGACTGACGATTTGATTTTCGCTGGCACCGAGAAAAAAACAAGAATGGGCCTTGCCCAGGCTTCTATTTATTTTGATAACTCAACTGGCTTTTTTCCTATGGATTTTAAAGAAGTTGTTGTTTCCCGTCGGGTTGCGCGCGATGGCGAATCCAAGTTTTTTTTAAACAACAGCGAAGTCAGACTTAAGGAGGTTATTGATTTTTTTGCCAAATCAAAATTAGGAGCCAGAGGGATTAATATTATTACTCAAGGAGAAAGCGACGCTATTTTAAAAGCCGGCCCTCAACAACGCAGAGAAATGATTGAAGAAATTTTGGGGCTTAAGGAATATATTCTTAAGAAAAACTCTGCTGTCAGAGAATTAAAAAATACTTCTTTTAATTTAGAAAAGGCGAAAGCCTTGGTTGAGGAAATAAAACCGCATTTAAGGATTTTAAGAAGACAAGTTAACCGTTATGTTGAAAGGGAAAGCTTGGAAAAGGAGTTAAGGGAAATTGAAAATAAATATTTTGGGTCGAAAGTCAGAAGCATTATTTTGGAGTTAAAAAATTTTGACCCGAGAATTGAAGTTTTCGATAATGAAATAAGTAAATTAAAAATCGAATTAAAAGGACTTGAAGAACAGGTTAAAAAAATTGAGGAATTTACCCCTCAAGCAAAAAAGGAATTTGAAGAAATAAGAAAGAAAAGAAGAGAAATTTTAAATATTCAGTTTAGCAAAAAAGAGCAAAAAGCGGATTTTGACAGAGTTAATGAAAGCGTCAAAAAAAATGGTTCTCTTGTTTTGAATCGCCCCTTGGCCGTAGATTGTCCTTTGACTATAATCAACGAAATAAAAATTTTAGCGGCTTCAGCTTTAAAATCCGATTTAAAAGAAGAATTAAAAGAAGTTTTAAAAAGAATTTTAGATTTAGTTGATAATTTTAATAAAGAAGCGCGGCCTAATAAAAAAGAGCCTGAAGACGAAAAAGAAAAAATTCAAAAGTTAAATGACTTGCTTGACGAGCTTGATGAAAGAGAAAAAGTTTGCGCTTTAGAAATGGAAGATTTTAACAAAACTTTTTCTAAGGCGGTCAAAGCGACTGAATTAAAAAAGGACGAAATAGACGACTTAGAAGATAAGCGGGAAAGAACGCTTTTGGATAAAGAGAGAATAAAAATACGCCGCGAAGAATTGGAAAACCATTTAAGAAGTATTAATAGAGATTTTGATGAATTTTTAAATTACAAAGGAGATGAAGAAATTGAAGAAAGTGAATCAGAGAAAAAAATTTATCGGCTTCGCTCTGTTTTAGCCTCTATCGGGGCGGTGGACGAGACTATATTAAAAGAAGCTAATGAGACGGAAAATCGTTATCAGTTTTTGGTTCGGCAGATTGAAGATTTAGAAAAATCGTCAATTGATTTAAAAGAGCTTATTAAAAAGCTTGATTATAAAGTTCACCATGATTTTTCGGTTGCTTTGGAAAATATCAATAAAGAATTGCAGTTTTTTGTTAAAACAATGTTTGGCGGAGGAAAGGCGGTTTTAAAGCTTCAGACAACAAGTTGTTCTGTAGTTGAAGAACAATCTATAGCTAACGGACAATCTATGGCTAATGAACAATTTATAAATACAGGGCAATCTGTGGCTGAAGGACAAATCAAAGAACAAAATAATAACGAAGAAGAAAGGTCGGGCATAGAAATCGAAGTTAGTTTGCCAAAAAAGAAAGTAAAAGGGGTAGAAATCTTATCAGGCGGAGAAAGAAGTCTTTTGGCGGTTGCTATCCTTTTTAGTTTAATATCAATCAGCCCTCCGCCTTTTTTGGTTTTAGATGAAATTGACGCTATGCTTGATGAAAAAAATGCAAGGCGATTTGGAGAGATGGTTAAAGATTTTTCCAAAAAAACTCAATTTATTATAGTAACTCACAATCAGACGACTATGGAAATAGCCGATATTTTATATGGAGTGACAATGGCTGAAGACGGGGCTTCTAAAATTATTTCCTTAAAATTAAACTGAAAAATAATTAAAATTGTCTTTCGGCAAGATTAGGATAATCGTGAGTCGCGTCGAAATGATTGACTTTTTTAAATTCCGTTGTTATATTTTAAAAATGCTGTGTATAAAACTTCGCAGAATTGGCAAAAAAAAACAGGCATCTTTCAGGATTATAGTCGCTGAAGGCCGCTCAAAATTGAATGGCAGATTTGTTGAAGATTTAGGCTGGGTTAATCCGCATAATAATCAATTTAAAATAGAAACCGAGAGAGTAAAATATTGGGTTAGCAAAGGAGCGCAACCCACAAAAACCGTAAGCGATTATTTAAAAAAATAAAGACGGATTAAAAGGTCGAAAAAATAAGAAATAAAATGTAGTGAGTCTAAAGTTTGCTATAGCGAGCGGTACGCCGCTCGATATATTGAGCCCGAGGCTAACTATAGGATAAACAAGAAATGGAAAAGCACGCTGATCAACAGTTTCTGGAGCTTTTAATCAAATCAATGGTAAATAGCCCGGAAGACGTTGAAATTACCAGAAAAATTGACGAAAGGGGAGTATTGCTTTCTTTAAAAGTCAATGCTCGGGATATGGGTCAGATTATTGGTAGAAGAGGAGAAACTGCTAATTCCATCAGGTCTCTTTTAAGAATTGTTGGTATGAAAAACAATGCCAGAGTTAATTTAAAGATTGAAGAGCCTGAAGGTGGAGTAGTCCGTAAATTTACCGAAGAGTTTCCAGAAAAAACAGAATTGTAAAAGTTATTCTAAATTTTTCCAGCCCTGCTTTGCAAAAGCGAAACAGGGCTGTTTTTTTTAACATTGTATCTTTGGTCTATTGTAATTATTGATTTATCATAAAAAGACAATTTATAATTGAGCTATGCGCTTTGGTATTATCACGATTTTTCCTTCTATTTTTGATTCGTATTTCAAAGAATCAATTATTAAAAGAGCCTTATCGAAAAAAATTATTAAAATAGATATTTTTAATCTTAGGGACTTTGTTTTAAATAAACACAAAAAAGGAGTTGTTCTTCGACGGGTTCAGGGTAATTATGAGTCGCGTCAAACAATTGATGATCGGCCTTATGGCGGAGGACCGGGAATGGTTGTAAAAATTGAACCTTTGGTTAAAGCGATTAGTTTTGCAAGGCGAAAATATAAGGCGTTTCAAAAAACAAAAGTTATTATTTTTTCAGCTTCGGGTCGACAATTTAACAATGAAATGGCGAACAGATTTTCAAAATACGATTCTTTAGTTTTGGTTTGCGGTCGCTATGAAGGGATTGACGAAAGATTTAAAAAGGTTTTAAAGAATTTAAAAATTAGTTTTGAAGAAGTTTCAATCGGGCCTTATGTCTTAACTGGTGGAGAATTGCCGGCGATGGTTTTGGTAGATGCTGTTTCTCGTCGGATACCCGGAGTTTTAGGTAAAAAAGAATCAATTGAAGAAACAAGATTCGGAGTTGGATTGCCGTGTTTTACTCGGCCGGCAGTTTTTGAATTTAAAGGGGAGAAATATAAAGTTCCTGAAGTTTTATTATGTGGGGATCATAAAAAAATTGAAGAGTGGAAAAAGGCCCGCAAAGTCGCTGATAAAAAATAAATACATAATAAAAGTTTAAAAGATATTGGCGCAGTATGATGAACCCTCGGCTCAATATATTGAAGGGCGCGCCGTTTATTACAAAATAATGTAATATAAAATATAGTCTGGTTCATATAATATGCTGTTAAAAAAAATTTAGGGCAATATAAATTTGTGGTTGACATTAAAGTCTAAACAAATTATACTTTTTAACAAACTTGATGAGTAAATTAGGTTTTTTTAGTTTTTAATTAATAAAATGGCGTTAAAAAAAATCGATATAATAGAGGAAGAAAATAAAGAAATGGAGGTTGCTTCTTCGGTTGCTCTTTCAGCTGAAGATTTTTTAATGCTTCAGGAAATGGTGGACTTGGGCATGCTTTATGGGCTTTCAAAAAGCAAAACTAATCCTAAAATGAAGGATTTTATCCATTCTACAAGGGGAGGTATTGAAATTATTAATCTTGAAGAAACTATTAAATTAATAAAATCCGCCGTAGTTTTTCTGAAAGAAATTATCGCTACGAATAAGAAAATTCTTTTTATTGGCACAACACCGATTTCTAAATCAGCTATTTATGAAATAAGCGAAAAATTAGACCAACCTTACATAGTTGAAAGGTGGATTGGAGGGACCTTGACTAATTTTAAGGTTATTTCAAAAAGACTTGAAGCTTTTAGAAAACTTATTTTGGATAAGGAAAAAGGAGAGCTCGAAAAATATACCAAGAAAGAGCAGTTGATGTTTGATCGTCAGATTCAGAAAATGGAAAAACTTTTTGGCGGAATTAAAAATATGAAAGATTTGCCGGGCGCTCTTTTTATAGTTAGTCCTCAAAAGCATGAAACTGCTATCAGGGAAGCCAAACATATTAATATTCCAGTGGTTGCTATTTTAAGCACAAATTTTGATCCGACAACCGTAGATTATCCGATTCCCGCAAATGATAAGAATATCAAAAGCGTTGCTTGGTTGGTAAATTATTTTATGTCGAATTTACAAACTGAAAGTTAAATATGAATACGAAAGAAATTAAAAAATTAAGGGAAGCGACTGGTGTTGGAGTAATGGATTGCCGGCAGGCGTTTGTTGAGGCAAACGGGGATTTTGACAAAGCTTTGGAAATTATTCGCAAAAAAGGGCTTGTTAAAGCAGAAGGGAAAATAAATCGTCAAACTTCAGCTGGCCTTATAATTTCATATATTCATAATGAAAAAATAGGCGTTTTATTGGAAATTCACTGTGAAACTGATTTTGTCGCTAAACTTGATAGTTTTAAAGAGTTGGCTAAGCAGATTGCGATGCAAATTGTTGCTATGAATCCTCAAAATACGGAAGAATTAATGAAACAGCTCTATATTAAAGATGAATCCATTATTATCGGCGACTTGATAAAAGGATTGATTGTCAAGACAGGAGAAAATATTCAAGTTTATAGATTTTGTCGTTATGCTTTATAATTTTATTCTTCAGATTATTTTAATGGTAAGCTTTGGTCTTATGGTTTATATTTTTGCTTCTGCTTTGCCAAGAATTGAAGATGATAAAGAGATTTTTAGAGGAGAAGGAACTTTGGAAAAATTAGGAAAAAAAATTCCTTTGGATAAAATTGACGACGTGTTAATCGAACTTTGGCAAAAACTTTTAAGAAGACTAAAGGTTTTACTTCTTAAGCTTGATAATTTAACAACTCATTGGCTTACGCAAAGCAAACAACATAAGACAAAATCACAAAATTCAAAAAAAGAAAATAATGGCAACGGATTAACCGATTTAAAAATTTAATATTATTTTAAAGCTGGGGTGGCAGAGCGGTCAATTGCACCTGACTGTAAATCAGGCGCCTAATGGCTACGGGGGTTCGAATCCCTCCCCCAGNNTTTTTAAAATTTTGTATAGTTCATTTAAAATTTTGCCACCTTAGCTCAATGGCAGAGCAACACTTTTGTAAAGTGAAGGTTCCGAGTTCAAATCTCGGAGGTGGCTTTGGAGAAAGTTTTGTTAATGTTGAAATAAAAAGTTTTAGTGTTCTATATCAAGATAAGGTTTGTTATAGTGAATTCTGGGTTTAATATATCAAGCCTAAAGCTTGTTATAGAGCGTATAGTTATTTAGTATTAAACAGAATAAGCCCATGTAGCTCAGGCAGTAGAGCACATTTTTGGTAAAAATGAGGTCTGCAGTGCAAATCTGCACATGGGCTCACTAAAGAAATAAGAAATTTCAGAGAAGTTTAAGTTCGCTATATTGAGCTCATAGTTAACTATATTGAGTATTCTACTTAACATATTGGGCTGATACCGCTTGATATAACAGGTTTTGTTTTAAGTATTTTTCAAAAAAATAGAATAAAGTTTTTTTAACTTGAATTTTTAAAGAAAAAAAGTTATTATTTTTCAATAAGTTTTATTTTATGAATATAAACGCGCGCAGAACTTGATATGGCTAAATCTAAATTTTCCGAAAACTTAATAAAATTAAAATGCTCTATTTGTAAAGGAGTTAATTATTATACGCGAAAAAATAAGAAAAAGGTTGAAAGAAAGATTGAATTTAAAAAATTCTGCAAAAAATGCCGAAAACATACGGTTTATAAAGAAGCAAAAAAATAACAAAAGTATATCGAATTAAATTTCACTATCTAAATAAAAAACCCTTTATAAAGGGTTTTTATTTTTTAAAAAAGAAGAGTTAACAAAAAGGAAGTAGTAAAGAGGGTAAAATTATTCGATTATTTAGGATATTTTCTTGCGTTTTTTCTTTAAAATAACAACCCTAAAATCATCAAACTGGCGATAAAAAGCTTTTTAGTCCTTATTTATGCTATAATGTTAAATATGAGCAATAAAATCAATAGTAATGATAATTTGGAAAAAAATATTAATCCTGAATACGAAAATTTGATTAATTCTTTAATTGTTGATGGTTATTTAAAAACTCCGGAAATCATTGAGGCGTTTAAAAAAATTGACCGAATTAATTTTGTCTTGAAAGAACACAAAGGCGAGGCCTATGGGAATTATCCTTTGCCGATTGGTTTTGAACAGACAATTTCTCAACCGTTGACAGTCGCTTTTATGCTTGAACTTCTCCAACCAAAAAAGGGGGAGAGAATTTTAGACATCGGAGCTGGTTCTGGTTGGCAAACAGCGCTCTTAGGTTTTTGTGTTGGCGAAACCGGGAAAGTAATCGGCGTTGAAAGAATTTTCGCTTTGGCGGAAAAAGCCAAAAAAAACATTGCCAAATATAGTTTCATTAAAAAAGGAATTGTGGAAATTTTATGCGCTGACGGTTCGGAAAAAATCGAAGGACAGGCGGCTTTTGACAAAATTATCGCAGCCGCTTCAGCCGATGAAATTCCGGAAGCTTGGAAACAAGAGATTTCTATTGGCGGGAGAATCGTGGCTCCGGTTGGTCAAAGTATTGTTGTTTTAGAAAAAGAATCAAGTGGCAACTTTTCTTCAAAGGAGTTTTTTGGTTTTAATTTTGTCAGATTGATTGGAGAAAAAGAAGAATAATAAAATAATGACTTTGTTTAGAAAATTTTGTTTTTAAAATAGTTTTTTATACAGTTTCAAAGATATTTTTTACGATTGTTTTTCTTATGAAATCTTTATGAGGTTGAATTTCATAAAGAAAACTCAATAAACTATTTTATGATATCGTTAAGATTAACAATTTAAATGGCTTCAGGAACATAAATTTGGGTAGTTTTATATAAAAATTTTTTGATATGGAATACATAACTAAAGGCATTATTTTAGACAAAAAAGAAAAAGGCGAAGATTCTGAATTTATCATTTTTACCGAAGATCTTGGTAAAATTTACGGCCAAGCAGTTAGCGCCAGAAAAATAACTTCTAAGCTTGCCTCGCATCTTGAGCCGGCTTCTTTTTCTCAATTGCGTTTGATTAAAAAAAGTTTTAAAGACGATTTTAAAATAGCCGACGCCTTATCTGAAGCTCGAAAAACTGACGCTGAAACAATCAAAATACTTGAATTTGCCAACCAGATGACTCCTTTGCTTCAACCCGACCAATCGCTCTTTGCTTTTTTAAAAGAAATTATTAAAAATAAATCTCTTGTTTATAGCCAAAGGACAATTTATGACCAAAGGCCAACCTATGGTCAACGGACAACTAGTGGTCAAGAGGCAATTTGTGGCTGGCAGAAAAAAATTTTGAAAATTTTGGGTTTTGACCCAAATGAAGCGGCGTGTGATTTTTGTTCAAGTCGCGATATTGCCTATTTTTCAAGTCAGGATATAATGTTTTTATGCCGTTTATGTCAAAAAAAATCAGGCCTTCCAGAAGAAAAACTTTTGTCCCTTTAATTATCGCCGCTGTTTTTTTATTTTTTTTAGCCGCTGTTTTTTTCTATTTTTATATTGTAAAACCGACGAGTGGAATTTTTTTAGATTTTAAAGTTCCTGAAAAAGTAGTTGCTGGAGAAGAGTTTAAATTACAATTTTTATTTTTGAATGAGTCTTCAAATCTTTTGGAGAACACTGAAATATCCCTTCATTTGCCTCATGGAGTTTATTTTAAAGATGCTGAAGGCGAAGCAAGGAGAAAAACTTTGAGTTTAGGCCAAGTAAGCATCGGATCGGTTTATAAGGATTATTTTGAGTTAGTGATTTTAGATATTTTTGAAAAAGAAAAAGAAAAAGAATTTACTTTAGAAGCGACTTATTTTCCTGCTTTGTTTAGCAGAAAATTTACTTTGAACGAAAAATTTAAAGTTTCCATTAAAACTCCTTTTGAGGTGGATATTGCCGCGCCAGAACAGGTTTTTTCAGGTGAAAACTTTGAATGGGTCTTTTTCTGCAAAAATAATTCTTCCAAAGATATTGAAGTCGCCTTAGAATTAGTCGCTCCTAAAGAGTTTTCCAGCGATTTTCAAGAAACCACTTTAAAAATTAAGGCCGGTGAAGAAGCAAAGCTTAATTTTAAAGGGAATATTATTTTGCCGGAAAATTCATTTTTTGATATTAATTTAAAAGCTAAATCAAAATTTAACGGCCAAGAATATCTTTTGCTTGAAACAACCGCTAATTTAAAAATCGCTTTTTCTCCGCTGTCATTCAAATTTTTTCTCGCTGAAAAAGAGGATTCGTTTGTTTTTCCTGGCGAAGTTTTAAATTATAATCTGGTTTTAAAAAATAATGCTGAAATTTCTTTTACGGATTTAATAATTAAAACTTCTCTTGAGGGCAGAATGTATGATTTTGATTCTTTAAAACTTGAGGAAGGCGTTTTTGATTCAGCATCAAAAACAATTATTTTTAATCCTTCAGATATTCCGGAGCTTAAAGAACTTGAGCCGGGCGAGACAAAAAACTTGGGTTTTTCAATAAATGTCATCTCGGATTATCCTGTCAAAGATATTAGCGATAAAAATTTTGAGCTTTTAGCGGTTTCAAGAGTAGAGTCGCCGACTGTTCCTTATTTTATTCAAGCCAACAAAACAGTGAATGTCGTTGTTCTTAATTTAAAAGTAAAAGGAAATCTTAGGGTAGATAGCCAGGCTTTTTTTAGAGACGCCCCTTCAGGCATTCTTAATGATGGTCCTTTTCCTCCTTTAGTTGATATTCCTACCAATTTTACAGTCCATTGGCTTGTTTATAATTATTTAACCGATGTTAATAATATCGAGATTAAAGCTAAACTTGAACCAAAAGTTAATTTTACAAATACAACAGTGGTTACAATAGGGACGCTTGATTTTAATAGTGAAACCAACGAAGTAATCTGGCGTATTCCAAGGGTTTTAGCTAACTCCGGTATAATCAATGAACCAATTAAAGCGATTTTTCAGATTCAGGCGACTCCCTCGATAGAGAGTTTAAATTATTTTATGCCTCTTTTATCAGAAACTATAATTTTGGGTTATGATGAGTTTACGGGTTTGAATCTTACTGGTTTTGATTATGCTTTGACAACAAATTTAACTGACGACTTGACAATTAAGCCGCTTGAAGGATTAATTAAACAATAATAATAAATATTATGAATATGAGTGATAATAATTTAATGGAAAAAATTGTCAGTTTGGCAAAGAGGCGGGGGTTTATATTTCCCGGTTCGGAAATTTACGGCGGATTAAAAGGCACTTGGGATTATGGTCCGCTTGGCGCCGAGCTTAAGTTTAATATTAAGCAAGAGTGGTGGAAGGCAATGGTTAAAAACAGAGACGATGTTGTTGGAATGAGCGCTTCCATAATAATGAATCCGAAAGTTTGGGAGGCCTCCGGTCATGTTGCTGGCTTTAATGATCCCTTAATAGAATGTAAAACTTGTCATCAAAGGTTTAGGGCTGATCAAGAAGATATTATTGCCGAGCATGAAAAATTGCATAAAGAAAAAAAAGAAAAAACAGACTGGACGGAAGAAAAAAAATTTAATTTATTAGTTGAAGTAAAATTAGGCGCGGTTGAAGGAGAAAAAAACACGGCATATTTACGGGGAGAGATAACGCAGGGAGTTCATGTGAATTTTAAAAATATCTTAAATAGTTCACGTCTTAAAATTCCTTTTGGTATAGCTCAAATCGGTAAAGCTTTTCGGAACGAAATTACGCCGGGCAATTTTACTTACAGGTCAATTGAATTTGAACAGATGGAGCTTCAGTACTATGTTAAACCAGACGAAAAAAAATCAATGGAATATTATGAATTTTGGAAAAATTTTCGTATGGATTGGTATAAATTATTGGGCATTAATTCTGATAATTTAAGATTTAGAGAGCATCAAAAAAATGAATTAGCCCATTACGCGAAAGCGGCTTGGGATATTGAATATAAAACGCCGTTTGGTTGGAAAGAATGCGAGGGGATTCATCATCGAGGCGATTGGGATCTTTCACAGCATCAAAAATTTTCCGGACAAGATATGTCTTATTTTGATGAAGAAACTAAAGAAAAATATCTTCCTTGGGTTATTGAAACATCTGGCGGAGTTGACAGGGCGGCATTATTCTTTTTAATAGACGCTTATTACGAAGAAAAAGACCCCGCAAAAAACGGGGCAAGCAGGATAGTTTTAAAATTAAATTCAAAGCTGGCTCCTTACAAGGCTGCGGTTTTTCCGCTTTTGGCCAATAAACCCGAGCTTGTTAAAAGGGCTAGAGAAATCTACGATGACCTGCGTAAAGATTTTATGGTTGCTTGGGATGATCGCGGCAATATTGGCAAAAGATATTATTCGCAGGACGAGATTGGCACGCTTTTTTGCATTACAATTGATTTTCAAACATTAGAAGACAATACCGTTACAGTTCGCGATCGCGATACAATGAAACAGGAAAGGATAGAGATTAAAGATTTATCGCAGTATTTGGTTAAAAAACTTTAAAAATAATATTGTGGCGTCCAATGTCGCAATATTTAAAATTAGTCTTAAAAATTTAATTGGATATTTTTTGATAATTTGTTAAAATAATCTTTATGTATCAAAAAACTGTCTTAAGTAACGGTTTAAGGGTTATCACTATTCCGATGCCTGATAGTCTGACAACCACGATTTTCGTTTTAGTTGAGGCCGGTTCAAAATATGAAACTAAAGAAATTAACGGCCTGTCTCATTTTTTGGAGCATATGTGTTTTAAGGGCACTGAAAAACGGCCAAAAAGCATTGATATTAGTTCAGAATTAGATGGTATTGGCGCGGTTTATAACGCGTTTACTTCAATGGAATACACCGGCTATTTTGCTAAAGCCAGACCTAATCATTTTGATATTATTTTGGATGTGGTTTCTGACATTTATCTTAATCAAATTTTTGATTCGGAAGAGATTGATAAAGAAAAAGGAGTGATAATTGAAGAAATTAATATGTATGAAGATTTGCCGATGAGACGAGTTCAAGAATTATTCACTAATTTACTTTATGGCGATCAGCCGGCTGGTTGGGATATTGCTGGTCCAAAGGAGACGATTAAAAAATTAGTTCGTGATGATTTTATTAAATATCGCGATGGACATTATCTTAGCCAATCATCTTTAGTAGTGGTGGCCGGAAAATTTAAAGAAGACGAGATGATGAAAAAAATCGAAGTTGCTTTCGGAGGCGTTAAGTCCGGCAAAAAAATTCCAAAAATAAAAACTATAGAATATCAGATTAAACCGGAGATTTTATTAAAACACAAAGAAACCGACCAGACTCATTTGGTTTTAGGCGTCCGGGCTTTTGATATTTTTGATAATCGTCGATATGCTTTGCAAATTTTAACTAACATTTTAGGCGGCGGAATGAGTTCTCGATTATTTCAGAAAATCAGAGAAGAAATGGCTGCGGCTTATTATGTTAGCGCTGGCGCCGATCTTTTTACCGATCATGGTTATTTAGCGGCTTGGGCTGGTATTGACCATAGTAAAACTGAATTGGTGATTTTGGCGATTTTAGAAGAATTTCAAAAAATTATTTCACAGCCGATAAAAAACGATGAACTTCAACGCGCCAAGAACCATTTAATTGGAGGCCTTATTATTGGTTTAGAAACTTCTGATCAATTAGCGGGTTTTTACGGCGGTCAGGAAATTTTGACTAAAAAAACAATCAGCCCGGAAGATTTAATCAACAAAATTGAGGCGGTTAAAGCCGAAGACATTATGGCTGTTGCTCAAGATATTTTCCAAAATCAAAAATTAAACTTGGCTATTATTGGACCGTTTTCTGCTGAAGGCGGACCTGTTCTTGATGAAAAAGAAAAACTTGAAAAAATACTGAAAATATAATTGGGTCTTTGACAGGGCTTCTAAAGTTTTTTCTATAGCGAATTATAAGTTTTGAAAATTTCAAAATCAGTTGTTTTGGTGGTTAAGAGACAATCAATGGCTAACGGACAATCTGTAGTCAATGGATAATCTCTAACCAATAGATAATTTGTGGCTGAAAAATAATCTAATGTGTAAAATTTCATAATGTTGTTTACATTTTCGGACAGATTGTCTTTCAGAACCAGAATATTTTTGCTCCAGCGGCAAAAATTAAAAGTGTAAATAACACTCGAGATTCTTACATCTAATGCTATAGCAAAACGAAGTTTTGATATATCGAACTAAAGTTCGCTATAATTAAAAATATGAATAAACAGGAAGCAGAAAAGAGAATTGAAAAACTTAAAAAACAAATTAATTATTTTCGTCACGCTTATCATGTTTTGAATCAGTCTTTGATTTCAGACGAAGCTTTGGATTCTTTAAAAAAAGAGCTTTTTGATTTGGAACAACAATTTCCTGAATTTATAAGTTTAGATTCGCCAACTCAAAGAGTGGCCGGTAAACCGCTTAAAGAATTTAAAAAAATTAGACATCATTTTCCGATGCTTTCTTTTAACGACGCTTTTTCCGAAAAAGACATAAAAGACTGGTTTAAAAGAATTGAAAATTATTTAGGTCATCAAATTAAAGAAGAGTTTTATTGCGAGCTTAAAATAGACGGATTGGCGATTGAGCTTGTTTATGAAAATAATATTTTAACGCAGGGGTCAACTAGGGGAGACGGCATTATTGGCGAAGATATTATTCAGAATTTAAAAACTATTGAAGCAATACCGTTAAGACTGGAAAAATCGGAGAAGTTTTCAAAAATAATAGTAAGGGGAGAAGTTTTTATCAGTAAAAAAGAATTTGAACGGATGAACAGGGAGCAGGAGAGAAAAAGAGAAAAACTTTTTTCTAATCCGCGTAATATGGTTGCTGGTTCTGTTCGTCAACTTGATTCGAAAATTGCCGCTAGCCGAGAATTAGGTTTTTTTGCCTATGATGTTGTTCTACCTCAAGAAAAATCGTTAAAATTTAATAACCACGAGCAAAAACATATATTTTTAAAAGAAATCGGTTTTATTGAGTTCGGGGCTCAATATAATCAGAAAGCGAGTTCCTTAAAAGAGGTTTTTGAATTTAAAAATTATTGGGAAAAAAATCGTGAAAAATTATCTTATGAAATTGACGGTATTGTTGTAATTATTAACGATAACGAAGTTTTTGAAAAAGCTGGGGTAGTGGGCAAGGCGCCGAGAGCGGCTATCGCTTATAAATTTTTTCCCAAAGAAACAACGACAGTTATTGAAAATATTAAAATTCAGATTGGCAGAACCGGTGTTTTAACTCCGGTGGCAATTTTAAAACCCGTTGAAATTGGAGGAGTGAAAATTATCAAAGCAACTTTGCATAATTTTGACCAGATTAAAAAATTGGGATTAAAAATAGGAGACACGGTTATTGTTTCTCGAGCCGGAGATGTTATTCCTCAAATAACCAAAGTTTTAAAAGAATTAAGAACAGGTAAAGAAAAGAATTTTCAATTACCTGAATTTTGTCCGATTGATGGTTCAAAGATTATCAAAGAAAATATTTTTTACCGCTGTTCTAATCCGAAATGCGGGGCGAGAAATACAAGAATAATAAGGCATTTTGTTTCTAAACCTGCTTTTAATATTGAAGGATTGGGCCCCAAAATTATTGACCGTTTTTTGGACGAAGGATTGATTTCCGACGCTTCGGATATTTTTGAGTTAAAAGAAAAGGAGATTGCGGCTTTGTCGGGATTCGGAGAAAAGTCGGCCAATAATATTGTTGAAGAGATTAAAAATAAGAAAAAAATTCATCTTCACCGCTTTATTTACAGTTTAGGCATTTTTCATGTTGGAGAGGAAACTAGCCGACTTTTGGCTGAAAAATTTTTAAGTGAAAAAACGGCCTCTTTAGATATTTTGACATTTTTAACTTTTTTTAGAAATATTAAATCTGAAAATTTACGGAAAATCAGAGATGTTGGGCCAGAAGTAAGTCAGAGTATTTATAGTTGGTTTAATGATGAAAGTAATTTGGAATTTTTAAGGAAATTAGAAAAAATAGGAATTCAGCTGGAAGCGGAAAAGATAAAAACTAAAGAACAAAAATTAAAAGGCAAAGTTTTTGTTTTAACCGGCGCTTTGAAATCAATAGCCAGAGAAAAAGCTAAGGAAAAAATCCGTGAACTTGGAGGATTTGTTTTAGAATCAGTTGGCAAGAAAACCGACTATCTTGTTTTTGGTTCAGAACCCGGCTCAAAATATGAAAAAGCGAAGCGGTTAGGCATTAAAGTAATTAACGAAACAGAATTCCTCAAAATGATAAGATAATAAAGTGATATACTAGTTAGGAAGCGGAGCCCCGCGCTCTTCGATGTTATGTCGGACTGATGCGGGGCGAAAAAATTGGGAATTAAAATTATAAATGAATGTGAGTTTTTTAAAATTATAAACATTTAAGCAAACCGATAAACAAACCGAATAAATAAGCCAAAAAATTAATCAACTATTATAGTTTGCGATCGGAAAGTATAATAGTAAGTTTTGAGTTTATAGTAAGCTTTGGGTTTCCGAACCTCGATAATTTAAATCTTAAAAGAATTATTAAAGGATTTTTCAATTGTTAACCGGATTAAAATTATGCTAAACTATATTTATGTCTGATTTGATAACTAAAAAAACTTTGAAATATCTAACTGATTTGGCCAGAATTGAAATAAAAACGGAAAAAGAAAAAAAACTGCTTAAAGACTTGGTTAAAATTATTGATTATTTTGAAGAGTTGAAAAAAGCTGACATTAAAGACATTGAGCCAATGGCTGGCGGCACTGTTAAAAACAATGTTTTCAGGATAGACGAGGAAGATGACGGTTTACCTTTTCAGGAGACAAAAAAAGATAAACTTATAGAGCAATTTTTTGAAGAAGAAGATAGTTTTTTAAAAATTCCGGCGGTTTTTGATGAAAAAAATAAAAGAAATTAAGTTGGTTAATATGAACGATTTTAGTTTTAAAAACCTGACAATAAAGGAATTTAATCAAGGATTAATAAAGGGAGAATTTTCCGCTTTTGAAGCAACTAAATCTTTTTTTGATTTTATTAAAAAAAAAGATAAAAAAATAAAAGCTTTTTTAAATTTATGCGAGGAAAACGCTTTAGAACAGGCGTCAAGAGTTGATGTTGCTTTGGGTGAGAAAAAAAATCTTGGTTTATTAGCTGGCGTGCCAATTGCGGTAAAAGATAACATTTTGGTTGAAGGGGAATTATGTACGGCCGGTTCAAAAATTTTAGAGAATTATAAAGCTGTTTATGACGCCACTGTTGTAAAAAAACTTAAGGAAGCTGGAGCTGTTATCATAGGCAAAACCAATATGGATGAATTTGCTATGGGTTCTTCAACTGAAAATTCCGCTTTTTATTCGACAAAAAATCCTTATGACTTAAAAAGAGCGCCCGGAGGTTCGTCTGGCGGGTCGGCTGCGGCCGTTGCTTCTGGTATGGCAATAGCCGCTTTAGGATCAGATACGGGCGGGTCAATAAGACAACCAGCTAGTTTTTGCGATATAGTTGGGTTAAAGCCTTCTTACGGTTCTGTTTCCAGATACGGTTTAATAGCTTTAGCTTCCAGTCTTGATCAAATAGGCCCTATGGCAAAAACCGTTGAAGACGCGGAAATTTTATTTAATATCATAAAAGGAGAAGATAAATTTGACTCAACTTCTGTTAATTTTTTTGAAGGCAGGGAACTTAGCTTTAATGATTTAAAAGGAATAACAATCGGGCTACCGGAAGAATATTTTAAGCCGGAAATGCCCGGCGAAGTTATAAACAAAGGACAATCTATAGCCAAAGAACAGCTCAAGGGAGCTGGGTTAGAATTAGAAGTTGAAGAAGCGGTTGAAAACGTTATAGAGACTTTAAAGAGCTTGAAAATAAAATTTAAAAAAATAAGTTTACCTCACACAAAATACGCTTTAGCCTGTTATTACATTATTTTACCGGCTGAAGCTTCCACTAATTTGGCGCGATTTGATGGTATTAGATATTCGCGGAATTACGCGAAAAAAGATACGGGGTTACACAAAAACAACCAACCTCAACCTGCGTCTAAATTTTCTAAATCAGCCTTAGAGGATATTTATTTTAAACAAAGAGGGGGCGGTTTTGGAGACGAAGTAAAACAAAGAATAATTTTAGGGACATTTGTTTTATCGGCCGGTTATTATGACGCTTATTATAAAAAAGCCCAAAAAGTTAGACGGTTAATCAAACAAGATTTTGAAAAAGCTTTTTCTACGGAAAAAGTTGATATGATTTTGTCTCCTGTTTCCCCAACCTTACCTTTTAAAATCGGGGAGAGAACCGGCGACCCTTTGGCTATGTATATGTCCGATATTTTCACAATCCCTGTTAATTTGGCTGGTTTGCCCGCTATTTCTATCCCAGTTAAAAATCAAAAGTCAGCAGTTAGCGGCCAACTGCCAGTTGGTTTTCAATTAATAGGTAAGCCGTTTCAAGAGCGGGAAATTTTAAGCGTTGGAAAATTTTACGAAAATCTTTTTAAATAAATTTTTTGAGAAAGTATGAAAGCGTGAAAATTATTACGGAATTTTACGCGGGCGACCGGATTTGAACCGGCGATTTGCTCCGTGACAGGGAGCCGAGGACGACCAGACTCCTCTACGCCCGCATATTGATAAATATTATCCCTTTTTTCAAATAAATCAAATTTTTTGATATTAGTATAAATTAATTGAAATAAGTATTTGTTAGGATTTCAGCTGTTTCACTAATTTTTTAAATTTTTCACCTCTATCCGCATAGTCTTTAAACATATCAAAACTGGTGGAACCGGGAGAGAATACAATAATAAGGTTTGGAGTATGAGATTTAATAATTAGAGATTTAGCAAATTTATAGGCGAGATTAATAGCGATTTTCATATTTTTTACTAATATAACTTTACACTCGTCGCTTGATACTTGATATTTATTAATCGTTTTTGCGATTTTATCTTTATTTTCACCAAAAAGGATTATTGATTTAACATTGAAATTTTTGAGAGCTTGCGTTAAAGGTAAATAATTTAAACTCTTATCCTTCCCGCCGGCAATCAGGATTTTTGGCTCATTAAACGATTGAATAGCGGCGGCGGTTGTTTCCGGAGTGGTTGAAGCCGAATCATTATAAATTTCTATAGAAGCAGATGTGTGTTTTCGCTTGTCATTATTTGGATATAGCGAGAGATGTTTAGGTAAATTAATGTAGATTGTGCGGACTAATTCCAAGCGATGTTCATTGCCTTTAAAGTCGGAAATTGCTTTAAAAATTATTTCTTTCGGGGCTTTTAAAAAACAAGCGACAGTGGCGGCCATTATCGTGTTTTTAAAACTGTGTTCTCCGGGGATTTTGATTATTTCTCGTATTTTCGTGAAGTCTTTTTTTGATAAGAAAGAATTTTCTGGTTCTTGATGGTTGACGCTGATTTTTTTAGCTTTGTTATTTTGGGCTATTTTTTTTGAATATTTATTTTCTGAAAAGTAAAAAACAACATCTTTTGAGCCTTGATATTTGGCAATAACTTCTTCGGCTTCTATATATTCTTTAAAGTTTTTGTGGATATCTAAATGATCTGGAAAAAATCCTAAAACAACGGCTATATTGGGCGATTTTTTTAAGTCCTGCATTTGAAAACTTGATAATTCAAGTATAGATATGGACTTTTCATCGAGTTTCGGGAGAATATCAAGCATTGGTATGCCGATATTGCCGGCAAGAAAAATTTTCCGACCTTGAAAGGGATTTTTGATTTTACTTTTTGAGGCGGCTTGTAATATTTTATAAATTAAAGTTGAGGTTGTCCCTTTTCCCTTGGTTCCGGCAACTCCTATAATTAAACCTTTATAGTTTTCAAAAAATAAATGAGTGCCGCTTGAAAAATTAACTCCGGCTTTAATCGCTTTTTGAATTTCTGGAAGATTATAAGGAACGCCGGGCGAGCGAAAGACAATATCAAATTGATTTAAATTTTTTAAATAATCTTTACCGCAGTTAAAATTTATATTTTTTATTTTTGGGACATTGAGTCCTTTGGGACCAAGGGGCAATTTATCGAGAATCCAAATTTCATCTTGTTTGTTTTGTTTCTTCGCGAACCTTACAACGGCTCTTCCTTCTTTGCCTAAACCTAAAATGGCAATTTTTTTAATCATTAAAATAATAATAATTCATTTAAGATGGTTGTCAAAACTTTATTTACAGGTATAATTATTATCGCGGGGTGGACCAATGGTTAGGTCGGAAGCCTCATAAGCTTTAGAAGCGGGTTCAATTCCCGCCCCCGCAATTAAGGGTTAGAGTTGATGGCTGGGTAGCTTAGTGGTAGAGCAGACGTTTCATAAGCGTCAGGTCGTGGGTTCGATTCCCACCCCAGCTATATTTATATAATTATATGTAAGATTTCTCAGCGTTGTTTACAATTTGTATTTTGTTTTTCCTAATCGCAAAGAAATCTCAAATCTAAAATTTCAAATCTCAAAAACACATCTTAAAGTTAAAATCTTATGGAAAATGATTACAAAAAACAATTTTATCAAAGAGTTTATAAATATGGATTAGAGATTATTCAACGCGTTGAAAATTTACCAAAGGATCAGGCATCTAGAATTTTAGGAAATCAATTATTGAGGAGCGGGACATCTGTTGCGGCCAACATTATTGAGGCAAAATCAGCAAGTTCAAAGAGAGATTATATAAATTTTTATCACCATGCCTTAGGTTGTCCGGAGGCCATAAAATCGGCGAATGAATCTAAATTATGGATATGCTATTTAAGAGATGCCAAGAAAATTACCAAAGAACAAAGTAAGAAGATTTTAAAAGAAACCGAAGAAATCGCCAACATTTTAGCCGCCAGCATCATTACAATGAAAAATAAAAGAAAGATTTAAGATTTTATTTGTAGATTTGAGATAAACTATGGTTGGCAAAAAAGATTATCTGCTATAAAATGTAAATAATGCTCGAGATTCTTACATGTTATATTAAAGTAATTCATAAAAAGTGTTGAGAAAATCAAAATTAAAAGATATTTTTGAGAAAACCGCGAAAGAGATAAAAAACGCTGATAGCGTTTCTGTTTTAGACAACATTCGTTTTCAATGTTTAGGTAGAAAAAAAGGTTTAATAACATCTGTTTTGCGGAACTTGAAAAATTTAAGTATTAAGGAAAAAAGAGAGATTGGACCTCTTATCCAAAAAATTCAAAAAGAGTTGAAGAAATTATTTGATGAAAAAGAAAAGGAATTAAGTAAAAAAACCGAAAAAAACATAAGCGATATCACTTTGCCGGCTCAAAAAATACAAGCTGGTCACTTTCATCCTTTAGCTAAAGTAGAAAAAGAAATTAAGGAAATTTTTTCTTCGATGAGTTTTTCAGTTGTCGAAGGACCGGAAATTGAAACTGAATATAATAACTTTGACGCTTTAAATATACCCCCAAATCATCCCGCGAGAGATATGTGGGACACTTTTTGGCTAAAGCCAACAAATAGCAAAGAACAAATAATAAATAATAAAAATCGCAAGTTGTTGTTACGAACTCATACTTCGCCAGTGCAAGTAAGGTATATGCAAACTCATAAACCGCCGTTTCAGATTATTGCGCCCGGTCGCGCTTTTCGCTATGAGGCAACTGATGCCTTTCATGAAACTAATTTTTATCAAGTTGAAGGGCTGATGGTTGGAGAAAAAATTTCTTTGGCTAATTTAAAATTTATTATTGAAGAATTTTTGAAAAAATTCTTTGACGACCCAAAAATGGAATTTAGGTTTGTTCCGTCTTATTTTCCTTTTGTTGAACCCGGTATTCAAGTTGATATTAGAATGGAGAAGTTGTCCGTTGGCCATAAATTGTCCGTTGGCCACAAGAAGTCTGATTGGCTTGAAATAATGGGAGCGGGGATGGTTCATCCGAATGTTTTTAAGGCGGTTGGTTATGATTCCTTGAAATGGCAGGGGTTTGCTTTTGGTATGGGTCTTGATAGGTTGGCAATGCTTAAATATAAAATTTCTGACATTAGACTATTTCATAGCGGAGACTTGAGATTTATTAACCAGATTTAATATCAAATTTTTATGAAATTCAGTTATGCGTTAATAAAAAAAATGGTTCCTGGTTTGCCTTCAATTCATAAGGTAAAAAACGAACTGTATCTTAAAGCTTTTGATGTAGAAAGCGCTTCAGGGGATGTCATCAATATTAATTTGCCGCCAAATCGTTGGGCTGATGCTTCTTCTCATTGGGGGATTGCTAAAGAATTAGCGGCGATTTTTAATTTAAAATGTATTTTTAATCCCTTGAAAGGTTTTGCTAACAAAAAATTAAAAGGCAAAAAAACGGTGAAGGTTGAAATTAAAAACAATAAATTATGCCCCCGCTATTTGGCTTTTAGTTTTAGTATTTCAAAAATTGGTGATTCTCCGGGTTGGATGCAAAACATACTTAAAAATTGCGGGCTTAGGCCAATAAACGCCGTTGTTGATATTATGAATTATATAATGCTTGAAACAGGTCAGCCTCTTCATGCTTTTGACGCGGAGAGGGTATTTAAAGGAATTGTTGTCAGAAAAGCAAAAAATAATGAAAAAATTGTCGCTATTGACGGGTCTGAATTTAATTTAGATGAGTCTGATTTAGTTATTGCTGATTATCAAAAACCATTGGCTATTGCCGGCATTAAAGGAGGCAAAACTTCGGAAATTAATGTTAATACTAAAAATATTATTGTTGAATCAGCTAATTTTGACTCGGCAAATATCTATAAAACTTCAAAAAAAATAGGCCTTAAAACTGACGCCTCTTTAAGATTTAGCCACGGATTAAGCCCGGAACTTGCAGATATAGGTATTAAAAGAGCATCGGTTTTGCTTCGAGAAATTTGCGGAGCTAAATTAGAAAGTATAACCGACATATATCCAAAAAAACGACCGGAAATAATTTTAAAATTTGATTTAGAAAAATTAAATAATTTGATTGGTTTTGAATTTGATAAAAAAACGGTTTCTGACATTTTGCAAAGATTGGGTTTTTCTTTAACAAGCCCTGCGGGATTGTCTGCTGGCCATATAAATTTTGTTAAGCCGCCAAGTTTGCGGACTGACATCAATATTTTTGAGGACTTAGCAGAGGAGGTCGCAAGAATATACGGATTAAATAATATTAAATCAAAAGCGCCGATTGTATCTTTAAAGATAGCCGAAACCGATACGATAATAACTCTGAAAGAAAAAATTCGAGAGATAATGGTTTTAGTCGGTTTTAGCGAAGTTTATAACTACAGTTTTAGCGAAAAAAAAGAAGATAGTTCAATTGAGATTTTGAATCCTATTAGTCGGGATAAAAAATTTTTGAGAACTTCTCTTATGTCCGGTTTATTAAAAAATATCGAGGATAATTATCGGTTTTTCGACGCAATCAAAATTTTTGAAATCGGAAAAGTTTTTGAAGAAGGAGGCAAAGAATATTGGAAACTGGCGGCAGGAATTTATTTGCGGCCAAAGGACGATTTACGATTGAAGAATGGCCTCTGGTCAAAGGGTAATTTTAAATCAGAAAACTCATTGAGGGAGTTAAAGGGAGTTTTAGAAGAATTATTCAACCGACTTGGAATTAAAAATTTTTATTTTAAAGAAGAGGGTGAGTTTTTAAAAATTTTTGCCGGTCAAAAAGATTTATTAGGCAATTTACTAATTTATTCGGACAAACTATCACTTGGTTGTAAAAGCGTTTTTGAAATTGATTTAGAAAAACTTTCTGAAATTTATAAAGGCGACCTTGAATATGCTTTAATATCTCCTTACCCGATTATTGAAAGAGATGTTTCAATGTATATTAACGAAAAGTTGAAAGTCGGATTAATTTTTGATTCGATAAAAAATTTAGGAATTTTGGATATTGCGAGAATAGACATCGTTGATTATTACAGAGAAAAAGAAGATGAGAAGAAAAAATTGAGTATCACTTTGCGTTTCGTTTTTCAATCAACAAAACAGACTCTTTCGGATGAAGAAGTCAATCAAAAAATATCTAAAATAATTGAGGATTTGCAAAGTAAATTTAGCGTTATAATTCGTTGATCATCCTTGTTTTTTGTCGTTATTTTTGTTATCATTATTTTATATATTTGTTTATTATGCCCGTCAGGGGTAGTTTGTTTTATTGAATTAAAAAATTAAATAAAATGCTTAAAAAAAGAAAGTCGGAGAAAGAGGGTAAAATAGAGACAGAGAATAAATCAACTAATAATGTTTCATATACTGCCAAGGATATTTATGTTTTGGAGGGGCTTGAGCCGGTAAGAAAAAGACCGGCGATGTATATCGGTTCCACTGGGTCAGACGGACTTCATCATTTAATTTGGGAAGTTGTTGATAATTCTATAGACGAAGCAATGATGGGATATGCCACAAATATTGTTGTGGAGTTTTTGTCTGATGGCAAAATTAGCGTTACTGATAATGGTCGGGGCATTCCGGTTGATATTCATCCTCAAACCAAAAAATCCGCCTTGGAAACAGTTATGTGTACTTTACACGCTGGCGGAAAATTCGGCGGCGAATCTTATAAAGTGGCTGGCGGTCTTCACGGAGTAGGGGTTTCGGTTGTTAACGCTTTATCAGAATGGTTAAGGGTGGAAGTTTGTCGGGGTGGGTATTTGTATGTTCAAGAATATAAACGCGGCGTCCCAATGGCTCCTGTTAAAAAAACAGAACAATGTTTTTCAACTGGGACCAAAGTGGTTTTTGTTCCCGATGTCTCTATTTTTCGAACGGTTGAATTTAATCATAAAAGAATTTTAGACCATTTAAGACAACAGGCTTATCTTACTAAGGGCATAAAAATAGTATTTGTTGATTATAGCGTTAATCCGGCTTTTTATTATGCTTTTAGTTTTTCTGGCGGGATTAAATCCTTTGTTGAGTATGTGAATAAAGACGGCGACCCTCCAATTCAGTCGAAAATTTTTTATACTCACAAAGAAAAAGACAACATTGATGTGGAAGTGGCTTTGTATTATACCGAAGGAATTGAAACTCACGAATTTAGTTTTGCCAATAATATCCATACCGTAGACGGCGGAATGCATATTACGGGTTTTAGGTCAGCTTTAACAAGAACGATTAATGATTATATTAGATCAAATAATTACATTAAAGAAGCCGAAGAAAATTTAACCGGAGACGATGTTAGAGAAGGATTAATTGCGGTTGTTTCGGTTAAATTAAGGGAGCCGCAATTTGAAGGACAAACAAAAGCAAGGTTGGGCAACCCTGAAAGCAGGAGCGTTGTTGAGGCGGTTGTGAACGAAGCTTTTAAAGAATTTTTAGAAAAGTATCCATCAGATGGTCGAAAAATAGCGGAAAAATGTCTTTTAGCCGCAAAAGCGAGAATGGCGGCAAAAGCGGCAAGAGAAACTATTTTAAGAAAAGGAGCCCTTGAAGGATTAACTTTGCCGGGCAAATTAGCTGATTGTCAGACTAAAAAAATTGAGGAAGCCGAACTTTTTATCGTTGAAGGAGACTCTGCCGGTGGTTCGGCAAAACAAGGAAGAGATCGTCGCTTTCAGGCGATTTTGCCATTAAGAGGGAAAATATTGAATGTTGAAAAAGCTCAACTTCATAAAATGTTTTCAAACACTGAAATTCGTTCTCTTATAGTGGCTTTAGGCACAGCTATTGCTGATGAATTTAATATTTCTAAATTAAGATATGGAAAAATTATTTTAATGACTGATGCTGATGTTGACGGCTCTCATATTAGAACCCTTCTTTTAACTTTGTTTTATCGTCACCTTTTGCAAATTATTGAAAATGGGAAGCTTTATCTTGCTCAACCTCCGTTATATAGAATTCAGAAAGGAAGAGAAGTTTATTATGCTTACAACGACGAAGATAAAATAAAGACAATAAAATTATTAGGAGAAGAATCAGGAATTAATATTCAGCGCTATAAAGGTTTAGGAGAAATGAATCCGGACCAGTTATGGGAAACAACAATGGATCCTAATGTTCGACGGCTGAAGATTGTTACAATCGAAGACGCAAAAGAGGCTGATAGACTTTTTGATATTTTAATGGGTAGCAATGTTGAGCCGAGAAAAAGATTTATTCAAATTCACGCCGCCTCTGTCAAAAATCTTGACATTTAAGGGTTAAAAATACTATTTTTAAATAGCAACATTATGCGCTTAAAAAAATTTTTTAAAGAAGCTTTTGAAGAATTAAAAAAAGTAGATTGGCCGGATAGACAAAAAACAGGCAAGATGGTGGCGGTTGTTATTATTTTTTCGCTTAGTATAGCCGTAGTCCTGGGTTTTTTTGATTTTTTATTTTTAAGTTTTATAACAAACCTTCTTTTATGACAAACACTTTAAAACAAATTAAAAAAGAAATTGGTCATTGGTATGCAGTCCAAACTCAATCAAGCTGTGAAGAGGCGGTTGCCCGTTATTTAAAGCAACGCATTGAATCTTTGGAGGTTGACCACAAAATTTTTAATGTTATAGTTCCTAAGGAAAAAAAGGTAAAAATAAAAAATAACAAAAGAATTTTGGTTGAAGAAAAAATTTATCCCGGTTATGTTTTGGTTGAGATGATAATGGGGCCAGACACTTGGTATATTGTCAGGAATACTCCTAGGGTTATTGGCTTTATCGGGGCTGACAGAACAAAGCCGGCGCCTTTATCAAAAGAAGAGATAGATTTATTGATGATAAGAATGAGCGATGGAGAGCCGACTTTAAAATGTGATTTGAAAATTGGCGATTTGGTAAGAGTGACAGATGGGTCATTCAAAGATGTTGAAGGAAAAATTGGAGAGATTGATGAAACAAAAGGTCGCGTTAAGGTTTTAGTTTCAATTTTTGGGAGAGATACTGCGGTTGAGATTGATATTTTACAGGTAAAAAAAGTTTAATTTATTTAATTTATTAAAATTTAATTTTATTATAATTTATGGCTAAATCAGTTAAAATAATTATTAAGCTTCAAATTCAGGCTGGAACTGCGAACCCAGCCCCACCAGTGGGGCCTGCCTTAGGACAACACGGAGTCAATATCCAGCAGTTTTGTCAGCAATTTAACGAAGCAACCAAAGATATGACTAACGATATTATTCCAGCTGAAATTACGATTTATCAAGACAGGAGTTTTGATTTTAGATTAAAAACGCCTCCAGTTTCTGATTTGCTTCGCAAGGCGGCCCGTCCTATTGGCGAGACTAGCCCCGACTCCGTCGGGACGACTGGCATTGAAAAAGGTTCGGCGGTGCCACAAAAAAACAAAGTTGGGAAAATTACTAAAGAACAATTAAGAAAAATAGCGGAAAGAAAAATGATTGACTTAAATACTACGAATGTTGAAAAAGCCGAAAAAACTATTATCGGAACAGCTAAGTCAATGGGTATAGAGATTATTTAAAAAATCTTTACCCCGTTAGAGACACAAAGAGAAGCGGTCGCCTCGGGGCGGCTTATCTCTAACGGGGTTTATATTACAAACAAGATAATTCCAAAGAAACTGATTTCAAGAATTTATTTTTTGATTTTAGGGAGAAAGCGTTAAGGGGGTGGTAAAGGCCGCCCCTTTTTGTTAAAATAGAACTACTTAATTAAATTTTTATGACTTTTGAAGAATATCAAAAAATATCAAGGGAAACCGCCATTTATCCTAATAAAGATAAAAATTTTATTTATCCAACTTTGGGACTTGTTGGTGAAGCAGGCGAAGTAGCGGAAAAAATTAAAAAAATTTTACGGGATAAAAACGGAGTTATTGACGAACAAACAAAGGAAGATTTATCAAAAGAATTAGGGGATGTTTTATGGTATCTCTCCCAACTTGCCGTTGAATTAGGCTTGGGTTTAGACGAGGTTGCCGTTTTAAATATTAATAAATTATCTTCGCGTCAAAAGAGAAATAAACTTCACGGCGAAGGAGATAATAGATAGTAAAAATCTATTTATGCGTTTTTATGTCAAAATATTTACCTACAATCGGATTGGAGATACATACGGAGCTTAATACAAAAACAAAAATATTTTGTCGCTGTTTAAACGATAGTTTTGAAAAAAATCCGAACATTAATATTTGCCCTATTTGTTTAGCTCATCCCGGCGTATTACCGACCATAAATAAAAAAGCGGTGGAATTAGTTTTAAAATTAGGGTTGGCTTTAAATTCTTGCGTTCCCGAAATTTCTAAATTTGACAGAAAAAGTTATTTTTATCCTGATTTACCCAAGGGGTATCAAATAAGCCAATATGATTTGCCGTTATGTATTGGGGGATATTTAGATTTCTCGAATGGACTTCAAATGACCTCGAATGAATCCCGGATGATTTCAGATGAATCTCTAATTAATAATAATTCGAACAAAATTCGAGAGAATGTACTTGAGGAGAATTCAAGAAGAATTCGCATTAGAAGAATTCACCTTGAAGAAGATACGGCGCGATTAATTCATAATAATTCTTTAGATGTCTTAAAACCATTAGTTTCGCTGGTTGATTTTAACCGGGCTGGCGTTCCGTTAATGGAGTTAGTTACTGAACCTGATATTAAAAACGCTAAAGAAGCGGTGGCTTTTGCCAAAGAATTGCAGTTGATTTTGCGTTATCTGGAAATTTCAAACGCTGATATGGAAAAAGGACAGATGAGGGTTGAGGTCAATATAAGCTTGTCTCAAATCTCAAATTTCAAATCTCAAAAATTAGGAACAAAAGTTGAAATAAAAAATCTTAATTCTTTTCGAGCGGTTGAAAAAGCGATAGAGTATGAAATTGAAAGACAGACAAAGGTTTTAGAATCCGGTAAAAAAATTATTCAAGAAACCCGCGGTTGGGACGATGTAGAAGATATTACTGTTCCCCAGAGAGAAAAAGAAGAAGCTCATGATTATCGTTATTTACCGGAACCGGACTTGCCACAGATAATATTTTCTAATTTTGCTCGAATCTCAAATAAAACTAAACGAATATCCGAAAATAATTCTAATTTATTCGCGGACAAATCGATAAATTTTATTGATTTCGAAAGACTAAAAATCGAAACTTCGGAATTACCGGCTCAAAAACGAATCCGTTTTTCTAAAGAATATGGTTTAATGTCGGATCAGATAGAAATTCTTGTTGAAAATAAATTTTTTGCTCAATATTTTGAAGAATCGGTATCAGAATTGTTGAATAAACTCTCGAATGATACTCGAATTAACTCGGATGACACGCAAATAACAAATTTATTATTTGATAAAAACTCGATATCGTTTGGGGAGGATTCGAGAAAAAATATTATTCAATTGCTTTATAATTATTTTTCAAGCGATCTTAGAGGATTAATGAATGAACATAAAATCAAACTTGAAGATTTAAAAATTACACCTAAAAATTTCAGTGATTTGATAGTTTTGATATTTATAGGACATCTTTCCAGCCGTTCGGCTAAAGATATTTTAAAAGAAATGCTTTTAACGGGCCGAAATTCTTCTCAAATTACGGGGGAGCGGGGATTGAAACAAATTTCTGACGAGAAAATTATCGAACAAGTTATTGAAGAAGCTGTTTCGGAGAACTTAAAAGCGATTGAAGATTACAAAAATGGAAAAGAAAACGCTATACAATTTTTAGTTGGTCAAATAATGAAAAAACTCAAGGGCCGAGCCAACCCTCAAATTTTAAGAAAGCTTCTTGAAAATTATTTGTCTTCGCGTTCATAATAGCCCATAACAAAACGAAGTTTTGATATATCGAACCAAAGTTCGCTATAGCAAAATAAACTTTTTATATACACTTGATGCGATCGCAAAAGATGTATATAAAAACTTCATATGATTATAGCAAAACGAAGTTTTGATATATCGAACTAAAGCTCGCTATAAAATTTTTAGCATTTATTCTTGATGAATTTTTCACAAAGTAACATAGTTCGTTTCAGGTCTTCCTTGACAAGGGGATTTATCCAAATAATTTTTTTATCTTTTTTAAACCAAGTCATTTGACGCTTGGCGTAGCGATAAATTTCTTCGCATAAAAGTTCAATCATTTCTTTTTTAGTAATCAATTTTTGTAAATATCGCGCAACATAACGGTATTCTAATCCTAAATCATCCAGTTTTTGCCAAGAAACCCCTGATTGGTGGAGCTTTTTTACCTCTGATATCATTCCTTGTCTTAGTCTTTTTAAAAGTCGTTTATTTATCAGTTTTTTTAATTCTTCGGTTGATTTTTTAACGCCAATTTTTAACACTGCAAAAGTAGTTGTTGGTTTATTTTGATTTTTATTTTGATTAACGCTGATATTATTTAAACTTGGTACTGGTTTGTTAGTTATTAAAATAATTTCTAAAGCTCGAATTAACCGACGTCGGTTATACTTATCAATATTTTTTGCCCGTCGCGGGTCTAATTTTTGAAGTTTTTTGAAAAGTTCTTCCGTTGATTTTTTTTCCAGTTGTTTTCTTAATTTAGGTTGAGGCGGAACAGCCGGTAGTTGATAATCGTAAATTAAGGTGTCAATATAAAATCCGGCGCCTCCGCAAATAATGGGAATTCCCTTTTTTTTAAAAATTTTTTGAAGCGTTTTTTTAGCGAGTTTTTGGTATTGGGCGACGGTAAAAGTTTTTTTCGGTGAAACCACATCCAAAAGATGATGTTTAATTCCTTTATAAAAATAACTTTGGTTTTTGAGTTGTAATTTTGATTTTTGATTTTTGATTTTTGGTTTATCCCTTGGCACTTTTCCCGAACCAATATCTAACCCTTTATAAACCTGCCTTGAATCAGCAGAAATAATTTCGGCTGAAAAATTTCTCGAATTTTCATCAGATGAGTTTGAATTTTTTTCGAATATTAGGGATTTATTCGATTTAATTTGAGAAGGAGTCGAAAGATACTTCGCAATTTTAACCGCCAATTCTGATTTACCTGAAGCTGTTGGCCCTAAAATTACGATAATTTTTGGTTTTTTGACTGGGGTTGACACTTTTTGTAGGATATTAAATTGAATTAGATATTAATTATAAAATATTTATATTGCTTTTTCAGTTATGTCTTTTTTAATTTTTTTAATTAGTCCCTCAATATTTATTTCACCTTCAACTCCACGGCGATAATGTCGGATATTAACGGTTTTGTTATTGGCTTCTTTGTCGCCAATAATTAAGAGATACGGAATTTTTTGGATTTCTCCTTCGCGGATTCTTTTTCCTAAGGTTTCATTAGCGTCTTTTAATTCAACTCTCAAGTTTTCCGATTTTAAAAAATGAAATATTTTTTGCGCGTAATCTATCTGTTTTTGGCTAATTGGGATAATAGCAACTTGGATTGGCGCCAGCCACAGAGGAAAAGCGCCGGCAGTATGTTCTATATAAACTCCCATAAAGCGATCAAGCGAGCCGAGTAAAGCACGATGAATCATAAATGGGGTTTGTTTTTTATTTTTTTCATCAATATAAAACATTTCAAATTTATCCGGCAGATTAAAATCAAATTGAATTGTTGAAAGTTGCCATTCGCGTCCGATAGCGTCTTTTACTTTAATATCTATTTTCGGACCGTAAAATACCGCCCCTCCGACATCTTTAATTATCTTTTTTATACCACTTTCTTTTAACGCTTGTTTAAGAGCGTTTTCAGCCATTTTCCATTTTTTTTCAGAACCAGCATAGTTTTTTTTGCTTTTTGGGTTTCTTACGCTTAAGTTAATTTCAAAATTTTTGAATCCAAAAGTAGTTAAAATATAAATAGTCAGCTCTAGAGCTTTTTTAATTTCCGATTTCACTTGATTTGACGCGCAGATAATATGACCGTCGTCTTGAGTAAATCCTCTAACTCTAGTTAATCCATGAAGAACTCCTGATCGTTCATAGCGGTAGACTGTCCCCATTTCAGTAAGACGCATCGGAAGATCGCGGTAAGACCGGATTTTTTGTTTATAAACTTGAATATGAAAAGGGCAATTCATTGGTTTTAAAATATAGTTTTCTCCTTCTATCCCGAGAGGAGAATACATATTTTCTTTATAGAACTGAAGATGGCCGGATTTGGTCCATAGTTTTTCTGATCCAATATGGGGGGTAGTAACTAATTGGTATTCTCTTTCAAGATAAGTATTGAGAGCAAACATCATAATGTTGTGACGCAACATTGCTCCTTTGGGCAAGTAAATCGGTAATCCTTGACCCACCTCGTCGTTTATAAGAAACAGCTCAAGCTCTACTCCTAATTTTCGATGGTCTCTTTTTTCGGCTTCTTCTTGAAGTTTAAGATAATTATCTAATTCTTTTTTATTTTTAAAGGCGATGCCATAAATTCTGGTAAGCATCGGGTTTTTTTCACTGCCTTTCCAATAAGCGCCGGCAATTTTAGTCAGTTTAAAAGCGTCAGGATTAATTTCTTTAGTATTTTTAACATGCGGCCCTCTGCATAAATCAACGAAGTTTCCAGATTTATAAATTGATAAATTTTGAATTTTAATTTGTGATTTTAATTTTTCTTTGGCAAGTTCTTTAATGAGTTCTAATTTATATGGTTGGCCAGAAAATGTTTTTTTTGCTTCAGCAAAAGTTATAGATTCTTTTTTGAATTGCAGGTTTTGTTTAATTAATTTCCGCATTTGCTTTTCAATTTCTATTAAATCAATTGTTTCTCGAGTTTCCTTCGAATAAGTTTGGGTATTTCCTAAATTTTCTATTCGAGATTTATTTGATTTAATCCGCTTCTCATTTGAAACATTAAAATCAAAATCATAATAGAATCCATCTTCAATAGTTGGGCCTATGCCTAATTTTATTTTTGGATATTTTTCTAAAATTGCCGCCGCCAAAATATGGGAAAGAGAATGGCGGACAGCTTCTAAAGATTTTTTATTGTGTTGCATATTATTTTTGGTTCTCCATTTTTTTTGGAAATTCGGCCGATTATTTCAAGAGCGGCGTTTTCTTTACAAAAATTTTGGACTTTTAATAAAACATCATTAAAAATTAATACTTCAATATTATTACTTAAATCTTCTATTTTTACAAATAGCATTGGTTGACCGTTTTTCGTATTAAAGCGGGAGATTTTTGAAACAACGCCGGCTATTTTTACTGTATTGCCATCATTCAAAATTAAGGCTTGACTAATGGGCGTTAAGTCTTTTCTGTTTGTCAAATTTTCTAAGGGATGGGAACTCATAAAAAGACCTAAAAGTTCTTTTTCCCACATCATTTTTTCTTCTTTAGTCGCCGGCTCAACTGTTTTCATTTTTAAGGAAATTTTCGGCTGAATATTGAAAAGACTTGATTGTGAATTTAGGTTCGATGATTTTTTATAAATACTTAAAGCTTTTATAATTTCATCAAGATTAACGAGCATAGTTTTTCGCTCAATTTTTAAAGAATCTAATCCACCACTTTTAATAAGACTTTCCAGGGATTTTTTATTTAAATCACGATGTTGGATTCTCGCTAAAAAATCTTCAAGGTTTTTATATGGGCCTCCTTTAAATCTTTCTTCAATAATTATATTCGTGATGTTTTCACCGATATTTTTGATTGTTGAAAGTCCGAATCTGATGTTGTTTTCCTCGGGCGTGAATCTTGAATAACTTTTATTTATATCGGGGGGTAAAACTTTGATTTGCATTCTTCGACATTCGTTTATTAATACGGCAACGCGCTCTACATCGTTTGGGTCGTTGTTAAATAAAGCAGTCATAAATTCAATCGGCCAATAAGTTTTAAGGAAAGCGGTTTGGTATCCAATTAAGGCATAGCAAACAGAATGAGCTTTGTTGAATCCATATTTAGCGAATGGTTCAATTAATTTCCATAATTCTTCTCCAAGATTTTTATAGCGAGTATCCTGTTCATTATCACTGATTGTTTTTTTAACTCCAGAAATGAATTTTTCAGCTTGCTGGTCGAGCAGAGATTTAATTTTTTTACCGACGGCTTTTCTTAAGATATCAGTTTCAGCCAAAGAAAAGCCTGCTAATTCGTGGGTTATTTTCATCATTTGTTCTTGATAAACGATAACGCCGTAAGTTTTGCCAAGAATTGGCTCTAATTTTGGATGAAGGTAGATAATTGGTTCTTTGCCGTGTTTTCTGGCAACATATTTTGGAATAAGCTCCATAGGTCCCGGCCTGAATAGCGCCACCATAGCAATTAAATCTTCAAACCTTGTCGGTTTCATTGCTATAAGCCATCTGGTCATTCCTGTTCCTTCAAATTGGAAAACGCCCACCGTTTCTCCGCGCTGAATTAACTCAAAAGTTTTTTTATCATTAAGGGGAATTTTGTTAATATCTATTTCTTTTCCTTTTTCTTTTATTGAACGAAGGGCGTTTTCGATTACGGTCAAATTTTTAAGCCCCAGTAAATCTAATTTAAGGAAACCTAAATCTTCAACGCTGTGCATTTCATATTGAACAATGATATTTTTTTCGTCCTGCGGAGATTTTTGAAGCGGCATATAATTAACGACTGGTTCTTTGGTGATAACAACTCCGGCGGCATGCACAGAAGCGTGTCGGGCTACTCCTTCAAGTCTTATCGCCGCGTCCATTATTTTTTTAACATCATTATTTGTTTCGTATTCGTTTCTTAATTCAGAATTTGTTTCCAGATAACCTTCTAATCTTAAAACTGATTTTTCGATATTTGTTTCAAAGGGAATTAATTTGGCGATATGGTCGACAAAGTCGTAGGGATAACCTAATGCTCGGCCAGTGTCTCGTAGCGCCGCTCTTGCCGCCATAGTTCCAAAAGTGATTATTTGAGCAACTCTTTCTTCACCATACTTTTCTTTTAGATAGCTGAAAACTTCATCTCTTCGGTTATAAGCAAAATCAATATCTATATCGGGTAGTTGAGCTCGGTCAGGGTTTAAAAATCTTTCAAAATAAAGATCATATTCTAATGGATTAATTTCAGTTATGCCTAAAATATAAGAAACTAAACTGCCAGCTACTGAACCTCTGCCCGGGCCAACAACGATTCCGTGATGTTTAGCCCATAGAACATAGTCTTGAACAATAAGAAAATAGTCGCCAAATCTCATTTTTTCGACAACTGATAATTCGTATTCAATCCTTTCGATAATTTCTTGACTTGGTTCTTGTATTCGATTAGGCAGTCTTTCTTGCACTAACTTTTTTAAATAAGAATTAACATCAGTTTCTTCGTAGGGTAAGTCGTATTGTGGAAGATTAAGTTTTCCGAGCGTAAATTCAAAATTGCATTCCTCGGCTATTTTAATCGTATTTTCAATAGCTTCGGGGATATCTTTAAAAATTTCAATCATTTCTTCAGCTGTTCTTAAAGATAAATCAAAGCTTTTCATACTCAATCTTTCATCAGTGTCAATTCGGTTGTTTGTTTGGACGGCCAGAAGAATTTCATGAATCGGCGCATCTTTTTTATAAAGATAGTGCGAGTCTTGAGTTGCCACTATTTTTATATTTAATCGGTCTGCTAAATCTTTTAATTTTTTGATGAGTTCCGGCGAATGAGGTTGAATTTCAATATAAAAATCCGGCCCGAATATCTCTTTATAAAACAAAGCGGCTTCTTCAGCTTGTTGCGTTTTTCCTAAACTTAAAAGCTTTGGGACTTCTCCCGAAGCACAACAGCCGGAAAGACAAATCAATCCTTCGTGATGATTTTTAATAAGCTCTCTATCTATTCTTGGTTTATAATAAAAACCTTCAAAATTTGATAAGGTAACTAATTTAATGAGATTTTGATAACCGATTTTATTTTTTGCTAAAAGCGTCAAATGATAACGCAAAGAGTCAATTTTTGGGTTTTTTGATAATCTTGAATTATAGGCTAAATAGGCCTCAACTCCTATTATCGGTTTGATTCCTTTTTCTTTGGCTTTTTTATAAAATTCCACCGCGCCATAGAGGTTGCCATGGTCGGTCAAAGCCAAAGCTTCCATATTAAGTTCTTTGGCGCAGTTGATTAATTCATCGATTTTAGAAAAACCGTCTAATAAAGAATAATGACTATGAGTGTGTAGATGAACGAATTTCATAAAAATAAATAAAAATTTGTTTTATATAATTTAGGCACAATAAAAAACTACAAGAACTTATAAGAAGTAAGGAGACAGTAAGACAAGACTTTGACACCTTGAGCCCGGAGTTCGTTATAGTAAAGTAGGGCTTGGCATATTAAACCTGCGGTTCGCGATAGATAAATCGTATATGCTTAATTATATTTGTTAATTTTTAAAAATCAAAGTTTGTTATCGTTGTTTAAATTAAGGTCGTTTATTTTGTATGAAAATTTTTGTTATTATATAAATGAATATAAAAAATGAGCGATTGTTTAATCGAATATCAAATAATAAAAAGCGGTTTTTTATTGGCTAATGTTTGTCATTTTGTTTTTAAACACGATGACAAAAAATCTTTATTTAATTTAAAAAATTAGATAGACGATATCTAATTATCTATTATTTTATGATTGGACAATTTAGACAAAAAATAAGATATTTAAAATTTAAGATAATAGCTTAATGATTTTAGAAAAAGTGATTAAAAAAAAGAAGACAGTTCATTATATAATTGGTATAGATGAAGTCGGGCGGGCCGCCTCAAAAAGGCGAGCCTCGCCTGACTGTCAATATATAATTGGTATAGATGAAGTCGGGCGGGGAGCCTTAGCCGGGCCAGTAACTGTGGCGGCATTGGCGTTACCGCTAAAATCAAAAATTAAAATTCAAAAATCAAAATTACAATTAAAAAATAAAAAATCTAAAGTTCATTTAAGAGATTCCAAGAAATTGAGCGCGAAGCAAAGAGAAGATTGGTTTAAATTTATCAAAAAATCAGCGCTATGTTGTAGTGGGCGGCACACCGCCCAATATATTGAACCCGCGGTTCAC
>JAHXGO010000010.1 GCA_019923695.1 Candidatus Liptonbacteria bacterium
AAAAACCATATCAACCGAGTTTTCTGGAAGTTCGGCGAGAATATCCAAACAATTCGTTTGATATAGTTTAAATTTTAGTTTTTCGTAATATGGTTTTTGCATATTATTTAAATAATCCACCTATAGTCACACCAAGAACTTTGACAATTTTTTCTAACATCTTAACTCTTGAATTTAAATTCTCGCCAATCTTAATTTTGACGACCGTTTCAAAGTAATATCAATGTCTTTTGATAGGCGGTCTTGAAAAATCCTTTTTTTTGTCCTAATTTGCTGATATTTTCGCTAACTGTATTTGCCATAATATTTTACGATTAACAAATCATTAAAATAAACTACTTATATGATATTTAACTCAATTAGCATAATTTAATGATAACAAAATATGGCAGATAAACAAACTAACAATTTATTAGGCAAAAAAATCAAAAATTTACGATTGAAAAATAATCTTTCCCGAGATAGATTAGCGCGAAAAACCGATGTCCCTTATACTACATTAATAAAAATAGAAATTAATATAATTAAAAAACTATCGTTTTTTTATAAGCAAAATAACCAAAAAATTAGACATTTCTTTAGATAAATTAAAAAAGTATGACTAAAAAAGAATTAAAACCAAAACTTAACAAATTTAAATTAGACAGCATAATAAAAGATATAGAAAGAAAGACGCCGAAACAAAAAGCGCCAGCGACAAATAATTTTTTATTTGAGAACTTATTTATTTTTAATTTGTTGAAAACCAAACATCATTGCGCCATTGCTGATTCAAATCCATACCGCCGAAAACATAAATTCGATTGTTGAAAACTAAAACAGAGTGATCCTCTCGACTAAGCCAAGGTGGATCAGTTTGTGTTTTTTGCCAAGTTATCCCATCATAAGAATACCAAATATCGTTAACGCCCCCGCCTTCTTCTGTATCATTAAGTATTCCAATAATCCATAATTTATCGTGGAGAACAACTAAAGAATGTCCTTGTCGTTCCTGCCAAGGTGGGTTTGAGTTTGTTAACTCCCAATTAAGTCCGTCAGCTGAAGACCAAACATCTTTAAATATCTGCCCCCGCAAGTCCATACCACCAGCAAGAAAAATTTTCCCATTAAAAACAGCAGTAGCATGGTCCCAGCGCGAACTCCAAGGAATTGTTGTTGTTGCCTTATGCCAATCAACGCCGTTATCCGACCACCAAATATCATTTTTTGTTTCTCGCTGATTATAGTTTACTCCGCCCATCAACCAGATCTTTCCCTGAAAAACTTCCACTGTTTGACCTTCTCGCGCCGGCCACGGAGCCCTTGAAACAACTTTAGTCCAAGTAATACCGTCACTCGATTGCCAAATATCGCTTCTATAACCGGTAACCGGACTCCACCCGCCAAACATCCATAATTTATCTTGAAACAAAACAACTGACATTGATCTTCTTGGCGACCATTTAGCTCTAGCTTGCATCAGTTGCCAATTCACACCATCTTCACTCGCCCATATATCATTAAAATGAGGCAGTTTCCAATAACGAATAGCGCGATTATTATTAGTCTCTCTGTTGCCGTTTAAACCACCCATAGTCCATATTTTGTTTTGAAAAACAAAACTAACAGCTGAATCCCTTGGTTGCCATTCGGCTGATGAAGTTGCTAAAGACCATGACGAAAAACACTGATTAGCTTGGGATAATTGACTCTCTGGAAGTTGTTTTACTGGGGACGGTCCAACTTCTTTGCGCAGAAAATTCAAATACAAAAATAACAGGATAATCATAACAGCTAAAAAAACCGCGCCCCAAAGAAAAAATTTATATTTAGAGTTTTTCATATAGTTAAATTTTAGCATCCATAGTTAAAAAATATAAGACTCCCCATAAATAATAACCCTAAACCATTTTTTCAGAGCCCCTCTATAAAACCCAGAAAATGTATAACCCCAACCTATTCTGCTGGCTCATTTCACCGAAAATTAAGCAAGGAAAATTAAATGGATATAAAGTAAAATCCGCTTTTATTTTCACTGTAAAACCCCCTAATTCGCCTAAAAAAGTATTTTAGTGCCTGGGGAGGGATTTGAACCCTCAAGCCTTACGGCATGCGCCCCTCAAACGCACGCGTATACCAATTCCGCCACCCAGGCATTAACTTATCTTGTCAATTTTTTACAATTTTTTAAATACTTTTAATTTTCTGACGGCTTTGTTTTCTTGATAATTTGCGCAAAAAATAAAGCTTAGAACGATGAACTTTTTTAGGAGAACTTAAAATTTTAATTTTTAAAATCAATGGAGAATGAATCGGATAAATTTTTTCCACATCTACGCCGGCAACTGTGGCGCGCACCGTAAAAGTAGCGCCTTTTTCACTGCCATGTTTCCTGGCAATAACCGTGCCCTCAAAAACACCAAACTTATCCTGGACAGAAATATTAGCGCCGGATTTAATTTGTTTTAAAATTTCTTCAGAAATCATAATAGCAAAATAAAATTTTAATATATTGATTAAAATTTAGAATATAGGAAGGTTAGATAAAAATCAAGTATTTTGCAAATTTTTCAGTAAGTCTTTCAGCTCTTTCGGCAATTCAGCTTCAATTTTTATTCTTTGTCCTTTAGCTAATGAAAACTCCAGCGACTTTGCGTGCAAAAAAAGACGATTCAAATCAAAAGGAAAAAAATATTTTTTAAATCCATAAAGTTTGTCTCCAACAATAGGATGCCCAATAGAAGAGAGATGAATTCTTATTTGGTGAGTGCGACCGGTTTTAGGCGTTACTTCTATCAGTGAAAAAACCTCATCTTTAATATTTGGCGCTTTATATTCACAACTGAAAGGCGATTTTATATTTTCCAAAACCCTGTATTCGGTAATTGCTTTTTTCTCCATTTTACCTTTCCAAATTGTTCTTTTTATACTTCCGGTTTTCAAAGCAATCGGTTTTTCAATTATCCCCGCTTTAGGAAAAACCTCGCCAAACACTAAAGCCAAATAAGTTTTTTTAATTTGTTGATTCTGAAAAAGGTTTTTTAAATAATTAAAATAATTCTGGTTGCGCGCCATTAAAATAACACCTGATGTTTCTTTATCCAAACGATGGACAATGCCCGGCCTTAAATCTCTGTCGTCTCCAACTTCTCTAATTTCAGGAAAACGATTTAAAGCCCAACTCACCAAAGTCGTTTCTTGAGGTTGTTTATCAACCACAAAATCATTATTTTTAATTCTATTTTTTTTAACAGAATGGACAAGAAGCCCCGCTGGTTTATTTAAGGCGATAAAATCATCATTTTTATAAATTATTTTAATATCCATTAAGTCTTCACTTAATCATAAATTGTTAATTTACAGTGAGACTACCGTAAGCGAATCTCTTAATCAATTCGTGACAATATTAAAACCCACTCAACATAATTCTTTCGTCCATTTTTTGGTGGGCAATGCTGGAATCGGACCAGCGACCTCTTCGACTTGCCCCGTTAGATTTTGACTTCGTGGGCGGTAGAAGGATTGAACTTCTGACCTCTTCGATGTCAACGAAGCGCTCTACCACTGAGCTAACCGCCCATAAATCTAACAGGGTGAATCAACGAAACGCTCTACCACTGAGCTAATTGCCCTTTATAAAACTTATTCAACAACTAAGTGGGTGTGGAAGGAATCGAACCTTCGACTTCTATCTTATCAGGATAGCGTTCTACCACTGAACTACACACCCAAAAATTTTCAATCTAACTAAGTTTTCTATTCTTTAATTGAGTCATACTAAACGGCCTTAAATAAAAAATCAACTTTGAAAATTTAATTCTACTCTTCTAAATTTAACTTTTTAAATTCGTCAAAATTAAAATTGACGATTTCAGACTTTTCAATATTTGTTAATGCTAAAGCGTCAACCAAACTTGCAGCGGTAAAATTAATACAAAAAATCGACCCGATTATTAAAATAACGGTGAAAAAAACTCCGGATAAAATCAAAATTGTTTCTATTTTTTTAGGCTTATTCATTTTTAACTTCTAAAAAAAACATATCCATTAAAATAACCTTGAAATCTTCCATCTTCTCTTCTAATAATATCAAAATTAGACAAATTAATAAAATAGCGACTTTTTTCTAAGTCTTTTAAAAAAGATAGAATGTTTTGATATTCTCCTTCAGCATAAACCACAAATTTCACTTTGCCAAACAAGTCCTCCGGACCCAGAGATTCAGAACCAAAATTAAAAGAAGAGTGCTCCAGATTATTAGCGACAGAAATTTTATTTACCTCTTCTTTGAAAAGAAAAATTTCCTCTCGCTGTGGCAAAACTTGATTTAAAAATTTTTCATACCCCTTAGCCGTTTCAAAATTTTGTCTTAACTCAAAAAACAAAGTTGTATCTCTGTTTTGCTTTTCAATCTGCTGTCGCGATTCAACAATATTTTTACTCAAAGAAGCTATTTCTCGACCGAAAAAAAAGAGTAAAATTATCAAAAACAAAACAATGGCGACGCCGAAGCCAATAGTTAAAATGATTTTTTTTCTAAAATTGTTATCCATTAGTTGCTTTTTATTAATCAATATATTATCTATTATTGTATTATATAATAAAAAAAAGACAAATAGGCTCTAAGAGGGCTTGGATATAAACGAAGCCCTCTAAGGTGATAAATATATTTTTATCAATGATACCCAAACTTCTTCAAGAAATCTCGAATCCGCCAAAAGAAATTTTCATATTAGGCGAATTACCGCCGGAAGATATTTTAAAAATATCTATTATCGGAACAAGAAAGGCAACTATAGAAGGAAAAAACATTGCCAGACAATTAAGTTTTGAACTGACTAATTTGGGCTTTATAATCGTTAGTGGTTTGGCAATGGGGATAGATACCGCCGCTCACGAAGGTTGTCTGCAAGCAAATGGCATCACGATAGCGGTTTTAGCTAACGGTCTTAATAAAATTTATCCAGCTCAAAATGAAAACTTAGCAAGAAAAATTTTGGAAAATAAAGGCGCCATTATTTCAGAATATCCTCCGGGAACGCCTGCTTACAAAGATAATTTTTTGAACAGAAACCGAATTATCAGCGGTTTATCAATTGCCTCTATTATTATTGAAGCGCCTTTTAGTTCAGGGGCCTTATCAACCGCCAATTACGCCGCTGAACAAGGACGAGAAGTTTTTGTCATACCAGGCCCAATCAACCATCCAAATTATTCCGGTTCTCATAAATTAATCAGGGACGGCGCAAGAATAATTACTTCTTTGGAAGACATATTAGAAGATCTTGGTTTAGAAAATTTAAAAATTAAAAACCAAAACAAAAAACAAACGCAAAATATCAAAAAAATCCAAAACCAAACTCAAGCGCTTATTTTTAAAATAATCAAGGAGTCGGGCAAGCCTTTAAACATTGACAGAATTATTGAACTTACTAAACTTGAACCGCAAGCGGTAAATCAAGAAATCGCTCTTATGATAATTAATGAAATTATCAAAGAAAACGAAAAAGGATATACAATATAAACAGAATTAAAAATCAAAAAATGAACTTAATAATAGTGGAGTCGCCTACGAAAGCATCTACAATCAGTAGATTTTTAGGCAAGGATTTTAAAGTTGAATCCTCATACGGCCACATTCGAGATTTGCCAAAAAGCAAACTTGGCATAGATCTTGAAAATAATTTTGAACCGCAATATATAATCCCAGTAAAAGCCAAAAAAAAGGTCAGCTTGCTTAAAAAAGAAGCGGAAAAAGCGGAAAGGGTAATTTTAGCAACAGACGAGGATAGAGAAGGAGAGGCAATAGCTTTTCATTTAATAGAAGCCTTAGGATTAAATCAAAAAAAAATAGAAATTAAAAGAATTGTTTTCCATGAAATAACCGATAAAGCTATCAAACAAGCGTTAAAAAATTCGAGAGATATTGATATTAATATGGTTAATTCTCAACAAGCGCGTCGGATTTTAGACCGCTTAGTTGGATATAAACTATCCCCTTTTCTCTGGAAAAAAATAATGAGCAGACTTTCAGCCGGAAGAGTCCAGTCAGCGGCTTTAAAATTAATTGTTGAAAGAGAAAACGAAATAAAGAAATTTAAAACGGAAGAATACTGGTCTATTGTCGCTACGCTCTTCAAAATTAAAAACATTGAAACGATTTTATACAAAATCAACAATGAAACAATCCCAAAATTAGGAATTAAAACCAAAGAAGAAGCGGAAAAAATTGTAAAAGACCTTGAAAAGTGCGAATTTAAAATTTTAGAAATTAAAACCAAAGAATTAAAAAAGAATCCCCTGCCGCCTTTTACGACAAGCACCTTACAACAAGAAGCCTCTAAGCGCCTGCGGTTTTCGGCAAAACAAACAATGATTTTTGCCCAAGGCCTTTATGAAAACGGGTTAATCACTTATCACCGTACCGACTCGCTTAATATGTCCAAAGACGCCCTGTCAGCAACGCAAAAATGGATTGAAAAAAACCTCGGTAAAGAATATCTCCTTCCTTCTTTTAGGTTTTTTAAAACAAAATCAAAATTAGCCCAAGAAGCTCATGAAGCGATAAGACCAACCCGCCCAGACCTTACTCCAGAAAAATTAAACGAACAAGTTAATATTAAATTAGAAAAAAACGGAGTTCGACTTTACGACTTAATCTGGCGACGTTTTATCGCCTCACAATTACCGCAAGCTTGTTTTAACTCTACTCGCGTAGAAATTAAAGCAGAAAATCCTTTAAACTCTACGTCTTATATTTTATATGCCACAGGCAACATCCTAAAGTTTGACGGTTTTCTTAAAATTTGGCCTACACAGTTTGAAGAAAAAGAACTACCCCAACTTAAAGAAAATGAAGATTTAAAATTAATCAAAGTTGATTCTTTCCAACATTTTACAGAGCCGCCAGCAAGATATAATGAAGCAAGTTTAATTAAAACGCTTGAAGAATATGGCATAGGCAGGCCATCAACTTACGCTCCAATTATTTCAGTTCTTCAGGGAAGAAATTATACTGAAAAAGACGAAAACAGGCGTTTCAAACCAACCGAAATTGGAGAATTGGTAAATAAAATTTTAACTAATCATTTTCCTAAAATCGTCGATATTCAATTTACCGCGGAAATGGAAGAAAAATTAGATAAAATAGCTGAAGGTAAAGAAGAATGGCAAAAAATTGTAGGCGAATTTTACTGGCCGTTTGCCGAAAATCTTGAAAAAAAATACGAAGAAGTGGAAAAACAAAAAATTGAAGAAAAAACTGAAGAAATTTGTGAAAAATGTAACAGTCCAATGATTATCAAATACGGACGCTTTGGAAAATTTTTAGCATGTTCTAAATTTCCCGAATGTAAAAACACCAAAAATATAAACACTAGTTTTAAAATTACGGATAATGAAGGAAACGCGATGAGATGCCCTCAATGTCCGGAAGGAATAATCGTCAGAAAAAAAACAAAAAAAGGAAGATTTTTTTACGGCTGTGATAAATATCCCGCTTGCAAATATGCCAGCTGGAGTAATCCAAAAATAGACCCCATTTCAAAATAAGGCAAAACTCTGACCAAAAGACAACTCATAACCAGCGGCCAACTCATAACTAACAAATAACCCATAACCGAAGAATGATTGATGACCAAGGAATAATCTATGATAAAATGTAAAATTTCATAATGTTGTTTACATTTTCGGACAGATTGTCTTTCAGAACCAGAATATTTTTGCTCCAGCGGCAAAAATTTCTTCCCCCTCGGCGCGCTGGGTCGCTTGAGGCGACACCAAGCCCAGCGCATCTGTAAGATGTTCTTCAAGACAACCTGTCCTTGAATATAAAATTAAAAGTGTAAATACAAAAGTTTAAAAGTATCAAAGTTTAAAAGTTTAAAAGTTTAAATAAATAAAAGTGTAAAAGTGTAAATAATACTTGAGATTTTTACAGATAATATTATAAAAATAAAAAATAGATAACTTTAAAAATCCCAAAACCGATATTAAATTCTAAGGTTCCATTAAACAAAATAGTCAATCAAGGCGCGAAAAGCGTAAACAAAAATGGCTAACGCTAAACAGACAAAAAATAATTTCAAAAACAAAATAAAGAAATATTTAAACATTATCTATATTATACAATTCAAACGCCAAATTTCAAATTCTCTCCCTATAGTGAGCGGCGCACCACTCGATATATTGAGCATATTGCTCACTATAGCAAAAGCAAAATAAACTTTTTATATACACTTGATGCGATCGCAAGAGATGTATATAAAAACTTCATATGATTATAACAAAGCGAGTTTTGCTATAGGAGCTGTGTTCAGCCGTTTATCACGATATTAATCAGTTTGTCTGGGACAAATATAATTTTGATAATTTTCTTTTCTTTGATAAAAGATTTTACTTTTTCTCCGGCCAAAACGATTTTTTTCACCTCGTCTTCTTTAATTCCAATATTTAATTCACGCTTATCCCTGACTTTTCCGTTTATTTGGACAACTAATTCAAAAGTTTTTTTTCTGATTAAATTAGGATTATATTTCGGCCAATCGCTCAAATGAACGCTGTTTTTTTCTCCAAAGATAAACCATAATTCTTCTGTTATAAAAGGCGCGAACGGAGCAAGCATTTTCACGAAAATTTTAAAATCAGCCGAACTAACTTTTTCCGGAAATTCATTGAAATTGTTTAAAATAATCATCAACTCCGCGATAGCGGTATTATATCGCAGATTTTCAATATCTTCGGTGATTTTTTTAATTGAAAAATGCAGCCAGGGTAAAATTTTTTCGGATTTAGGGCCGCCTTTATTCTTGTTTGAAGACAAGATAGACAATCCTAAATCCCATACTCTATTCAAAAACCTAACAATGCCGGAAATAGCGGAATCGCGAAAATCCCCTCCTTCTTTAAAAGGACCAATAAACATTAAATGCATTCTTAAAATATCCGCTCCGAATTTTTTAATATATTCATCGGGATTAACGATATTTCCTTTTGATTTTGACATTTTCCTCCCTTCTTTAATAATCAAACCATGCGCTCTAAACACAGTAAACGGCTCTTCAAAAGAAAATATCTTTAAGTCTTTAAAAACCATTGCTAAAAATCGGGAATAAAAAAGATGAAGAACAGCATGCTCGGCGCCGCCAATATAACAATGAACTGGAAGCCATTTTGTAATCAACGGATTAGAAAATGGCGAATATTGAAAACTTGAAGGAGTAGATTTGGAGTTTAGGCCTTGAAACTTGGAGTTTGCGACTGTCCCAAGATATCCAAGATAATACCAGGCAGAATCCAAAAAAGTGTCGGAAACATCGGTTTCCCTTCTGGCTTTAGAACCGCATTTCGGACATTTTGTTTCATAAAAAGATTTAACTGACGCCAAAGGAGATTTACCAGCGCCAACGGGTTTAAAGTCTTTAACAAAAGGAAGCTTGACCGGAAGATTTTTTTCCGGCACAGCAATCCAGCCAGGATTTTCCAACTCGCCTTTACTAAAACTTTTTGCGCAAGAATTATCGAGGTTAGGCCTCGATAATGAATTTTCCAGCAGTTTTTTGCAGTTTTCACAAAAAATTACTGGAATCGGCGGCCCCCAATATCTTTGCCGAGAAATAAGCCAATCGCGTAAACGATATTGAGTCTTCTTTTTAGCGCCAATAAATTTAATAATTTGCAGTTTAACTTTTTGAGACGGCATTCCATTAAATTTTCCAGAATTAATTAAAATCCCCTCTCCTTCATATACGCCCTCTCCCTCTAACCTATTGACTTCGTAAGTCGATAGATTGGGGATAATTACTTTTTTGATAGGAAGTTTGTATTTTTTTGCAAATTCAAAATCTCTTTGGTCGTGAGCGGGAACAGCCATAATCGCGCCCGTGCCAACATTACCTAAAACATAATCTGCCATCCAAATCGAAATTTCTTCTCCGTTAGCCGGATTTATCGCCTTAATGCCTTTCAATTCTACTCCTGTTTTTTCTTTATTTTCAACAGTCCTTTCTTGTAAAGAATTATTAAAATCATTAAATTCACGCTTTGTTTGCCCGATATACTTCTTGACTTCTTTTAAATTTTTGATTTTAGATTCTAAATTTTTAGCCAAGCCATATTGCGGAGACAAAACCAAATAAACAACGCCAAAAATAGTGTCGGGACGAGTAGTAAAAACCTCAATATCATCAACCTTAAACTTTGAACTTTGAATTTTAAACTTTATTAACGCCCCTTCTGATTTACCAACCCAATTTCTTTGAGAAATTTTAATTTTTTCAGACCAATCAATCTTATTAATATTATTTAAAAGTTTTTCAGCGTATTCAGTAATCTTAAAAAACCACTGCTCTAGTTCTTTTTTAATTACCTGACTGCCACATCGTTCGCATTTTCCAGCAATAACCTGTTCATCAGCTAAAACCGTTTTACAGGAAACACACCAGTTTACCGGAGATTTTTTGCGATAAGCAAGCCCGTTTTTAAAAAGCTGAAGAAAAATCCATTGAGTCCAACGATAATAATTCGGGTCATAAGTTTCAAGACGATAATTCCAAGCAAAACTGTTCCCAATCGTCAAAAGCTGTTTATAAAATCTTTTCTCGGAAATTTTAGATTGTTTTGTCGGATGAACGCCGATTTTTAAAGCATAGTTTTCCGAATGAATCCCAAAACCATCAAGCCCAATCGGCTCAAAAACATCATATCCTTTCATTCTCATAAACCGACCAAAAATATCGCTTCCGGTAAAAGCGTACATATTACCGACATGAAGCCCCTCTCCCGAAGGATAAGGAAACATCATCAAATTATAAAAAGGTTTTTTGGCTCTTTGAAAATCGGGCTCGTAAATTTTCTTCTTAAGCCAAAAACCCGTCCAGTTTTTTTCTATTTTTGAAAAAGGATAATGAATCACGGATTCAATATTTTGAACATTTCGTTGGTTATTAGTCATCATAAAATTATAATTTTAAATATACTAAATAAAATTCCAGATTTCAAATAATCCCAAAAAATTCAAAATCTCTGCCTGCCGGCAGGCAGAGATTTTATCGATTTTTCGCGACCTCCCAAAAATGTTGCCGAATGAAATGAGGCAATACATTATGAAATGAGGCAATACATTTTCGGGACAAATGACAAAATTATAACTATTTTTTATATACATCTCTTGCGATCGCATTAAATGTATATACAACAGATAAAATAATAAATTAAGATAATAAATTAAGATAATAAATAAACAACTAGGGGGTATTTGGAATTTTTATATTCTAAAAACTTTTCTGGCGTTTGCGGTGGTTGTTTCTTCTATTATTTTTAAATCAACTTTTTTTATTTCAGCCAGTTTTTTTGCTGTTTCAATAAGATAAATTAATTCATTTCGGCTGTCTTTGTAGGGAACGGGCGCCACATAAGGAGCGTCAGACTCCAACAAAATCCTTTCCAAAGGAATTAAATCAGCAAGTTCAGCGTATCTTTGGGCGCCACATAAGGAGCGTCAGATTCCAACAAAGTCCTTTCCAAAGGAATAAAATCAGCAAGTTCAGCGTATCTTTTTGAAAAAGTGATAATTCCGCCAAAAGAAAAATAAAAACCCATTTTAATCAGAATATCGGCATCTTCTTTAGAGCCGGAAAAAAAATGAATCGCCCCCGGAACATCTAAAAGCAAACCCCGATATTGTTTTAAAATATTAATTAAGTCCAGATAAGCTGTCTCTTGATTGGCGTTGCGGCAATGAATTACAAGCGGTTTTTTAATCTCATTAGCCAATTTAATTTGAGCAATAAAAACATCTTTCTGTTTCTCTTTTTTCTCAATAGCAAGCGGTATGCCGTTTGTTATATTGTAGTCCAAACCACACTCGCCTATAGCCACGGTTTTTGGATTCAGCCCTAATTCTTTATAATAAGAATAATCAAAAACTTCTCCTTCCCCCAAAAGTTTTTGATTTGACTGATTTTTTTCTCCAAATTCCTGAATATCGTAATAAGAAGCTTCGGTATGAATAGGATGCAAACCAACCGAAGCGTAAACTCCTTCGGGATATTTCCCGGCGATTTCAATGGCTTTTTTAGACGTTTGTTTCTGACTGCCGCTATTAATAACCCAGATGCCTTTTTTGAGGGCTTTTTGTATTACTTCATCGCAATCAGAATCAAAAGCGGCAAACTGCAAATGAGAATGAACATCTATTAAATTTGGCATATCCAGTAGTATAACCGCGAATTACAATTTTAGCTAATAACTGACTAATAATAACCCTCTGCAAATTTATACGCTAAAACAACCTTACGCATATATCGAAATATGTCTAATATAAAAAATATCTTAATCCAATCGTCATTATGTTGACGGGTTTAATTAAAACTTGAGCTCTCAATTTTCGGGAACAACGGCTTTATTTTTTTTATTTTTAATTTTCCCTTTTCCCATTTAATAGCTTTTTTTATCTTTAAAGATGTTTCCGGTAAAAACGGCTCGATTAAAGCCGAAAGATTATCAAGAATAACAATTAAATTAAAAATTGTTTTTTTATCTTTTGTTTCCCACGGGCGGCTTGCGTTAACATAGCGATCGCCGAACTTAATCAACTCCCAAATTGAAGCCAAGGCCTCGTGTAATTTAAATTCATTAATACGAAAATCAACAGTTTTTCTGGTTTTTTCTATCCTGACTTCTATTTCTTTCAAGACCTTTAAATCGTCGGGAAAATCCATATTATTCGCCAAAGCAATAGTTCTTGAAGCAAAATTACCCAATCCATTTGCTAAATCCGTGTTATATCTTTCTTCAAATTTCTGATAACTGAAATCTCCGTCGTTGTCAGAGGGAATCTCCCGAAGAAGATAATAACGAACCGGGTCAGTGTTATATTTTTTTGCCAACTCAAAAGGATCAATAACTTTTCCGATTGATTTAGATATTTTTTTTCCTTCAATGGTTATAAAGCCGTGAACTAAAAGTTTTTTAAAAAGAGGAAGTTTAGCTGACATTAAAAAGGCCGGCCAAATAACAGCGTGAAAACGAATAATGTCTTTTCCGACTATATGAACATCGGCTGGCCAAAGTTTTTTAAATTTATTTTTATCCTTTGAAGCAAGACAGCCAAACCCAACAGCGGAAATATAATTAGACAAAGCATCAAGCCAAACATACAAAGTTTGATTTGAATTAGGAATAGGTATCCCCCAAGAATTATTTGATTTTAAACGACTGATGCTAATGTCTTCCGCTCCTTTTTTTAAAAAAGAAAGAATTTCGTTTCTCCTGCTTTCTGGAATAATTTCCAGCTTTCGGCTCTTAATAAGACTTTCAATTTTTTTTCCATATTTGGAAAGTTTAAAGAAAAAGTTTTCTTCTTCAATAAACTCCGGTTTTTTTAAATGAATCGGGCAAAGACCGGCCGTCACTATTGATGACGAGTCTCGCCCTACTGGACGGGAAACCAATTCTTTTTCAGTGATGAATTTTTCGCAACCCACACAATACAAGCCCGAATATTTTTTAAGATAAATATCTTTATTTGCCGCAAGAATCTTAAAAAGTTTTAAGGCCCCGGGCCAATGCCTTTTTTTATCCGAAGTTCTGATAAAATCATTCCAAGATAAATTAAAAACTTTTTTCAGATTTTTAACTTGAGTGGCGATTTTTGAAACAAAAGCCCCCGGTTTCAAACCCGCTTTTTGAGCGGCTCTTAAAACTTTTATCCCATGCTCATCGGTTCCTGTTAAAAACCAAACTTCTCTTCCTTTTTGACGATTATAACGCGCCAAAACATCAGTTTGTATTAACTCTAAAGTAAAACCAATATGAGGCGGGGCATTAACATAAACAATAGATGTAGTAATATAAAATTTATTCATTTTAAAGATTTAATTCTTGCTGTTTGGGACGAGATTTTTTAATGACATCTCCGGCGTCAATAATTTCAATAATAACTACCGCGATTGGCACACTTAAAATCACCCCTACAATTCCAGCCACTTGGGAACCAATCAATAAAGACAAAATAACAACAACCGGATGCACATTTATCATTTTACGCATAAAAAGCGGAATTAAAAAATTACTTTCAAATAAATGAACAAGCAAAAATACTCCTAATGTCCATAAAGCCATAGGAACTGAAGTTGTCAAAGCAATTATAATTCCGATCAAGCCGGAAAAAATCGGACCAACCACCGGAATAACTTGAAAAATAGCAGTCAAAAAAGCTATTAAAAAAGCATATCTAACGCCAATAACGCTTAAACCGACAAAAACAATCAACCCAACAACGAAACTTAAAATCAGCTGTGCCTGAAGCCATCGACCGATTCTTTTTCTAGCTCGGTAATAAATATTAACTACATTATTTTCAATTTCAGCTGGAAAAATACTTTTTAAAAATTTTTCAACGCTATCCCGGTTTAAAGTAAGATAAAAAGAAACAATCAAGAATGAAATGACAAAACCAAAAGTGGATAAAATTGTTGTGATAACCCCAAAAATTGAAACCGAACCCTTCAAAGCAGAACTGATAATTTCGTTAAAATCAGGCAATAAAAATTCTGTTTTAAAATTTTCAAAAATTATTAAACTATCACCAAACTCGATATTCAATCCGGTAAAAAACTCAACCAAAGAGGCGATTTCGGAAAAAAGAATCGGCAAAAGAACATAAAATACGGACAAAATAAGAAAAAAACTGACACCAAAAATAAAAATCGTGCCCAAAATTCTCGGAACATTAAACCTGTCTTTCAGAAAATTAACAGGACTGTCAAGAGCCGAAGAAATGACAATCGCCAAAAGAAGAACTAAAAAAGTTTCAAACGCCAAATACATAACAACACAAAAAATAGCAAAAGCGAAAATCCTCCAAAGAGTTGGCCAAGAAACTTCAAAAACTAACTTTGACATTATTTGATTTTGACACTCCTCGTGGACAAAATCAAGAGATTTGTATAACTACACCCTGCTCTAAACTCTAAAAAATTTTAGGCAACATTAA
>JAHXGO010000011.1 GCA_019923695.1 Candidatus Liptonbacteria bacterium
GCGACCGAAGGGAGCGGATGAGGCACGCAAAATTCGAGCTTATAATTTAGATTCAAGCCATCACGCGCTCCGCACATGCGATACATTACCGATTTTAGAAATAGGTTCGGATTTGGTAAAATAAACGCACCATTATAGAACTCAAATGTTTTGAAGGAACGGCGGAGTGGGCGGCGCTCTGCGCCGCCCTTGAAATGGCTTTCAAAAAATCGGAACGCCTGGTTCTGGTGGGCAATGTAGGATTTGAACCTACGACCCCATCGATGTAAACGATGTGCTCTGCCACTGAGCTAATTGCCCTAATTTGTATATTTTCAGCGGGGTGTGTTTGTTTGATAAATTCCGAACCTTTTTCGAGCGAAAATCGCTTGAATGATTTGAAGCTCCGCTTCTAGCGTTTTTGTCTGCTGAACTTCGGCGAACAAAGTAAAACTTTTTTTAATTTTTTAACGCTCGCTCGCCAAATTTTTCTAAATGGTATATCTTGTTGTGAACTATGTCAAACAATAATCCCCAGTCAAAAATCGGTAAAAATCTGAAGAAGTTGCGCCAAGAAAAGGGTATCTTGCAAGATCGCCTGTCCAAGCTGGCGGATTTATCGTTTAATACTGTTGTTACGGTAGAATTAGGAGCAAATCCGAATCCAACCATTGAAACGCTAATGAAAATTACCAAAACATTGGGAGTTGGTTTAGAAGAAATTTATAGAAAATGAATATGGGTAAATTAAAGGATATTCCAAAAATTGATAGGCCACGCGAGAGATTTTTAGAAAAAGGGGCAGATTTTTATAGAAAATGTCTCTAAAGGTATTACGATTTTTCGTTTATAGTCATCGATTTCTTATTCGCAACGGTATTATTAAAAATTATCGTCAGTTAAAAACTAATTAAAAAAAATCATAAATTTGTTTTAGAAACCGACAGTAAAGTTTTAGTTTATTTTTTATTGATGTTAGAATTTTGGCGAGTAGACGCGTGGATGGTAGAATAATAGAATAGATAAATGTTAAATTTTTGATATGAATTTTTTCTTAAAACAAAAATTTTTTATGGGGCGGGGAAAATAAAATTCGGGTTTATTTTTTTATGAATAATCAGTGGCATACAAAATCAATTGCTGAAGTTTTAACCGCGCTTTCTTCAAGCGAGCGCGGGTTAACCAAAGAAGAAGCGGGGCGTCGTTTTAAAAAATACGGATTAAACAAACTTCCTGAAGGAAAAATAGATAGTTTTCCTGTTATTTTTTTGCGGCAATTTCAGAGCCCGCTTATTTATATTCTTCTTGTCGCTGCGGTGATAGTTTTTGCGATGGGGAAAATTGTAGACGGCTTCGTGATTTTAATAGTTCTTGTTTTTAACGCTATTGTAGGAACGATTCAAGAAGGAAGAGCGCGAAATATTTTTCTTGCGCTTAAAAAGTTTTCTGAAACTTCTGCGACAGTAATGCGAGATGGCAAAGAGATTTTAGTTCGAGATGTTGAGGTTGTGCCGGGAGATATTATTGTTTTGCAGGAAGGAGAAAAAGTTCCGGCTGACGCCAGAATTATTTTTACTAATATCTTAAAAGTGGACGAAGCAAGTCTTACAGGAGAATCAGAGCCGATATCAAAAACTAATGTCATATTAACAACTGAACAACTTTTAGTGACTGACCAGAAAAATATGGTATTTAAGGGGACACATATTGTAAGCGGCAATTGTCTCGCAGTTGTTGTTGCTACAGGCCTGGCAACAGAAATCGGCAAAATCGCGCAAAAAATTACTGCTATTGATACTGAAATTCCTTTAAAAGCAAATATCCGCTATCTTTCGCGTCTTATTATTTTGACTATTTTGATTATTAATTCTTTTTTGGTGATTCTTGGCGTTTTTTTTGGAAAATCCATAGAAGAAATGTTTATGATTGCTGTTGCGCTTTCAGTTTCTATGGTTCCTGAAGGGCTTCCAATTGTAGTGACTTTGGTTTTAGCAACGGGTATGTGGAGAATGTCAAAGCGTCATGTTTTGGTGAAAAGATTGCAGGCAGTAGAAACTTTGGGACAGGCAAAAATTATTGCCGTGGATAAAACCGGGACGCTTACAAGAAACGAGATGATAATCCAGCGGGTGTATGTAGACGCTAATGTTTTCGAGATTACGGGTAGTGGTTATGAACCCAAAGGAAAAGCAATTTTGAATGGTAATACTATAGATTTATTAAATTATCCTGGATTACTTTTTAGCGCTAAAGTCGCAGGGCTTTGCGCAAACGCGCGGCTTTTGTTTGTTAAAGAAACAAATACTTGGAAGATAACCGGCGATCCGACTGAAGCGGCGATGTTGGTATTTTCAGAAAAGATCGGATTTAAACATAATATTTTGGAACAAGAAATGCCAAAAATTTTTGAATTGCCGTTTGATTATCAAAAAAAGTATCGCGCGACAATTAGAGTTGTTGATGGAAAGAATTTTTTGATTGTTGCCGGCGCGCCGGAAAAAGTGATAGAACTTTGTAAAAAAGTATGGAGCAAAGACGGCAACGAATTATTAAATGAAGAAAAAAGAAAAGAGCTTGAGTCGGCATTTTTTAATCTTGCTCGAGAAGGTTTTCGGATAGTGGCTTACGCTATTAATTCTAATGTTGATCGGAGTGTTAATCATAATGAAATGCCGCTACTTACTTTTGTCGGATTTTTTGGTATGAAAGACGCGCTTCGTCCGGAAGTGAAAAAGGCGGTTGAACGAGTAAAGTCCGCGGGTATGCGTATGGTGATGATTACAGGCGATCATCGTCTTACAGCTGAAGCTATTGCTAAAGAAGCAGGTATTTATCACGAGGGAGAAACTGTGCTTACTGGAGAAGAAATTGATAAAATGCTTGATGAAGAATTGGCGGAAAAACTTAGTCAGACAACTGTTTTCAGTCGAGTCACCCCCGACCATAAACTTCGCATTATCCAGGCGTATCGTAAACGAGGCGAAGTTGTGGCAATGACAGGAGACGGTGTTAATGACGCGCCATCGCTTGTTGCAGCGGACCTTGGCGTGGCAATGGGAAAAATTGGAACTGAAGTGGCAAAAGAAGCTTCAGACCTTGTGCTTTTAGATGATAATTTTGCAAGCATAGTTTCAGCCGTTGAAGAAGGCAGAAATATTTATAAAACAATTAAAAAGGTTATACTTTTTCTTTTTACCACAAGTATCAGCCAAGTGCTTTCTATTACCGGTGGGCTTATTTTAGGGTTTCCTTTAATATTTTTACCGTCTCAAATTATTTGGCTTAACTTTGTTACGGCTGCTCTTCTTGATATCGCGATTGCTATGGAACCAAAAGAAAAAGGATTACTTCGCGGAAATTTTGAGCGGCCGAAAAAATGGATAATTGACGGCCTTATGGTGCAGAGAATATTTTTAATGGCAGTGCCAATGGCGATAGGGACGCTTTATCTTTTTCAAAGATATTTTGAGATTGGGTCTGATAAAGTTTGGGTAATTTCACTTACAACTCTTGCTGTTTTTCAGTGGTTTAATGCTTGGAATTGTCGTTCTGAAGATCAATCTATTTTTCGAATGAATCCGCTTTCTAATAAGTTTTTAATTGGGGCTACTGCGATAGTCGTATTTTTGCAGGTTGCCGCGCTTTATACACCGTTTTTGCAGCAAGTTTTGCGTACACAACCAATTACTTTGCTTGAATGGTTGATGATTATATTGGTTGCTTTTTCAATCGTCATTATTGAAGAAATAAGAAAATTATTATATAGAAGGTTCAAGCGTTAAGTTTTTTTATATATTTTTGATGCAATAAGTTTTGCGCGCGCAGGGAATAAGTGTAATAATGTTTTTAATGTTAAATCATAAACAATTTGAAAAGATTGTGGCTGAAGGAATTAAGGCCATTCCGTCAAAATTTTTAGACAAATTGAGTAATGTGGCGATTATTGTTCAAGATGAGCCGACAACTGAACAAAAAAGAAAATTAAGATTGCGCGGCAATGCTGTGCTTTTGGGCCTTTATGAAGGAGTGCCGCAGAATGAGCGGGGATCGGGCTATACCGCAGTTTTGCCTGATAAAATAACAATTTTTAAAAAATCCATTGAATCACTTGCAGTTGATAAGGCAGATTTGAAAGAAATAGTGAAAAATACGATTTGGCATGAAGTTGCTCATCATTTTGGTATGGATGAAGGGCGAGTGCATCGGGCTGAACAAAAAAAAGCAAAGAACATTTAATATTTAAAATATAAAAATGCAAAAAATAGCTATTTTTGACATCGATGGCACGATTTTTAGATCAAGTTTACTTATAGAATTAACTGATGTGTTAATTCAAGAAGGTATTTTTCCGGTTGGCGCCGGAGATAATTATATTAAAGCTTATCAGCGTTGGTTGGATCGTGAAGGAACCTATGAAGAGTATTTACAAGTTTTTGTTTCGACTTTTGAGAATTATGTTAAAGGAGTTCGGCATGAAGATTTTGTTCGTGTTGGTAATCGAGTAGCTGCTTTTCATAAAAGTCGACTTTATTTATATACGCGTGATTTAATTTTGCAGTTACGGCAGAAAAATTATTATCTTTTAGCTATTTCACATTCACCAGATGATATTGTTAAAGAGTTTTGTCGATACCTTAAGTTTAATAAGGCTTATGGCTGGCGGATGAAGTTTAAAGACGGCAAGGTTATTGGCGCTATAGATGACGGTTTTAATCATAATAAAGCTTTTATGTTGAAACAGGCTATTTTGGAAAATAATTTAAGTTTGCTTGGTTCAATCGGCGTCGGCGACACTGAAAGTGATATTCCTTTTTTGAAGATGGTTGAAAAACCAATTTGTTTTAATCCTAATCAAAAACTTTATTCTTATGCTAAGCGGGCTGGTTGGCCGATTGTAGTTGAAAGAAAAGATGTTATTTATCGTTTTTAAAAAAATTTTGAAAGAGAAATAATAACTATTTTCACTTATATAGTGAATCGAAGATTCCATAGAATAAGGAATAGTTTCCGGCCGATTTGACCTCTTAAATAAAAAGGCAGTAATTCGCTTTGTTGAGGAAGTTTTTGGCCATTAAACTATTTTTATAGAATTGCAAAAGTTAAGATTTTTAGAAATTAGTTAAACTCTACAATCGCAGCATTTAGAATTTTTTTTGATTTTTCTTGCTGTTTTCTTTATCGTCTTTTTAACCGCTTTCTTAATTATTTTTTTCATATAATAGAAATTATATATTTAGTTTCGAATAACTGCAAGAAATTAAAGTTTTTATTAGAGAATTTTTTTATTTTTACTATTGGGTATGGTAAAATAAATTAAATGATTATTAAAAATTATAAATCATTGGCGGTAAATAACATAAGAAAAAAAGCGCTTAAAATTATTGACGCCGGTTTTGAAGCTATTAAAACTGAAAATGTTTTAAGGGATAATATTATTTTACAAAACGAAAATTTAAAAATAGGGAATAAGGTTTTTAATTTAAACGGCTTTGAAAAAATTTTTGTTATTGGATTCGGTAAGGTGGCTTTTAAAGCCGCCTTTTTTCTGGAAAAAATTTTGGGCAAAAAAATTAGCGGCGGCGCGGTTATTGATATTGAAAACGGAAAATTGAAATTTATAAAAAGTTTTAAAGGGACTCATCCATATCCGTCTGCTAAAAACATCAAGGCCACAAGAGAAATTTCTTTGATTTTAAAAAACGCCGGTAAAAAAGATTTGATAATAGTTATTGTCTCTGGAGGGGGCTCGGTTCTTTTATGCGACCCTGGCAATATCCCCGTTAGTTTTTTAAAAAGCGTCATTCAGGAACTTTTTATTAAGGGCGCGGATATTAAAGAAATTAATATAATCAGAAAACATCTTTCTGAAATTCACGGCGGAAATTTTGCTAAATTAGCTTATCCGGCAACCGTTGTTTCGCTTATTTTTTCCGACATCCCTTTTAAAGATTTAGGTTTAGTGGCTTCTGGCCCAACTTTTTTAGATAAAACAACAAGAAAAGACGCGGAAAAAATTTCAGAAAAGCATATTTTAGGCAGCCCCGTATTAACCCGCGCTTTTAAAGAAACCCCAAAAAACGTAAAATATTTCAAAAAAGTTTTTAATATCTTAATGGTTGATAATTTAACCGCTTTAAAAGCTATGAAAAAAGAAGCTGAAAAATTAGGCTTGAAAGCAGATATTATAAATTCTTGTTTAAGAGGGGAGGCAAAGGAAATAGGCCCTTTTATTGTGAAAAAATTTGACCAAAGGTTCAGTCAGAGGTTCCACCGCAAAAATAGCGTTATTTTTTTTGGCGGAGAAACAACGGTTAAAATTAAAAACCCCGGCAAGGGAGGCAGAAATCAGGAATTAGTTCTTTCAGCCCTACCTTTTTTAAAATCAAACCAACTTATCGCTTCAATAGCCTCGGATGGAAAAGACAATATAAAAGAAGCGGCTGGGGCTCTGGCTGATTATCAAACTTTGATTAAAGCAGGGAGGCAAAATTTAAATCCGGAGATTTTTTTAAAAAATAATAACTCTTATGCTTTTTTTAAAGCGGTCGGAGATGTTATTATTACGGGGAATACTGGAAGTAATGTTTCAGATTTGATAATAATGATTAATGGTGAATCGCAGGTTTAATATATCGAATCAATAAAAAATTAAAAATTATTTATTTAAAATATTTAAAAAATGAAAAATATAGTTTGGTTTAAAGATTTAACAATTAAAGAGGTGCCTAAGGTTGGCGGAAAAAACGCTTCTTTGGGCGAAATGTATTCTCAATTAACAAAAAAAGGCATTAATATCCCTAATGGATTTGCCTTAACCACTAATATTTATTGGTCTTTTATAAAAACGAACAAAATTGATAAAAAATTAAAAGAAATTTTTAAAGAATTTAATCCTGATAATCTTGATAGTCTTTTGGAGGTTGGGAGACTTAGCCGCGATACGATTTTAAAAGGAAAGTTTTCTGATGATTTAAAAAAAGAAATTATTTCCGCTTATTTTGAATTATCAAAAAAATACGGTCAAAAAATGACTGATGTGGCTGTAAGGTCTTCGGGAGTGGCCGAGGATTCGCCGAAAGATTCTTTTGCCGGTCAATTTGAAACTTATTTAAATATTTGCGGGAAAGAAGAGCTTTTGTTGGCGATAAAAAAATGTTTTGCTTCAGCTTTTAACGACCGTGTTATCGCTTATCGGCAAAAAAAAGGCATTCCTCATTTAAAATTCGCTCTTTCTGTTGGTGTGCAAAAGATGGTTAGGTCTGATTTGGCTTCTTCGGGAATAATGTTTACCTTGGATACCGAAACTGGTTTTCCAGATGTAGTTTTAATTAATTCAATTTGGGGAGTGGGAGAAATGATCGTTAAAGGAAATGTTACGCCTGATGAGTTTTATGTTTTCAAGCCGACTTTAAAAAAGGGATTTAGATCAATCATTGTTAAAGATTTGGGAACAAAAACAAAAAAATATATTTATTCGTCTAAAAGTGGCGGACTTAAGGAAATTAATGTCAATAATGTTGATCAGCTTAAATTTTCTTTGACTGACGAAGAAATTCTGACTTTGGCGCGATGGGGTTGTATTATAGAAGATCATTATTCAACAAAATTAGGTAAGTGGATGCCGCAGGATATTGAGTGGGCAAAAGACGGAAAAACTAAAGAGCTTTTTATTGTTCAATCTCGACCCGAAACCGTTCATGCTTCCAAAGAAATTAAATTTTATGAAGAATATAAGTTGCAAACCGAAAAAAAACCGATTTTAACCGGAATTGCCGTTGGCAACAAAATCGGACAAGGTAAGGTTAGAGTAATTTCCGATGTTTCTAAAATAGGTCAATTTCAAAAAGGGGAAGTTTTGGTGACTAAAATGACTGACCCTGATTGGGTTACAACTTTTCCCTTTGCTTCCGCGATAATTACTAACGAAGGAGGAAAAACATGTTTTAGCGGAGATACAAAAATTTTAACTGATAAAAAACTCTTATCAATAAAAGAAATTATTGAAAGATTTCAGAAAGAAGAAATAAAAATACTCTCATTAAATGAAAAAACCCTAAAATTGGAATGGAAAAAGGTAGTTGATGGATTTCAAAGAAAAGCTCCGTCAATTCAAATAGAGGTTTCTCAGACCGGACGGATGCGAAATAACATTTTAAAGGTGACACCAGACCATAAGTTTTTAACTTTTTCTAATAGAAAATTAGTTTCTGAAGAGATTCAGGATATTATTCGAACCAAAAAGGGGATTCTTAGTATATTAAAGATTCCCTCTCAAGCTTCTCTGGATTTTTCTCCGCAATTGGGCTATCTATTGGGAGCTATCAGTACCGATGGGCATGTTGTTTATAAAAAATATAATAAAAAATTCAGTTCCCAGATATTTTTTATTCAAAAACCCACTGGTCTCAAAAAAGAGTTCATTGAAAAAGTAAAAAAATATTTTCAAAAAGAATACAGTTATTCTTTACACGCTTTAATAAAACCGCCATCCGGTGGAGTTATAAGAGGAAAAAAAATTAAAGGAACAGGAGCTATCGCGCTCAAATGTTATAAAAAAGAAATTGTTAGAGATTTTTTAGAAAAACAAAGAAATCTTTCAAATATCCTGCTTAAAGCTAATGAAGAATTTATATTTAATTTTTTGGCAGGCGTAATTGATGGTGATGGTACTTATAATCAGAAAGCAAATAGAATAAACATCTTTTGTTCTAAAAATGAGTTACTCGAGGCTATAATTATAGCTTGTTTAAGGGTGGGTGTGAGTTTTCAGTTAGTTGAGAATCGAACAATTTATAATATTCAGATTGTTGATAAAATTGAAGAAATATTTAAATATACCTCAAGGGTAAAGGGTGAATATGAGAGAGTAAAATTTGGAACAAGATTTTTTGTGGCAAAACAATTGTTGGAAGATGTAATAGAAAAAGTTAATTATAAAGGAAGAATTGCGCCGTATGTTAAAAATAATTTACTTATAGATGCCGAAAAAATTAGAGATTATGTAATTCCCTTAATTAAAGGACAGCCCGAAAATCATAACTTAACTAAAATTATTAATTCTCCTTTGAAGATGTTAAGAGTTAATTTGAAGAGTTCTTTGGAGAGTAAAAATGTTTATAATATTGAGGTAGAAGACAATCATAATTATGTAGTTTTTACTAATCGATACACCCCAGTTGTGGTTTTGAATTGTCATGCCGCAATAGTTTCAAGAGAATTGGGAGTGCCTTGCATTGTTGGGACAGAGATTGCCACTAAAATTTTAAAAACTGGCCAACCGGTAACTGTTGATTGCAGTCAGGGTCAGCAAGGAAGAATATTTTCAGGCAAGATATCTTACGATATAAAAAAATATAATTTAAAGACAATTCCTGATTTAAAAACAAAAATAATGGTTAATATCGGCGCTCCGGAAATTGCGTTTAAATCTTCTTTTTTACCGAACGATGGAGTTGGTTTAGCTAGAGAAGAATTTATTATTGCCGAAAAAATTAAGGTTCATCCCTTAGCCCTTTATTATTATAAAGAGCTAAAAAATCTAAATTCTAAATTTCAAACTTCAAATAAATTTCAAATTTCAAGTTTTAAGATTCAAAAAATTATTAAAAGAATCGAGGAAATTACTATTGAACATCAGGATAAAAAAGAGTTTTTTATCAAGGAGCTGGCCGAAGGCATAGCTAAAATAGCGGCTGCTTTTTATCCGAAAGAGGTGATTGTCAGATTTTCTGATTTTAAAACGAACGAATATCGGAATTTAATTGGCGGCGAGCTTTTTGAACCAGAAGAAGAAAATCCAATGCTTGGTTGGAGAGGCGCTTCAAGATATTATGATAAACAATTCAGACCGGCTTTTGAGATGGAATGTCAGGCGATTAAAAGAGTCAGAGAAGTTTTTGGATTAAAAAATATTTCAGTTATGGTTCCTTTTTGCCGAACCCCAGAAGAAGGAGCAAGGGTTTTGGAGATAATAAAACAACAAGGATTGGGTTATTCTTTAGCTGAAAAGAAAAGCGAAAAAGATTTGAAAATTTATGTAATGTGCGAAATTCCGTCTAATGTTATTTTGGCAGATAAATTTCTTGATATTTTTGACGGGATGAGTATTGGTTCCAATGATTTGGCTCAATTGGTTTTGGGGATGGACAGAGATAACGCGAAAATCGCGCCTATCAGCGATGAAAGGAACGAAGCAGTAAAAGAAATGATTAAAAAAACCATAGAACTTTGCAAAAAAAGAAAGAAATATTGCGGTATTTGCGGCCAAGCGCCGTCAGATTATCCGGAATTTGCAGAATTTCTTGTTAAAAATAACATTGAATCTATCTCGCTTAACCCGGATACGGTTTTAAAAACAATTTTAATGCTTTCTAAAAAGCGCAATATTAAACCATAAATTCAATATATCAAAATTTCGTTTTGTTATATTAAGTTTGGGATTATTATAGATGAAAATTAAAAATATCAAAGCTTCTATTATTTTAGATTCAAGAGGAAGTAAAACCGTAAAAGTTGATATTTTTTCCGATAAAAATAGAGCTGAAGCCAGTATCCCCTCGGGAAAGAGCAAGGGTTTTTTTGAAGCTGTTTCTTTAATAGCCGAAGAATCAATAAAAAAAATAAATTATTTGCGTCCTAAACTTAAGGAGATTGATTTTGATAGTCCTTTTGATTTTGATAAATATCTTATAGAAATTGACGGCGTTGAAAACAAACAAAATTTGGGGGCTAATACTATTTTGGCTTTAAGTATTGCTTTTTTGCGGCTTTGGTCAAAAGAAAATAATATACCTCTTTATTCGGCTATTTCTAAATTAAGCGGAATTGAAAATTATGTTTTTCCGAGAATTTTCGTTAATTTGATAAATGGCGGGCTTCACGCCAAAGAAGAATTTAATCCTTTAGCCTTTCAGGAGTATTTGATTGTGCCAAAAGAAAATTCTCCGCGCCTTGCTTTAAAATCTGTTTTTGAATTTATTGAAATTTTAAAAGGAGCGGTTTGTCAGTTTCAGAGCGGATTGATTGAAGGAGACGAAGGAGGGTTTATTTTGTCGGGGGATGATCCAGAGATTGGCTTCAAGATTTTAAATGAAACTTTATTAATTGTAGATGATAAAATAAAAATAGATTTTGCTTTAGATGCGGCAGCCTCCAGTTTTTTTACGACCGAAGGACAACCAACGGCCGAAGAATATTCTAAAGAGGGATTTTATTTATGGCGGGAGCAAAAGTGGAGTAGAAAAGAACTGATGAATCTCTATTTAAAAATAATTGAAAATTATCCTTTGATTTCCATTGAAGATCCTTTTAGCGAGAATGATTGGGAAGGGTGGCGGATATTAAGTTCAAAATTTAAAGTTCAAAATTCAAAATTTTTGATAGTTGGCGATGATTTAACCGTGACAAATCCAAAGAGAATTAAATTAGCCAAACAAAAAGAAGCCTGTAACGCAATTATTATAAAACCAAACCAAATTGGGACTATTTTTGAAACAATTGAAGCGGTAAAATTAGCGAAAAGTTTTGGGTTTAAAACTATTGTTAGCCATAGAAGCGGAGAAACTAATGATGATTTTATTGCTGATTTGGCTTTTGGTTTGGGTGTTGATGGATTAAAAGCTGGTTCTCCGATTCAAATGGAAAGATTGGTTAAATACGAGCGCTTAATTCAAATAGAAGAAGAAATTAAAATAAATTAAATTAGCTTAAAATAAAGAGGTTGGGTCTTATGGATTTTATAAAAAATAAAGCGAAAAATCAAAATAAAAAAATGAGCAGATTTATATTAAATTGGGTTGGATTATTCAGCCGGCTTTATCGCTGAATTTCTGAAATAAATTTATTGGTTTAAGAAGGGGACTTCTTGAATTTGAGTTTCTAACAAGGTAAAATATAAAATATGAAAATTGGTTTTTTTGAAATTAAGGAAAAAGAAGCTAAATTTTTACGGCCCCAGCTTTTGGACCACGAATCTGATTTCCATTTGTCTTTTATTGATAAAGACCATTTGCCCGAAAAAAGAAATTACGAGATTATTTCGGTGTTCACGGGCTCAATAATAGATAAAACAGTTATGGAAAGTTTTCCTAATTTAAAACTAATAGATACTCGGACTACTGGTTACGATCACATTGATTTAAAAACGGCTAAAGAAAAAAATATTTTAGTTTCTAATGTGCCTTTTTATGGCGCAAACACAGTGGCGGAATTTGCTTTTGGGCTTCTTTTAACTTTATCCCGGAAAATATTTTTAGCTTATGACAGGATTAAAGAAACCGGCTCTTTTGATTTAGAGGGGCTTCAGGGTTTTGATTTAATGGGAAAAACAATTGGTATTGTCGGCACAGGCAGAATCGGCAGACATATGATAAAAATCGCAAAAGGTTTTGAAATGAATGTCGTTGCTTATGATACTAGACCGGATGAAAAATTAGCCCAAGAATTTGGTTTCCGATATCTTGATTTCGAAGAACTTTTAAAAAATTCGGATGTTATTAGTATCCACATTCCGTATCTTCCTTCAACTCATTATTTGATTAACAGAAAAAATATTTATTTAATCAAAAAAGGATGCATTTTGATTAATACCAGTCGCGGCGCGATAGTCGAAACTGAAGCGATAGTCAGAGCTTTACATGAAGGTATTTTAGCTGGAGCTGGATTAGATGTTTTGGAAGAAGAAGGCCCTGTTAAAAATGTCAGGCAATTTTTACTTTACGGTAGACCGGAAGAACATAATTTAAAAACCATTCTTCAGAACAATATTTTAGTTGATATGGATAATGCTATTATCACTCCTCATATGGCTTTTAACAGCAAAGAGGCGCTTCATAGGATTTTAAACACTACTGTTCAAAATATTAAAAGTCTTGTTGAAGGAAAACCGCAAAATTTGGTTTAATGCGTCACAAAATTATTTTGCTATGGATTTTAAAAAAGAAGCTTTAAAACTTTTAGAAGAAAATATTTCAAATAAAAACTTAATTAAGCATAATTTGGCGGCTTCTGCTTTGATGAAAGGATTGGCAAAATATTTTAATAAGGAAGATGAGATTGATTTATGGGAAATTGCTGGATTGGTTCATGATTTGGATTGGGAAAAAACTCAAAATAATCCTCAAAAACATGCTTTGGTTGCAGCTGAAATTCTGAAGGCAAAAGGATTTCCTAAAGAGGTGGTGGAAGCGGTAAGAAAACATAATTATTTGGCCGCTGTTGAACCACCGGAAACTTTAATGGAAAAAGCGCTTTATTATGGAGAAGAAATGACAGGGTTGGTGATAGCTGCGGCTTTGGTTTTGCCGAGTAAAAAATTGAGCGATTTAACTCCCCAAACGATTATCAATCGTTTTAAAGAAAAATCTTTTGCTAGAGGAGTTGACAGGGAGCTTTTATTGAAATCTTCGGAAGAATTGGGTATAAGTCTAGAAAAATTAGCGGAAATTGCTTTAGAATCAATGAAAGAGATAAGCGATGACCTTGGGCTATAACAAAATTTATAATTTATGGGGATATCGTATAGTGGCAATATACGGCATTTTCACCCCGTTAGAAATATAAGGGCTCGTAGTATAGTGGCAATACGCCGCATTCGCATTGCGGAGACACGAGTTCGACTCTC
>JAHXGO010000012.1 GCA_019923695.1 Candidatus Liptonbacteria bacterium
GCTTCCTCTTTGAGCCTCTACCCTTCTCAAGCCGCTGGCCTCAACTAATTGATCAATCGGCAAATGAAAAATAGTAGCTATCTCTTCTACATTTAAAACTGACGGCTCAAAAATATCCGCATAGGGAAAATAGGAATAAGAAGGGAAACTTCGACTCAAATAATTCTCATAAATATCTTTTTTTCTTTTCAAAAAAATCTGATTTCTAAAAAAAACGAAAAATCTCGGCTTTGAAGTTTTTGTTTTATCTTGAGGCTTTAAACCATTAAGAGTCCAATCTCCAAATTGACGAAAAGCGCCAAAAATAGCTCCTATATTTTTTCCGGTGAAATCCGATTTTTTATCTATGTAAAGAAAACGAATAATTGTTTTATAGGCAAGTTTTGACATTTTGTTTAAAACGGCCTTAACAACCAATTCCTCGTTCGGGGCAAGAAATTTAATTTGAGGTTTTTCATCGCTTTTGCTTTCTTTAGCCGAAGAAGCCAATGAGCTATACAAGGCAACCACCAAGTCCTTTAAAAAACTTATTATTGAATCTATCAAAGTTATAATCGGTGAAGTTTTTTTGTCTTCAGCCTTTTTACCGATTATTTTATTAATTATTTTTTCGCCTTCTTTTTTTAAGACGTCTTCAGCTGGTTGAATTAAAATCTGTATCCAAATTCTTTCATCTGATTTTAAATTAGACATCACTTCAGAAATAATAGAAATCGGGTCAGCTCTTTTTTCTTCGTTAATTGTTTTACCACCCTCGAAAAAATAAGGATAAGTTTTTATAGGGTAAGGGTTCGGAGCAGCCAAAACAAGATCAGCGCCGTATAAATCATATTCACCGTCCTGCAGATTTAACGGCATTTCTTTTGTATAGTCTTCAACTACATTGATTTCAATATCCGGATATTGAGAAAAAAACGAAGACTCAATAAGATTTCTTTGGTTATCCGGAGCATAAATAAAAAAACGAATTCCGTTTTTTGAACTAATTATTTCCAAGGACATCCAAGGACAAACCTTGCCTTCCAACCATACTTCTTCAGGGTCTAAAGAAGCGCGCATCGCATAAAGACTGACTAAAACTTGCTCCATCGCCTTTGGGGTTTTTATATTCTGCTTTGGAATTTTTAATTCAAAAAGCTGCCAATTAAATTTTTTAATATATTGTTTTTGAAGCTCTATTTTTCTCAAATTAACCAAAGCAATCAAAGGAACGACCCAGATAAGATAAACAAAAAAAGTTAAAGCTGTTGTTAAAACATCAATAATAATTTGAAAAATTCTACCAATTTCTAAAGTTTGGATTAATGTTTCAACCATTTTATATTACAAATTAAACTTTAATTTATCCTTTACAACCAAGAGCTATTTTTTGGTTGCAAGGGTATAAGTCCCGCGACTAACAAGTTTAAATTTTTCATTTTTAATAAGTTCATTGTGAACCGTCGGCGGATGAGCTTTAATTCTATCAGCAATTTCAGTAAAATGGAGCGGCTGATCGGCTTTCTTAAGTATAAGATAAGTTTTAGCCCTTACAGTCCTGGGGTTAATTTCTTCCCAATGGCTTAACCCCAAGTCCCCAAAAGGACCAACACCAATTTTTTTAGAAACAGACAAATAATTAACAGCTACCGATTCAGTTATTTTATAAGGCCTTATAACTTCAAACAACACCTCGCTAAAATGCTCAACTTTTTTAAGACGCTTAACCATCTCTTTATGAATTAAAAACATCTTTTTATATGTAATTTTTTCAACATACCAAAAATTATAATAAAAGCCGGTTTCTTTAAACAAATAAGGGGGGTCTTGAAATGTTTCATAAATAAATTTTAATTCATTGCTGAAAATCGAAAAATCTTCTGAAACTTTGAATAAAGAATAAAATTCATTAACCAAAAAATCGTGCCGCTTTAAGCCGCCAATCGCATTCAAAAACTCTTGAGTAAATAAAATTAATTTTTTTGCCTCTTCTATGTTTTTAAACTCTCTTTTTACCTTAACCAAAGAACTTTCTTCAATTTGCCTTACTCTTTCCCTAGTTATCTCATATTGATCTCCTAATTCTTGAAGGGTTAAAATTTGGGGAGAATTTAAACCAAACCTTGATTCTAAAATTTGCCGATTGCGGTCTCCTAAATTAGTTTTATTAAACACGCAATGTATCAAATCATTGACATTAAACTTAGTTTCATTCATTTTTAGTTTTTAAATAATACTACTTTTTTTTCTTAAAGTCAAGAGATTGCCAAACAACCAATAAGGGGCTGGCTAAAAAAATAGATGAATAAGTCCCGACAGTAGTACCTACAAGAATAGTTAAAGCAAAATATCCCATAGCCTTAGGTCCTAAAACATAAATAGATAAAAGAACAAAGAACATAGTAAGCGAAGTGTTTATTGATCGCCTCATTGTTTCATTAATGCTTTTATTGACGATTTGAGAAAATGGTTCATTTTTATATTTGAGAAGGTTTTCCCGAATTCTGTCAAAAACCACAATAGTGTCATGAACTGAAAAACCCATAATTATTAAAAGAGCTACTACAAAATTTGTATCAACCACCAAACCCTCAAAATAAGCCAAAACAGCGAAAAAACCAGCGGCAATTATAACATCGTGCCCCAAGGCAACTAAAGTTACAATTCCATATTTATAAGAACTAATAACCGAATAAGTCTTTCTAAAAACAAAACTGACATAAAGCGAAATAACTAAAAGTACTAAAAAAATTGCTAAAAACGCTTTATTTTTAAGTTCCTCTGAAATCGTTGGCGAGGTCATCCAAAAACCAACCTCCTCTACTTCCCCAAATCTTTCTTTTATTGCGTTAAAATAGCTGATTTTTTGCTCATGGTCTATTTTAGGTAAAGTAATTGAATAATAGCCGCCTAAATCGTCGTAAGAAACGCTGAAGTTTTGAACATTTAATTCATCTTTCAGTAAAATCCGAATATCAGCTTCGGTCGTATTGGGAATTTTAATCTGCCACAAAGAACCGCTTTGAAAATCAATGCCTAAGTTAAAACCAAAAAATAAAATTGAAAAAACTGACAAAGCAACGACGACGATCGATAATAAAATAAACTTTTTTTTATTGCCAATAATATTCATTTTTTTAAAATTATTTTTTAAAAATAAAAACTTTTAAAATATTTTTTGTAATAATAATCGCCGAAAACATACTGACAATCACCCCTATCATTAAAGTCAAAGCAAACCCCCTAACAAAGCTGGATGTCAAATAATAAAGAATAATAGCAGTTAAAATAGTTGAAATATTAGAATCTCTAATTGAAGACCAAGCTCGGCTGAATCCATTTTCAAACGCTTCAAGTTTAGATGCTCCGTTTTTAATTTCTTCTTTTATTCTTTCAAATATTAGAACACTGGCATCAGTAGCCATTCCAATAGAAAGAATAAATCCAGCCAGCCCCGCCAAAGACATAACAAAATTAGGAATTAATTTAAAAACAGCCAAAGTTAGAATAACATAAATAATCAAAGCTAAAGAAGCGATTACCCCAAAAGAGCGATAATATAAAGTCAAGAAAACAGCGATTAACAACACTCCGATTATTCCGGCAAAAATCATTTTATCAAACCATTCAGCCGCCGCAGAAGCGCTAATATTCCTTTGAGTAATTAAACGTATGGGCGCGGAAAGAGCTCCCGCATTAAAACGACTAACCATTTCTGAAGCTACCGTTGAAGTAATCCCGCCTCCGGAAATTTGAGCTCTGCCTCCAGTTATTTTTTCCTGTACCAGAGGACAACTTGCTGAAAAATCATTAGGGAAAACTAAATCATTATCGATAAAAATACATAAAGGTTTATCTATATTATTTGCGGTAAGCTCTTCGAAAATTTCTGATCCTTCATTCGTTAATTCAAAAGAAACAACAAAACGATTAAGTTGATCTCTGTCAACGGTTGCCCTTGAAATATGGCGACCGCTTAAAGCTGTTTTCTGACATACTATAGTAACTGTTTCTAACTCTTCCTGATTTTCATTATTTTCCACATCAATATTATTTTCCGCATCAACATTTAAAATCTGACAATTATCTCTAAATTCTAAAACTGGCGTTTCCCCAATTTGTTGAATCGCCTCGTCAAAATCCCTAACCCCGGCCAATTCAATAATCAAATGATGATGTTCTTCTTTCCTAACTGTAAATATTCTTGGTTCAGTAACGCCGTAAATATTTATCCTATTTTCAATAACATCTCTTAAACTATCAACAACATCCTGATGCTCATTATAATCAATCCCTTCTAAATTAATTTCATAAACCAAAGCTGTGCCGCCAACCAAATCAAGACCCAAACGCCAAGGCAAATAATTGTTTAAACGAAAATTAGGAACATTGATTTTCCCCAAAATAGACGCATTTGGTTCAGGCAAGACAAATAAAGCTGCCAGAACAGTCACAATAAGAATTAAAAATAAAAAAAGTATATTTTTTCTCATTATTTTATAACGCGTTGTACCCCGTGAGGGATTCGAACCCCCGACCCTCTCCTTAAAAGGGAGTTGCTCTACCAACTGAGCTAACGGGGCAAATCAATATTTTTCACCATATCCCTCAAAACTTTTTTAGTTTATCACTCTTCTGTAAAATCTTCAAGTATCTTTTTTAACTTAAGATTTATTTTTTTTGGAGTTTTCGGATTAAATTTTACAATTAAATTTCCGTTTTCGGTTATTCCTTCTCCTCTAATGATAAAATCTTCTCTTAAATTAAACCCCGGCGGAATTTCAATTGCAATTTCTTTACCTTTCAAATTCAGAACTTTAATTTTTTTACTTTTAAACTGTCCTGTAGCCACAGATTGCCCTGCGGCCAAAAGAACATCTATTAAATCTATGTCTTTATAAATTATTAAATCATTACCAATCCGTTTAAAAACAGAATGAGGTTTTATTTTAATTCTTATATACAAATCGCCCGACTCCGAACTTTTTTCACCGGCCTCCCCTGACCCCTTAATTTTTATTATTTGATTATCCTCAACGCCGGCCCTTATATTCAAAACAACTTCCCTTTTGCCAATAACATATCCTTTCCCGCGACACTTAGCGCATATCTTATTTGGAATCTGTCCTATGCCGTTACAAGCATTACAAATAACAACTTGAGAAAAACTGCCAAAAAAAGTTTTTCGAGTTTCCCTAATTTCTCCCTTGCCGCCGCAAATATTACAAACTCTAAACCCCCCTAAGTCATCAAGACCTTTACCCTTGCAATCCAAACACTGAACCTTAGTTTCAAAGCTAAATTTTAAAACTTTCCCGGCCGCTGCTTCCTCAAGTGTAATCTCCTGAATAATCTCTATATCCGACCCCTTACGATAAACCGGTCGGCGACTTTCTCTACCAAAAAAAACTTCAAAAATATCTTCAAAGTTGCCAAAGCCGGCGCCGCTAAAACCAAAATCGGCAGAATCGCCAAAGGGAAAAGGGCCACCACCTTTCTGCCATCCAGCGTCTCCCTCAAAAGTCGCTCCAAACCTGTCATATTGTGTGCGTTTTTCTTTATTAGATAAAACGCTGTAGGCTTCGTTTATTTCCTTAAACTTACTTTCATCTCCTCCGGGTTTATCAGGATGATATTTGTGAGCTAAGCGACGATAAGCTTTCTTGATTTCTTCTTCAGAAACATTTCTGTCAACGCCTAAAATTTTATAAAAATCTTTTGCCATAATTATTAACTCTGCTTTTTTAAACGAGAAAACCGAAGTCTATTGTAAACTTTTTATTTTTATTTTAACAGAACAATTTCGCGGCTTCTGGTTTCTAAACTTACTACCGCAAAATTAGTAATCAGTAAAATTTCATAAATTATAAAAGCTAAAAACATTACAATAAAATTCATAATAAAAACAAAAACAAAAAACCTAAAAAGTAAAAACATCAAAGCGGCGATAGCCAAAGAAATATAATACGATGGATATGTATCAAACAATGATTCAACCCATCGTTTAAAAGCAAAATAAAAATTTTCCGATAAAGATTTATCAAGATTTAATGGCGCGCCAAGATAACCCTCGAAACTTTTAATTAAATCTTCACTAATACGTTTAAAAATTTGTTGTTGCGCCGCCGGAGGCAACATTTCTAATTCTTTATTAGCGCTAACTTGTTTTTCAAAAATATTTTTCGTCCACTGATTTATAAAATCCCCAGCTTTCATTTCTAAAGAAAAATCTTTGACATAAATTCTGAAAGCCGGAACCGCAGGCTTAATTAAATAATCAAAAACTCCTCTGGAAGTTATTGTGTTTTGATCAATCGAAAAACCAAACATCAAAGAGATAAAAATGCTTAACCCCAACCCGGCGGCCGGTAAAACAGCATAAGCGATTCTTGAAAATTTTATTTTTAAACTATTTGCTGTTGCTATCATCCCTTGATAATGACCGATTAAAACAAAAACAAAAAAAATCGAAGAAGCGCTGATTAAAACAGATAACGAAAAATCACGATAAAATCCGATTATTAAAACTAAAACCGCTGTTTCAATCAACACCCCAAAAGCTATTTTGCTAAAATCTTTAATTAATAAAGATTGGAGAACAAAAAAAGATAAACTAAGAAAAGAAAAAGTAAACGAGAGTAAAAGATTATTATGAGAAAAAAAATAAGCGAATGCGGCAACAGACAAAACCGTTAAGCCTATTAAAGCCGTTATTTTAAGAGAAGAATAGTCAACTTCCGCTTCGTTAATTATTGGTTGGCTCTGGCTCTTGAGTATCATTATTTTGCTGATTTTGATTATACATCGACGGACCAATTTTTTGAAGCTCTAAAGATAAATCAGAAATTTTTGATTCAATTTCCTCCCGGTTCTCCGAATTTAAAGCCTGTCTTAAATCAGAAATTTTTGGATTGATTGAATCTTTAATTTCTTGAGAAACTTTGTCTCCGGCATCTTTCAACGCTTTTTCGGCGGTATAGATAAGCGTTTCTCCGCGATTTTTAGCATCAACTAATTCTCTTTTTTTTGTATCTTCTTCAGCATGTTGCTCCGCCTCCATTTTTAATTTTTCTATTTCTTCTTTAGTTAAAGCGGCCTTAGCCTCGATTCGGACAGACTGACTTTTGCCTGTTGCCTTATCAACCGCCTTAACGCTTAAAATACTATTGGCGTCAATATCAAAAATAACTTCAACTTGAGGAATGCCGCGAGGGGCTGGCGGAACTCCATCTAAAATAAACCTAGCCAGCGTTTTATTATCTGAAGCCATTGGTCTTTCCCCCTGAACAATATGAATTTCAACAGAAGTTTGACTATCAGCGGCAGTAGAAAAAATCTGCGTTTTAGCTGTTGGGATAGTGGTATTTTTAGAAATCATCGGAGTAGCTATCCCTCCTAAAGTCTCAATGCTCAAAGTCAAAGGCGTAATATCCAAAAGAAGAATATCTTTAACATCGCCTTGAAAAATACCAGCCTGAATAGCGGCGCCCACAGCTACCACCTCGTCTGGATTTATGCCTACATGCGGGTCTTTACCAAAAAGTTTTTTAACCGCCTCTTGAATAGCCGGCATTCTTGTTTGTCCACCAACTAAAATAATTTCATTAATGTCTGAAATTTTAAAACCAGCTTCTTTTATCGTTTTCTCGGTAAGAGAAATAGTTAAACTAATATATTCTTTAGTTAATTCTTCAAGTTTGGCCCGGCTTAGTTTCATCAAAAAATGTTTTGGGCCAGAAGAGTCAGAAGTAATATAAGGAAGATTAATGTCGGTTTCCAAAGAAGACGAAAGTTCGTGTTTGGCTCTTTCAGCCGCTTCCTTAAGACGTTGAATCGCCAAAGGGTCATTAGAAATATCTATACCTTCCTGTTTTTTATATTCGGCAACTAAATATTCATTAATTTTTTTATCAATATCATCGCCTCCCAAATGAGTATCTCCGCCAATAGCTTTAACTTCAACCGTGTCATCGCTAACCTCTAAAACCGAGATATCAAAAGTTCCACCGCCAAAATCGTAAACCACTATCTTCTCGTTCTTTTTTTTATTAAAGCCGTAAGCCAAAGCCGCGGCTGTTGGTTCGTTTAAAACTCTCCTGACTTTAAAGCCAGCTATTTCTCCAGCGTCTTTAGTAGCCTGTCTTTGAGAGTCGTTAAAATAAGCAGGTACAGTAATCACCGCTTCTTCTATTTTTTCTCCTAAACGCATTTCCGCGTCCATTTTCAATTTTGAAAGTATCATTGCCGAAATTTCTTCCGGCTTATACCACTTGGCTTGCCCTGATTCTGTTGAAGAATCTCCCATTTTAATTTCCACTCCGCCGAAACTTGATTCTTTTAATTCATAAGGAAGCCATTTAATATCGCGCTGGACTTCAAGGTCAGTCCATTTTCTACCAACAAGTCTTTTAACGGAAAAAATAGTATTTTTTGGGTTAGTCACCGATTGTCTTTTAGCCAAAACGCCGACTAATCTTTCTCCGGCTTTGCTAATAGCGACAACCGAAGGCATTGTCCTATTGCCCTCTCTTGTCTCAATAATTTGAGGTTCTCCGCCGGCTTGAATATAAGCCATTGCCGAGTTGGTTGTTCCTAAATCAATACCTATAATTTTTGCCATATTTTTAATTTAAAAAATTTATATTTATTTTTAAACGAAATGATAAAATAATGCCTTGTAAACTTAACAAATAATTCTCACAATTAGTCAAGGCGTTTTGAAATTTTAACTCGGGCCGGCCTAATAACCTTTCCGTAAAGAAGATAGCCTCTTTCAACTTCTTCTACCACTGATTCAGCCGGCAAATTTGACTCCACCCCTGCGATTGCCTCCTGCAAATGAGCGTCAAACGGCTGACCGACTAAAACAATAATTCTTTCCAGCCCGAATTTTTTCAAAACATCTCCAAACTGACTTCTTATCATATAAAGACCTTTACTTGCCAATCCTTCTTTTTCTAAAACAGACAACCCCAAATCAAAACTATCTAATACGGGAATTAAATCTTTTATCAAATCCTCATTAGCAAACTTCGCTATTTCATTTAACCGCTTAAGTTCGTCTTTCTTGTAATTAATAAATTCCGCTTTTGTTCTTTTCCAGCCGTCTAAATACTCGTCTTTTTCTAAAATTAATTTTTGAACTTCAGCCCCTAATGCTTTATCATCTAAGTTTTCAAGAGGCTTCTTATCGTCCTGAATTTCAGGAGACTTTTTATCATCCTGAATTTGATTTGCTTGAGAATTATTTTGCGCTTGATTTTGTTTTTCTTCTAACATTTTTAATTAAAAACTTGAATTATTCTAAATTAATAATTTTAATTGTCAAATATTAAACTTATATTATATATACCACAAATTTCCAAAAAATCAATAGTAGTATAAAAATAAGTTTCGCTACTAAACAAATAAAATAGAGTTTTACAAAAGATTGTAAATTCAGTGAATTTTATTATAATTTCCCTATGGCCAACGGACAACCTCTGGTCAACGGACAACCTCTGGTCAACGGACAATCTCTGCTCAATAAACAATCTTTAGTTAATAGACAATCTGTGGTCAATGAATAATTTATAATCAAAAAAATAATTTATGATTAAAAAACAACTATCTATTTTTAATACCCTATCCGGCAAAAAAGAAAAGTTTAAACCATTAAAAGGTAAAATCGTGAAAATGTATGCCTGCGGTCCAACTGTTTATTGGTACGCCCATCTCGGAAATTTTCGCACCTACATCTTAAGCGATATTTTACGGCGTGTTCTTAAATACAACGGCTACAAAATAAAACAAGTAATGAATATTACCGATGTTGAAGATAAAATAATCAAAAAAGCCAAAGAAGAAAAAAAGGATATTTTTAAAATAACTGAACCCTACACAAAGTTTTTCTTTGAAGATCTTAAAAAATTAAATATTGAAAAATCTGAATTCTATCCGAGAGCCACTGACTATATCAAAGAAATGACTGATTTAATCGAAAAACTAATGACTAAAGGATTTGCTTACAAAGGCAATGATTGTTCAATTTACTTTAAAATATCAAAATTTAAAAAATACGGCGAATTATCAAGACTTCAAAAAAGAACAATTAAAATAGGAGCCAGAATCAGCGCCGATACTTATACCAAAGAAGAGGCTCAAGACTTTGTTTTATGGAAAGCCGCCAAAACCCAGCCCAAAAAAGAAACAAGCCGTTCTTTAACCTTAAAAACAAGAAAAAAATATATTTTAATAAACGGCGAACCAGCTTGGCCTTCAGCCTGGGGATGGGGCAGGCCTGGCTGGCACATAGAATGTTCAGCGATGAGTATGAAATGCCTTGGGTCAACCTTAGACATTCATTCTGGCGGCATTGATTTAATTTTTCCGCACCACGAAAATGAAATCGCTCAATCAGAGGCCGCCACCGGAAAAAAATTCGTCAACTATTTGATTCACGGCGGGCATCTTCTTGTAAACAACGAAAGTATGTCTAAATCGCTTAAAAATATTTATACCGTCAAGGACTTGCAAGAAAAGAAAATAAATCCCCTTGCTTTTAGATATTTAATTTTAACTTCCCATTATCGATCAAAACTCAACTTTACATGGGAGTCTGTCCAGGCAAACCAAAACGCCCTTAATAGTCTTTATTCTGTATTTCAATCAACTTATCTTTTCCAAAATTCAACCAGAAAAAATACAAATAACAAAAAAAATAAAGAAAAAACAGAGACTTATAAAAAAGAATTTCTTAAGGCAATAAACGACGACCTTAATCTGCCCAAAGCCCTTTCAATTGCTTGGCAAATAATTAAAGACGACAATCTTTCGACTAAATCAAAAAAAGAAATTCTTATTGATTTTGATAAAGTTTTCGGCCTTGGGTTCAATAAAATAAAACCGTTAAAAATACCGCAAGAAATAAAACGATTATTAAAAGAACGGGAGGAGTTAAGAAGTAATCAACAGTTTATTCAAGCCGATCATTTGAGAAAAAAAATAGAAGGGTTAGGATATAAGATAGAAGACTTAAAAAAAGGAATAAAAATTTTTAAATAAAAATATGCTGAAAGAAGAAATTAAACTTCCTCCCCAAGACCTGGAGGCAGAACAATCTGTTTTAGGAAGCTTGATGATTGACAAAGAAGGGGTTCTAAATGTCGCAGACACATTACTGCCAGAAGATTTTTATAAAAAATCAAACTCCGAAATTTATCAAGCGATATTAAAACTATGGAGCAAAAATGAACCTATAGATATTTTAAGCATCACTTCCGAGCTTAAAAGGACCAATAAATTAAAAAATATCGGTGGAGCAAGTTATCTTACAGAATTAGTCAATTCCGTTCCAAGCGCCAGCCATGTTGTCCATTACGCTAAAATAGTAAAAGAAAAAAAAATTCTTAGAGATTTAATCAGCGCTTCTCAAATAATTACCCAAGATGTATTAAATTCCCCGAATGACCTGGAAACATTTTTAGACGATATTGAACAAAAAATATTTTCAATATCCAAACAATCAACCGCCAGAAACTTCACTTCCATTAAAAACGAACTAAAATCAGCTTATGAAAGAATTGAAAAAATCCACCAAGGTCAAGGCAGACTTCGCGGAGTCCCCAGCGGTTTTACAAACTTAGACCACCTTTTATCCGGTTTTCAAAGAGCAGACCTAACAATTATCGGCGCCAGACCATCGTGCGGAAAAACCGCTTTTGCTTTAGATATAGGAAGATACATTGGGACCAAAACCGACTACACAGTCGGTATCTTTTCCTTAGAAATGTCAAAAGAGCAAATAATTGATCGGCTTATTTCAGCCGAAGCCAGAGTTGATTTATGGAAACTTAGAACCGGAAGATTGAACGATCCCTTAGAATATGAAATGATACAAACTGCCTTAGACAGACTTTCACAAACTAATATTTTTATCGACGACACTCCTTCCCCAAATATTATTGAAATGAGAAGAATAGCAAGAAGACTTCAGGCAGAACAAAAAAATTTGGGTATAATTATTGTTGATTATCTTCAATTAATAAGGCCTCGCCGAGATTATGACAGCACAGTCCAACATGTCACCGAAGTTTCCAGAGGACTTAAGGCAATGGCAAGAGAATTAAATGTTCCGGTTATTGCTATTTCCCAACTTTCAAGAGAAATCGACAAAAGAGACACAAAAATTCCAAGATTGTCCGATTTAAGAGAGTCCGGGTCAATTGAACAAGACGCGGATATTGTTTTATTTCTTCACTCCCATTGGCGCCATGCTCAAGAACAAGGACTCGATCCTTCGGGGCAAGAAGGGCTAACAGAAATTATAATATCCAAACACCGAAATGGACCCACCGGATCGATTAAAGTCGCTTTTGATAAAAATACCGTCAGCTTTCAAAACATTGACATCACCCACGAAAACTCTTACCAATAACGAGTAATATATCGCTCGATATATTAAGTTTAAATTTTAATATGGCAAAACAAATCTTCAATATTTAACCTCGCTTTATATATCAAAACTTCGTTTTACTATGATTTATAAATAAAAAATATGAAATATGAAAATTCCAGACTCAATTAAAAAATTCGCTGAAGTTTTTTCCGAGATTCCGGGGATTGGGCCGCGGCAAGCCATTAGGCTCGCTTTTTATTTTATCAATCAAGGGATAGGTTTTAATGAAAAAGTTATTCGCGCTGTCCTGTCCATAAAAGACATCAAGCTGTGCAGTCAATGCTTTAATATCCATCAAAATAAAACCAACCCCCGGCCAGAGGACAACCTCTGTGAAATTTGCGCTGACCCAAAAAGAGACAAAAATACCATCGCGATAGTGGAAAAAGAAACTGATCTTTTGTCTATTGAAAACACATCTAAATTTAAAGGTAAATATCTTATTTTGGGCGATCTTAAAAAAAGCGGCGTTCTGGACATTCAACAAAAACTTAGAATAAGCTCTTTGAAAAGTTTTGTTAAAAAACAAAATTATTTATTTGAGGAGATAATTATTGCTGTTAACCCGACAACTTACGGCGATCTTAACGCCGATATAATCGCCAAAGAATTAAAACCCTTCGCAAAAAAAATAAGCCGATTAGGTAAAGGAATTCCAACCGGCGGAGAAATCGAATTCGCCGACAAAGAAACTTTAAGCGAAGCAATTGAAAGAAGAAAATAGTTT
>JAHXGO010000013.1 GCA_019923695.1 Candidatus Liptonbacteria bacterium
TTAATTTTTACTAATTATGAAAATCTTGGCAATTGAAACTAGTTGCGATGAAACAGCAATCGCCTTAATTTCCGTCTGTGATAAACCCGTTTCTGATAAGGGGGTAAAAAATAGGTCGACTTCTCTAATAAACTCAAAACTGCAATTTAAAATTTTAAACAATTTTGTTGCTTCTCAAATAAAAATCCATCGTCCTTTTGGCGGAGTGGTGCCAACCTTAGCAAAAAGAGAACATCTTAAAAATCTTCCTTTTTTGTTTAAAAAATTAATCAGTAAAAATAGCGTCAAATCCAATTTTTTATGTTCGATTGATTTAATCGCTGTCACAACCGGTCCGGGGCTTGAACCCTGTTTATGGACGGGTATTAAATTTGCTGAAGAGCTTTATCATAAAATTAAAAAAAATAATCCAAAAAGCAAAATAATCGGCGTTAATCATCTTAAGGGTCATCTTTACAGTTTTCTACTGTCCAAAGAAATTTTAAAATATAAAAAATTAAAAGATATTTTCCCGGCAGTAGCTTTGATTGTCAGCGGCGGCCATACAATCCTGCTTTTAATGAAAAGCTTAACCGAATATAAAAAACTTGGAGAAACAAAAGACGACGCCGCCGGAGAATCTTTTGATAAAGTGGCAAGAATGTTAAATCTTCCATACCCGGGCGGTCCGGAATTAGAAAAGGTTGCCGCTAAAGGGAATGAAAAAGCCGTAAATTTTCCTAGGCCGATGATTAACCAGAAAAATTATGATTTTAGTTTTTCCGGATTAAAAACAGCTGTTTTTTATCATCTTCGCGACAATCAAAAAAATATCACAGCTGGACAGGAATTTAATATATCAAAGCTTGATTCTGCTATAAACAAAGCTGATATCGCGGCAAGTTTTCAGCAAGCTGTAATTGATGTTTTAACCGCAAAAACAATAAAAGCCGCAAAAGAATTTAAAGTAAAAACAATACTTGTTTCCGGCGGAGTGGCGGCGAATAAAAAACTGCGATTAACTTTAAAAAAGGAGGCCCAAAAAAATAATTGCGCTTTTATTGCCCCGCCTCTTAAATTTAATATGGATAACGCCGTTATGATAGCTTTAGCCGCTTACATAGCAAACTTTAAAAAAGAAAAAATTAAAATTTCCGCAAAAGGCGATTTTCCTTTATAATTTATTTATATGAACATTGAACAAAAAATTAGTTTACTTTGGGAAAAATCCGGTTATTTTAACCCCGACAATTTACCGATTAGGAAAGTCAAGGGTCAAAGGTTAAAAGCCAAAAATTTTTGTGTTATTATGCCGCCGCCGAACGCCAACGGAAGTCTTCATCTTGGTCATGCGGTTTTTGTCACCTTGCAGGATATTATGATTCGTTATCATCGAATGAAAGGAGATAAAACTTTATGGCTGCCCGGCGCTGACCATGCCGGTTTTGAAACTCAAGTGGTTTATGATAAAAAATTGGAAAAGGAAGGCCGAAATCGTTTTAAAATTCCCAGAGATCAGCTTTATAAAGAAATTTTAGATTTTACTTTAAAAAATAAAAAAGTAATGGAAAACCAACTTCGGAAATTAGGCGCTTCTTGCGATTGGTCAAGAGAAAAGTTTACCTTGGATAAAGATATTATTAAAATTGTCTATCAAACTTTTAAAAAATTAAAAAAAGATGGTCTTATTTATCAGGGTCAAAGAATTGTTAATTGGTGTCCTAAACATCAAACTTCACTTTCTGATGTGGAAATAAAATACGAAGAAAGAATTGATCCTTTATATTATATAAAATATGGTCCTTTGGAATTAGCCACTGTCCGTTTAGAAACAAAATTCGGCGATACCGCGGTTGCTGTTAATCCAAAAGACAAAAGATATCAAAAATATATCGGTCAAGAAATTGAAATTGAAACAATTTTGGGGCCGGCAAAAATAAAAGTAATTAGCGATGAAGCGGTTGACCCGGGTTTTGGCACGGGCGCGGTTAAGGTGACTCCGGCTCATGACCCGGTTGATTTTGAAATTTGGCAAAGACATAAAAACGAAATTCCTCCGGCTAAACAGGTTATTGATAAATTTGGCCGCCTCAATGAACACGCCGGTCCTTATCAGGGTATGAAAATTAAAGAAGGACGTGAAAGAATTAGCCAAGATATGATTAAAAAAGGACTGCTTGACCCTCAAAAAACCGATTATCATTATAAACATAATGTGGGGAGTTGTTATAAATGCGGCACAATCATTGAACCGATGATTTTGGATAAACAATGGTTTATTAAGATGACCGAAAAACCAAAATCAGGCAAGTTTTCTTTGAGAGATTTGGCTGTTCAAGCCGTAAAAAAGGGTGAAATAAAATTTATCCCTAAGCGTTTTGAAAAGAATTTTTATCATTGGATGAAGAATCTTCGTGACTGGAATATTTCAAGACAGATTCCTTGGGGTATAAAAATTCCGGAAAAAAATACCGAGGATGTTTTTGATACTTGGTTTTCTTCGGGTCAGTGGCCGTTCGCAACTTTAATGACTACTAAACCCGGCGATTTTAAAAAATTCTATCCCACCTCGGTGATGGAAACCGGCTGGGATATATTATTTTTCTGGGTGGCGCGAATGATAATGCTCGGAATTTATATTACAGGAAAAGCGCCTTTCAAATATGTTTATCTTCACGGCTTAGTCCACGATAAAGACCGGCAAAAAATGTCTAAATCAAAAGGAAACGCTATTGATCCCCTTGAAATCGCCGAAACTTACGGCGTTGACGCTGTAAGAATGAGTCTTGTTGCCGGAAACGCTCCTGGGACAGACCCTTCAATTTCCGAAGACAAAATCAGAGGTTACCGCAACTTTGCCACAAAAATAAGAAACGCTTCTAAATTCGTTCTTATGTATTACGACCCAAAAATAAAAGTTAAGCCGAAATTTACTGTAAGCGATAAAAAACACTTAAAAAATCTTATTAAAATAAAAAAAGAAGTTACCAAAGATTTAGAATCTTTCCGTTTTCACGAAGCGGCTTTAAAAATTTATCGCTATTTTTGGTATACTTTTGCCGATAAAATAATCGAGACATCAAAATTAAGAGTCAAAGAAAACAAAAACCTTCAAGATAAAGCCGCCGCTCAAGCGGTTTTGATTAAAATCCTTTATGAATCATTAAAAATGCTTCATCCGTTTATGCCTTTCACGACCGAAGAAATATACCAAACCTTGCCAAGCTCAACTAAAAAACAAAAACTGCTTTTAATTGAAGAATGGTAGATTTATTCTCTATTATTTTGGTTCCTCTTTTAAGTATCCTTTTAGGTGGAATATGGCTTATTTTTTTTCTTTTTGAAGACAGAAAAAGACCAGAGCCTCCTTTGATGATAGCTAAAACTTTTGTTCTGGGTTTTTTTGCCGTTTTTGTTGCCGCCGGTTTACAGGGACCACTCAATCAAGTCCTAATAAAAATGGACATCGCTCAACATTCTTTTTTACCATTAACTGTTTTTAGTCTTATAGAAGAAGTAGTGAAATTTATGGTGGTTTTTATATTTATCAGAAAAAGCGGTTTTTTGGATGAACCAATTGATTATATGATTTATATGATTACCGCTGGCTTAGGATTTGCCACTCTTGAAAATTTCCTTCATTTAGCTTCCTTAGAAAACTATTATGAAATTATAGAGTTGGCTTCTTTAAGATTTGTCGGCGCCACTTTAATGCACGCTTTAAGCTCTGGACTATTAGGTTATTTTTGGGCTAAGAAAAAAATACTCTTAGGAATTTTTGCCGCTACTTTGTTGCATCTTGCGTTTAATAAATTTATACTTATGTATGGACCGTTTCTAATCCCGATTATTCTTTTAATAATAGCGGCTGTCCTATTATTCAATTTATTTGATAAAATTAAATATGTTTATAAAACAAAATATAAAAAATGAAGAATTTGAAAATCGTCTCAATGATTTTCAAATAGAAGAAGACGGAAAGTTGACTATTGATGTTTATCAAACGCCGGAAGAATTTATTATCGAATCAATAATCGCCGCGGTTGATCCGGAAGATTTAGATATAAACATCACCAGTGAATCAATCACTATAAAAGGAGAGCGAACAAGAAAAGAATATATCCCCGAGTCAGATTATCTTTATCAAGAATGTTATTGGGGAAGATTTTCGAGGTCAGTTATTCTGCCACAGGAAATAGACATTGATAAATCTTCAGCAGAATTTAAAAATGGAATATTAAAAATATTTCTTCCTAAAATAATTAAAGAGAAAAACAAAAAATTAAAAATAAAAACCGAAAACTAATTTATTATTTTTTTTCTTTTTATTAATCTTTTTGTGATAAAATTAAAAAAATGTTGGCGGCTTCTTGTGTTTTAGAAAACCGCCAGTTTATGAACTTGTTAACATAAATAATTTTTTTCTTTCTTGGTGTGTTTTGGCCAATTCCGCAGCTTCCCTGAAGGGGAGTCCTCTTTTCCCTCAATATCTTCCAAAGTCTTTTTTGAGATTTGGGAGATATTGATCCCTTGCATTTCCAATTGGTCGGCCAATTGGACTGCTTGGGAAAATAGAACTTCCACTCCTGGGTCTTGACGGTTTGAAACCAACCTTGCTCGGCGGGCAATATGTTTGGAAATATATTCCAAACACAAATCCGCTGTGTCTGGTTTGTCCACCGCTTGTTCAACTAACCAAGCGGTGGCGTGCTTGATTGCAGTTTCTACTCGGTCGTCAAGCGAATTAACACCGTTAGCTGCAATCCTTTTTTTCAAAACATCTGCCCAGTCCCGCATTTTAATCACCTCCTTTTTTCTTAAAATCCCAGACTAGTCTTATCATATTAATATGTTAAAGACCATCTGGAACTTACTTATTAAATAATAATAAATTATTAATTAAATAGCTATTTTTAAATTTAGTTGACAAATAAATAAACCAACCGAACGGTTCTCAAAAATTAGTTTTGTTTTAATATTGTTATTTGATAAAATTCGAGTTTTTTTAATTTACCCGTTAAGGTCTAAAAATAACGAAAAAATAAAACTAATAATTTTCATTTTCCGCTTATGTCGAAGCCGTAAGGGGTTAATCAATAATTAAAAGTTCTTTTTTATGTAAGCGCTGACTTTTTGAACTGTCTCATCTAATTTCCCTTCTTTATTCACCACAACAAAATCCCATTGTTTTACGGCTGAAGGACGACTTAAAGTTTTTAATTCTTTCTTCGCTTGTTTTATTCGGCGGTTAATAACGCTTAAAGAATCCATACCCCTTGAAACCAATCTCTTTTTTAAACTTCTAAGAGATTCAACCGTTATAAAAATAACTTTTGCCGTAGAAATTTTCTTTTTTACAGCTTTTGCTCCCTGACAATCAAGCATTAAAATTATTGGTGTTGTTTTTCTTGACGCCCTTTTAAGTTCGCTGTAGGTATTTCCGTAATAATTGCCGTAAACTTTTGCCCATTCAAAAAAATCGCCGTTTTTAATCATTTTTTGAAACTTGGCTTTAGAAATAAAATAATAAGGACTTCCTTGTTTTTCTCCTTTTCTTTTTTCACGAGTAGTGGTTGTTGTGATGCGATTAAACTTTATTTTTTTCTTTAATTTTTCAACAACCGAATCCTTACCAGCCCCGGAAAGACCAGTGATTATAATAAGGCGAAGTTTTGATATATCAAAATTAAGATTCATCATCCGTATTTTTTATTATAATTCATTATATTAAAATTTTTGAAAAAATGAATTACCCAGCGAAAAATTTAATCGTAACAGGTATCGTTATTCAATGAAAAATCTTACCGAAGAATTAAGATGGATAAATGAATATATACAGTCAGCGCGAACTAATTAAAAATGTTCTACCCCGTTAACCTAACATCTTCAGCCCTTGCCTTGTTTATTCGCTTAATTTGTCTATTAAGAAAACTGAACGAGTTATTAATATCATTTTTAGCAGAAGATAATCGCATATTATCATATGTCTGTAAGCATATTTGTCTTTTATAATTTTTTTAGAGTCTTGAGTGTATAATATTATATGAATCAGCGTAGATATTGCGAAAAACTCTTGAATTTAGTATTATTTTAAACATAAATTACAAAGGTCGAACATTTAGTTGATAAAATAAAATATTATAATGAAAAAAAAGGATCTTATTGATATTGTGATGAAAGAGGCTGGCATCGAGAAAAAAAAACAAGCTGAACTGATTGTTACTACAATTTTTGACACAATAGTTAAAACTATGAGTCGAGGAGAAGAGGTTGCTATTCCTGGCTTTGGAACATTCAGAGTGGCTAAAAGAGCAGCCAGAATGGGCATTAACCCCAAAACTGGCGAAAAGATTCAGATTAAGGCTTCTATCAAACCAAAGTTTAGAGCCAGCAAAGCGTTTAAAGAAGCAGTTTTATAGTAAACTTTGATTTGATATATTGAGTTTACGATTCACTATAAAAAGCCTTAGTTTAATATATGAAACTAAGGCTTGATAATATAACAAGATGAGTCTTCAATATATTAAATTTATGGCTTGCTGTAATATTTGAGAAAATAAGAAAATAAAAAACCTCCGTTCGCTACACAATCTTACGATGTCGGGAATCGTAAGATTGTGGATAACTCAATCGTTGATATTAGAAAATTAACGGTTGGATATTAATTTCGCGAACGGAGGTTTTTTTGTACCTCTTGATTTATTTTTATAAATGTTTCGTAGCTTAATTTAAGTTCTTTAAGCGCCTGGCTAATGAGTTGTCGCGGTTTCGGGTCGTCTTTGAGTTGCGAAGGCAACCTGGGCTTATTTTCTTCGTTTTGTTTTTCTAAAGAATCTAAAGTATTATTTTCGACAATTTGTTTAATTTCAGGATAGATGATTATTTTTTTAGCTTGGTTAATTAAAGCAGAAGAACTATCAAGATGTTTTTTTGATTTTGTTATTAACTCTAAAAATTGATTTTCTTTAATAATATTTATTTTTTCTAATCTGTTTAAATCGTTGTTTATTTTATGCCATCTTCTTTGTCCGACGATTATTAGATTTTCCACTTGAAAAACAAGAACAAAATCAATAATTTCTTGGTTTTTTGATTCGTAGGCGTCCTCTCTGAATTTTTTTAATTCACCAGCTAAAATTTTTGTTTTTTCCAGACTTTCTATCTCTAATAACTGGCCCTGAATTTCTTTAAAGTATTTTTCTGCGTCATCTAAATGTTTAAGAAATTCAGTTTTAAGTTTTTCAGCGCTTTCGTTATCTTCAGTTTTTGTTCTTTCAAGTCTTAATCTTAAATCATCTATTTCTCTAAAAGAAAGCTCTAAAGCTCTGTTGATAATATTTTTTCTGGTTAGGAGTTCCTTGTCAGAAGAATCCGCTTCAACTGTCTCTGTTTTAGGAGTTAGTGAGATAACTTGGTTTTTCTCCTCGTTGGCGAAAACAGGATTTAAAATTAAAACAATCGGTAATAAGCCGATAACTATTAACCAAAGAATTTTTTTAGCGCTATTCATACTTTTTATAAAATCGCTTCATTTAATAATTTTTCTATATCTTGATTTTGTTCAAACTCAAGCTTCATTCTTCTAATTTCTTCATCAATATTGTCTTCACCCTCGTTTAAAAGAATATCTTTTGTCGCTTGATTTAGCACTAAATTTGTTTTTCTGGCTGTCTCTGTAAAATTATGAATTTCGTTAAGGGTAATATTGATATTTTGATTTAAAGTCTCCGCTTCTTGATTAACCGAATCAAGCCCGGTAAAAGCAGGCGGGGCAGATTCAAATTCTCCGATTATTAATATCATTATTATGACAACAAGAGCCATTGAAACGCTAACGCCGAATTTTTCCACTATAAAATAAATTTTTGAATAAAAATTATTTTGAGAAACTTGGGGAGTGGCAAAAATGAGCCGTCTAGACTTAATAATAAAGTCTTTTTCCGGCTGGATTTTTTTTAATTGTTTGATTTGATTAATAATTTTTTCCATTTTCGTCTAATATTTTTTTAAGTTGTTTAAGCGCTCGGTGCTGGATTAGTTTTACAGCGCCTTGCGATTTTTTGATACTTAGCGCCACTTCAGCGATCGGCATATCTTCCACAAATCTCATTATAATTATATCTTGCTCTATTTGTTTAAGTTCTTGAACAGCCTTGACCACATTTTTGATATTAATGGCCAAACTGATTTTTTCTTCTTCTTCAAAGGCTCCTTCAGGGTCGTTTATTGTTAATTCTTCAAAGCTTAGAATAGTTGTTGGGTTTTGTCGGTAATAATCAATGATTGAGTTTCTGGCAATTTGGTAAAGCCAGCTTGAAAAAGGGTGACCTCGGTCGTTGTAGTTTTTGATATTTTTCCAAGCTTTTAAAAATACTTGGTGGGAAAGGTCTTCAGCCCCCTCACGTTGGCCGGCGGTCCGAATAAGGACGAAGCGGTAAATCTTGGGTAAATAATAATCGTAAAGCTGACCAAAAGCTTCAGACCCTCCCTCCTTTGCTAATTTAATAAGTTGTCGTTCGTCCTCTAACATATAAAACGAAAATAAGAGTTAAAAGTTACATTTTTAATGGATATCTTCTTCGACCAAAAGCCGTTTTTTGGCTGTAAAACTGCGGGATATAAGAGATTTTTGGTTAAATTAATTTTAACTGAATTTTCTACTTTGCTCATTTGATTTAACTGGGACATATTAATGATTTCACTTAAACTTACTCTATCAAAAATTTTTGATTTTGGATAGTGCCGCGCTTCGTACGACACCCTGTTTAGCGGTTTTATCGTACTATGATACAAAGAATTAAGGATTGTCTCATCGAACGTTAAATGTTAAAATCAGCAAATGAATAATAACAATCTGCTTGCAGTTAAGCCTTTTCAGGAAACGCTTCGCGGCGGTTATTGCGGTCCAGCAAGTTTGAAAATGGTGTTGGAGTATTGGGGAATTAACAAAAGCGAAGAAGAAGTGGCAATTGTTTGCAACCGCGACCCGGAACTTGGCACTGATGAGAACGCGATCAAAAAAGCGGCCGAATCATACGGCCTCAAGGTTGAAATTGAAAACAATGCTTCGTTCGATTCAATTCAAAACTGGCTTAACCGCCGCGTGCCGGTTATCGTTAACTGGTTTACCCGCGGTCGTTCAGATTACGGCGACCAAGAAGTCCCTGATGGACATTATTCTATAGTAGTCGGACTTGATGACGAATATATTTATCTCCAGGACCCTGAAACTGGGGGATTGCGGAAATNNGAAAGGTTTGAGTATAACTTTCTTGACCGGGGAGACATTGTTGAATTAAAAAATTTCCGAGTCCAAATTTCTTTTTAGCATCTGTGTATGCTTCCATTTCTGTATCATAAACACCTTGCACCTCTTGGTCCTTTATAACAAGGAATTTCTCTTTGTATTTCTCTACAAGCTCGTCTTGATGGGATTTGAAATATTCAAGTTGTTTTTTGAGATAGTCGTTTATCATATTTAAAATATTATCATATTTGAAATAGTTTTACAATAACAATTTTTCATGCCAGCGAAGTTGACGCGCCGCCGAAACGGCAAGCCAAAAAGACGAAAGTTTGATACTGGAGCGGGTAACGGGAGTCGAACCCGTGTCTTCAGGTTGGAAACCTGACATAATAGCCACTATACGATACCCGCAAGCATTAGCCTGTCAAAGTTGTGCCTGTACCCCCAGTAGGAATCGAACCTACATCGCAAGCTCCGCAAGCTCGCATTCTATCCATTAAACTATGGGGGCTTGCCCTGTATTCTAAAACTGATTATGAAAATAAATTATATCCGAAATTCAACTAAGATAAAAGAGCCGGAGTTTTTTCTTCTAATTCTTTAAAGAGGTCGTCTTTTATTTTTTTTATCGCGGACATCGCATTTTTCAAAGGCACCAAAGAAGTATAGCGGTTTTTTCTTATCATTATTTCTATTGAGTCTTGTTTTAATGTTTTTGGGCTTATGATTATTCTTATCGGATACCCGATAAGGTCGGCGTCATTGAATTTTATTCCGGCTGATGTCTCTCGGTCGTCTAAAATCGTTTCTATTCCTTCTTGTTCTAATTTTTGATATAAGTCGTCAGCTGTTTGTTTTTGAAGGTTGTCTTGATAATCAAGCGGAATAATAACCGCTTCAAAAGGAGCTGTGGATATGGGCCAAGACAAACCATATTCATCGTGATGTTCTTCAGCGATGGCTTGAAGACTTCTGCTTACGCCTATGCCATAACAGCCCATTAAACATTCTTTTTTTTCTCCCTGCTTATTTAAAAATATCGCTTTCATTGCTTTGGAGTATTTTGTCCCTAAATTAAAAACATGACCTACTTCCATCCCTATCATTTTTTTAAGCAATTTTCCACAAATAGGGCACAAATCTCCGTCTTTGACTATTCTATAATCTCCTTTTATGACTGAATGAGGCAAATCTCTTATGGGGTTAAATCCGGAAAAATGATAATCTTTTTTATTTGCCCCTACCACTCCCGATGAAATTGTTTCAACGCTTTCATCAATTAAAAGATTTATTCCTTCAGGCAGATTTGTTGGTCCGAGAAATCCGATGGGGGAATTAAAAATATCTAAAATTTCTTGTTCAGAAGAAATCTTTAAATTTTTGGCAGAGAGCGATTTGATAACTTTAATTTCATTAATCTCATAATCTCCCCTTACTAAAACAACAACCGGTTTTTCATCGACAAGGTAAACCATTGTTTTTATAATTTCTGACGGTTCTATTTTCAAGAAATCAGCGAGTTTTTCAACGGTATTGGTTTGAGGAGTATAAACTTCTTTTAAGTCAGAAATTTTTTTGGGAGAAGGAGTTTTCCCGACTCCAGCGCTGGCTTTTTCACTATTGGCCTTGTGTCCGCAATTTGCGCAGATAAAAAATTCTGATTCTCCGGAAAGTCCCGGAACTAAAAATTCATGATTAACAGAACCGCCGATTTGCCCTGATTCTGCCTCAACAGAATAGTAGGTTAATTTTAATCTTGAAAAAATTCTTTCATAAGCGCGAGTCGCTTTTTTGTAAAATTCTTCCAAGTTGTTTAATGATTCGTGGAAGCTGTACATATCTTTCATTAAAAATTCTTTTGTTCTTATTAAGCCGAATCTGGGCCGCAGTTCGTCGCGAAATTTTGTTTGGATTTGATAAAGAGCCAAGGGCAAGTCTCTATAGCTTTTGACAGAACTTCTGACTATGTCGGTAATCGGTTCTTCATGGGTTGGTCCTAAGGCAAAATCTCTTTTTTTTCTGTCTTTTAATTTAAATAAGATTTCTCCGTAAAGACTCCACCTGCCTGTTTCTTCCCATAGTTCTTTAGGTTGGAGAACGCTTAAAAGGACTTCTTGAGCGCCGATAGCCTTGTGTTCTTCTCTAATTATATTTTCAATTTTTCTTAAAGATTTAAGCCCTAAAGGAAGAAAAGCAAAAATACCGGAAGCCACTTGTTTTATAAACCCCGCTCTTAAAAGAAGACGATGGGATTCTGTTTCCGCTTCAGTCGGGCTTTCTTTTAAGGTAGGAGATAATAATTTACTAAATTTCATTTTTTATTTTTTTAGACATCTTTAAATATTTTAATTTTATTATTGATAAATATCAATCTTTTTATTCTTAAGGAAGTTGAACTTCCTTAGGACAATCTAAGGAAGTTCAACTTCCTAATACACTTCCTAATACAATCAGGAGAATGGGCATAATCAACAATCACTTGTATTTTATTCATTAGACTGTTTAGTTTTTAAAACTGCCACTAAAATATTGGTTCCCCGATTTTCTTTTCCTTCAACTCTTTCCGAAGCAAACAAATTATTGTCTTTCATTGTTCGGTATTCTGAAGTTTCAATGTTTTTTTCTGATACTCCTGATTTAATTAATAAGTATTTAATAGCTTTGCCTATATCCAAATAATAATGTTCTCCGCCTTGACTACTCCTGCCGCTTTTTTTGAATATTGATTGGATTTCTTTTTCTGAAAACATCAGCGAATCATTTTCGTTTTTTAAACTAAAAAATTCTTCGTAAATCTCTGGCCCAATTTCGTAACGGTCGCCATCAGCGTATGGTCCAATATAAATAACCAATTGTTCGGGCTTTGTTCCATATAGTTCATTCATTTTATTCAATGTTTTTACGGGGATTTCTCCGGCTATTGTTTTTCGGCTTGCATGAACAACCCCAATGGCTTTATTTTCAGGGTCATAAAGAGCTATTGGCGCGCAGTCAGCTAAAAGCATTATTAAAGGAACATCTTTTAAATTAGTTATATAAGCATCTGATGTTTCTTTACTTTTTTGGGACTTACCGGCTTGTGTTTTAATATTTTCTAAAAAAGCTTGGTCTATTGCGGTGACTGTGGTTTCGTGAGTTAGTTTTAATTTAATTGCCTTGTGAGCAATATCGGTTTTTTTTGATTCTGGATAAATGGTGTTTAATATTTCTTTAATTCCTCTAGCCGCCCTGATTCTTTCTAATTGTTTTTCAAGCGGCAAATCAGCGAAGTTTTGGTCAAATCTTTGAGAGTCGGTGGTAGCTTGCTGAAAAGCTAAAGTTTTTTCTTGCCCTGATTCGCCTCCTAATTGTTTAGTTGACAAACCAACGCCAACTTCTGAATCATAATCATATTTTTTAAAAATATCAGGCATTAAAACTCCGTTAATTATATTTTCTTTATTATTTACAAGGTCTTTATTTTTGATTAGGTCTTTTATTAGTTTTTGTTCCATTTTTTAATTTTATTATATTATCTGTAAGAATCTCAAGTATTATTTA
>JAHXGO010000014.1 GCA_019923695.1 Candidatus Liptonbacteria bacterium
CTTGTACTTCGCAAGCTTGTAATATTTTAGACAAAGCAGTAGTAAAAAATTAATTTCACACTGAAGCTTAATTTCATAAATTAAGGTCATCAAAAGACCTTAGATTGGATATTTAATATATTTATCAAGACTGTATTTATCGAGATTTAACAATATATTGACTTACGAAGTCAATATATTGGTTTTGAGGTAATTATCGAGTTCGTTTACGCTTTTAAACCTTTAAACTTTTATTTATTGATACTTTCGTCGTATTTATACTTTTAAACTTTTAAGCTTTTGTATTTATACTTTTACACTTTTAAACCTTTAAACTTTTTATCTTTGACTAAATTTTTAATTTTTGTTATTATTCTTGAAATGGTTACTTCTAATAAAAAAGCAAAAATTATAAAAGAACATCGGCTTCACGAAAAAGACACGGGTTCAGCTTCGGTTCAGATTTCATTATTAAATCAGAGGATTAAAGAACTCGCCCAGCATCTTAAATATCACTCTAAAGATGTTCATTCGCGGCGCGGTCTTTTACAAATGATTAGCACTCGCCGAAAACTTGAGAAAAGCTTGGGGTCGTCTCTTAATCGTAAGTCGTCTTCTGACCAAAATAAATCATTATCGTCAAAAAATAAAAGTAAAAGCAAAATTAAAAATAAAGGCAAAAGTAAATGATTTTAACAAAATATAAAGATCAGCGGGTAGGTATTTTTATTGATGTCCAGAATCTTTATCATTCCGCAAAAAATCTTTATGGCAGCAGAGTAAATTATAAAGAGCTTGTTAAAAATTTGCTTGCCGGCAGAAAATTAGTTAGAATTTTGGCTTATGTTGTGAGAAGCGATTCGCAAACCGGCGAAGGATATTTTTTTGAAGCCTTATCTAAATCAGGCATTGAATTAAGAGAAAAAGAAATTCAAGTTTATGCTACCGGCGTTAAAAAGGCTAATTGGGATGTTGGTATGGCTGTTGACGCTATTAGAATAGTAAATTCTTTAGATGTGGTTATTTTGGTGACAGGAGACGGAGACTTTGTTCCTTTAGTTGAATATTTAAAATGGGGATGCGGGAAAATAGTTGAGGTTGCGGCTTTTTCCAATACTACTTCTTCTAAATTAAAAGAATCAGCCGATAATTTTATTGATTTAGGAAATACGCCGGGAGTTGTTTTTAAGATTTCAAAAGAGGGGAAGACTAAAAGAATTTAATTTTTAAAATGAACTTAGAAAAAAAGAAATTTATTCAAGAAATAGGAGGTCGAGATTTGATTATTGAAGTTTCTCGTTTAGCAGAGCAGGCAAATGCCGCGGTTTTAGCAACTTATGGAGGGACAACCGTGATGGTCACAGCGGTTATGGGGAAAGATAACAGAAATGTTAATTTTATGCCTTTAACCGTTGATTATGAAGAGAAATTTTACGCTGCCGGAAAAATTATTGGCAGTCGTTTTGTTCGGCGCGAAGGCAGACCTTCAGAAGAAGCGATTCTTTCTGGACGGTTAGTTGACAGGTCTGTTAGGCCGTTTTTTGATCGGCGTTTGCGTCGCGATATTCAATTAACAGTGACGGTTCTTTCTTTTGACGAAGAAAACGATCCTGACTTCGTGGCTTTAAACGCGGCTTCAGTAGTTTTGGGTATTTCAGATATTCCTTGGGGCGGCCCAGTGGCCGGGGTTAGATTAGCAGAAATGAGCGGCAAGGTCGTTATTAATCCTTTATATAGTAAGTTGGCCGAAGACAAAGAGGTTGGGTTTTCTAGTTTTATTTCAGGAAATGGTTCTGAAAAAATAAGTATGATTGAAATGGAGGGAGACGAAGCAGACGCGAAAAAGATAGTCGAGGCTTATCAACTCGGTCTTTCTGAAATGCAAAAGATAGTTGATTTTCAAAATAAAATTATTAAAGAAATAGGTCGCCCAAAGGCCGATGTGGTATTTTTAAATCCATCTGATGAACTTAAAAACATTGTTAAAGAGTTTTTAAGCGATAAGCTGGAATCAGCTGTTTATGTTGAAGAGAAAACCGAAAGGCAAGATAATCTTTTTGAATTAAAAAAAGATTTAATATTTTATATCAGTCAGCGCGGATTTTCAGATAAGGATTTATCAGCCGCTGATTTTCTTTTTGAGGAAGAATTAAATGATTTGATTCATGAAAAAATTATAAAAGAGAACAAAAGGCCGGATAATAGAAAATTAGAAGAAGTTAGAGAAATTCATTGTGAAACTGGTCTTTTGCCCAGAACTCATGGGTCAGCTGTTTTTGTCAGAGGGTCTACTCAAGCTTTAGCAGTAGTAACTTTGGCGCCCCCCGGGGCAGAACAATTAATAGAAACTATGGGGAAAAGCGGAAAAAGGCGTCTTATGCTTCATTATAATTTTCCTCCTTATTCAGTCGGCGAAGTTGGTTCTTTTCGCGGTCCTGGCAGACGCGATATTGGTCACGGCGCTTTAGCTGAAAAAGCAATAAAGCTTCTTATTCCTTCTCAAGATGATTTTCCTTATATTATTCGCATTGTTTCTGAAATTTTATCTTCAAATGGTTCTTCTTCAATGGCCTCGGTTTGCGCTTCAAGTCTTGCTTTAATGGATGCGGGAGTTCCGATTAAAAAACCGGCGGCAGGCATTGCTTTGGGTTTGATGATGGATAAAAATCAGAAAGAATATAAAATTTTAACCGACATTCAAGGACCAGAAGATCATTGCGGAGATATGGATTTTAAAGTTGCCGGCACTGAAAACGGAATTAACGCCATTCAGATGGATGTTAAGATTAAAGGCATAGATATTTCTATTATTGAACAATCTTTAAATCAAGCCCAAGAAGCGAGGATTAAAATTCTTGAAGCAATGAATAAAGTTATTAGCGAACCTAAAAAAGAAATATCTGTTTACGCGCCTTTGGTTTTTTCGCTTATTATTAATCCGAATCGCATTGGCGAAGTTATCGGATCAGGCGGGAAAGTTATTAATTCTATTATTGAAAGCACAGGCGTTTCTTCAATTAATATAGAGGAAGACGGAAGAATTTATATTGCCGCTAAAAACAAGGAAGCGATTCAAAGGGCGGCCGAAGAAATAAAAAGCATTACTAGGGAGTTTGAAGTTGGGGAAATTATTGAAGGAGAAGTTTTAAAAGTTTTGGACTTTGGGGCTATTGTTGATTTAGGCGGAGGCAGAGACGGAATGGTTCATGTTTCTGAAATTAAAGAAAATTTTGTTAAAAATATTTTTGATGTTATTAAGGCGGGAGATAAAATTAAAGCTAAAATTATTCGTGTTGAACCTGACGGCAAAATTGGTCTTTCAATCAAACAATTATCCGCGTCAATTAAATCGTAATTATTTATTTTTTTTTATGTTATAATTAAAATATGAACGATTTAAATGAAAATCAAAAAACTCCTGCTTCTCAAAACAGCCAGTCCGTCAATTATCCTTCGGACAAAGACCGTTTACTTGCGGCGGATTCTCCGCAAGTAAATTCTTCAACTATAGAACAGCAAAATATTAAAGAACAGCCATCTGTTTTGTCTCCTGTTCCGCCACAACAAACTTCTCAAGCGCCATCTGATTTTTCAAACAGCCAGCCGCCCGTTCCTCCTCCTTCTTCCCCTTATATCCCTCCATTTGCCGTCTCTCCTTCTTTTGATACTCCGGTTTCCTCTTCTTCTTTCCAATCTTCGGCCGGAGGTTTTCAAAGCTATCCCCGACCTTCTATTACTTCCCAACCAATTTCTCAAACTCAACCTTTTTCTAAACTTAAACAACAGCCGTCGATTTCTTCTCAAATATCTCAAACCTCTCCAATTTCTTCTCAACCTAAACCACCCCAACAAACTCAATTTCAAACTTCGATTTCTTCTCCTTATTCTTCTGCTTCATCTCCCCAGTTTTCAATTTCTGACATAAGCGTTAGAACTGCCGCCTCTGACCAAGAATCTTTAAAACAAAGTGGAGGAACAGAGACAACGGCAAAGTTTTTTTCGCCAGCTGATTTAGAACCAATTGATTTAAAAACAGAAGTTGTCTTTACGACTAATAAACAATCTGTGACTAAGGGGCAACCCAAATCTGGAGAAACTTCCGATGCCCAAAAAAATCAGCAGGCTCTTATTCAGGAACCGGCTTCTTCAAATAAAAAACAAAAATTATTAATTATCGGTTTAATTGTTTTGTCGGTTGTTGGTTTTATCGCTGTTTTTTACTTTTTTATTCTGCCTAATTTATTAAAGCCCCCGACAACAGAGCCTGTAAATAATGTTTTAGAGGAACTTTTGCCGGTTGCCCCTATAGTTGAAGAGCCGAAAATAATACCTCATAATTCTTATTTTGTAATACAAGCTGATAAAATAAATAACTTTGTTCTCAAAAACATAGAGCTTTCAGCTATTAAATCCGCGTTTAGAGAAGTAGTTGTTGTTGATAAAGAAGCGGCAGAAGGGGTTAGTTCTGCACCCGCTGAAGGGACTGTAAAAGAAATTGTGTTTATTGAAGAAAATGGGTCAATTGTTCCTTTTTCTTCTCTTTTTAGTGTTGTTTTCCCCGGCATAGAAAACCAGGTTCTCGAAGATATTTTTGAAATTAGTTCAACCTGGTTTGTTTATTTTGATAGAAGAGGGGCCTTCCCCGGTTTAATCGCGAAAGTAAGACCTGGTACAGATACAGCTGTTTTAGATCAGTTCGGACAGTCGTTTGAGCTTCTCGGTAATACTTTAGGTAATCTATTTTTACATTCTGTTGGCTCTGCCGCCAAGTTTGATAATGGAAATATTGGAGGAAGGCCGGTCAGATTTGCTTCTTTTGTCGGCGTTGGGCCTGATGCTGGAAAAAGATTTGTCTTTGACTATGGTTGGTTTCAGAGAGGGGAAGACAAATTTTTGATGGTAGCCGCTTCTTATCAGGCAATGGTCGAAGTGGTTGAACGGGCTGATTTTTGAGGCGGAAAATTTAGCTTCATTAAAAATATTTTTGGCAGTTTACTGTGGTTAGACTTCATATCTTGTATGGGTTTCCAATGGGGTTTGACAGATTTTTGAAAGTTTGTTATTTTATTAATGAAGCCCCTTTCTGCGGGTTTTATTTTTTACAATATGGATTTTAAACAACTTTTAATTGTCGCCGATCAAGTCGCTAGGGAAAAAAACCTTAATCCGGAAAAAATAATAGAAATTATAGAAGATTCTATTGCTGCTGCTTACCGGAGAGAACACGGCCAAAGAGGGGAGATAATCAAAACCAGTCTTAATAAAACAACTGGCGAATTGAAGTTTTGGCAGATAAAAGAAGTAATAGACGAAAATATAATTAAATCCGAAGGGCAGGCGGTTGATCAGGAAGACATAAAATTAATTCACTTTCATCCCGAGCGTCATATTTCGCTTTCGGAGGCTCAAAAAATAAACCCCGAAGCAGTTATTGGCGATAAGATTGAATTTACTCTGAAGCCAGAAAATAGTTTTGGCAGGATTGCGGTTCAATCGGCAAAACAGGTTATTCTCCAAAAATTAAGGGAAGCTGAAAAAGAAGAAGTTTTGCGGGAGTATAAGAATAGAGAAGGAAAAATTATTTCTGGCGTTGTTCATCGTTTTGATCGGGGGAATGTTTTGGTTGATTTAGGGCGTTGTTTGGGAATTATGTTTAGCGGCGAATCAATCCCCGGAGAGCGTTATCAGGCAAATCAAAGAATGCGTTTTTATGTTTTGGCTGTTCAGGAGGATAACAGAGGTCAGCCGGGCATAATTCTTTCAAGGTCTCATCCTGATTTTATAGTGAAACTTTTTGAAATGGAGGTGCCCGAAATTGCTGAAGGGTTAATTGAAATTAAAGAAATAGCCAGAGAGGCCGGGATTAGAACAAAGATTGCCGTTGCCGCAAAATTTGACGGTATTGATGCAATTGGAAGTTGTGTTGGGCAAAGAGGAACGCGCATTATGGCTATTAATAACGAAATTAGCCAAGAAAAAATTGATATTATTGAGTGGTCGGAAGAAGTGGAAAAATTCGTGGCTAATGCTTTGTCTCCAGCTAAAGTAAAATCAGTAGAGATATTTGTCCCAAAAGAAGCGAGGGTGATTATGGCTGAAGATCAGCTTAGTTTAGCTATCGGGAAAAATGGACAAAATGTCCGTTTAGCCGCTAAATTAACCGGGACGAAGATTGATATTCGGTCTGAAACCAGGCCTGAAGAAATTCAAAAAGAAGGAGTGGTAGACGCTTTTGGTTCTCCTTTGACCGAAGGTCAGCCTATTGTAGAAAACGAAAAATTAGATAAAATTGAAGAAGGGAAAATAATCCCAAAATATCGCGACGATGAAGATTAATTTTAAAAAAACAAAACAGGGATCAAGTGAAGAGGTTTTTTCTCAATATCTTATTCCTACGGTTATAGAAAAAAGCGCTTTTGGCGAACGAGCTTATGATATTTATTCCCGGCTGCTTAAAGACCGCATTATTTTTATGGGTGGCCCGATTACTGATCAGGTGGCTAATGTTATTATTGCCCAACTTTTATTTTTGGAGCACGAAGACCCTAAAAAAGAAATTAAACTTTATATCAATTCTCCCGGAGGATTGGTTTCGGCTGGGTTGGCGATTTATGACACAATGCAGTTTATTAAAGCGCCGGTTCAGACTCTTTGTATAGGATTAGCCGCTTCAATCGCCGCTTTTATTCTTTGCGCTGGCGAAAAAGGAAAAAGATTTGCTTTGCCTAATTCTGATATTTTGCTTCATCAGGTAATGGGCGCCGCCGAGGGTCAGGCTGTTGATATTGAAATAACCGCTAGACAAATAATTAAAACTAAACAGAAAATAAATCTAATTTTATCAAAACTTACTAACCAATCTTTGGGGAAAATTGAAAAAGACACGGACAGGGATTTTTGGTTAAGCGTAGAAGAAGCAAAAGAATATGGTCTTATTGATGAAATTATTAAAAAATCAAGATAACAAAGTAAGGCTTTGAGATATCAAAATTATGGCTGAAGAACAATTTAAAGCTCGTCATAAGTCTTTTTTCGTATCAAAACTTTTATCTCGGGGGGTGGCTGAAGTCATTGATTTTTCTAATTTAAAAAAAATATTAATTTCTACGACCAAAGGACAACCCAATACAAAATTAAGAGTTAAATTAGGCATTGACCCCACTTCTCCTGATTTGCATTTGGGGCATGCTGTTGTTTTAAGAAAACTTAGAGATTTTCAAAAACTTGGTCATCAGATTATTTTAATTATCGGTGATTTTACGACTCTGATTGGGGATCCTTCCGGCTGTTCTCAAGCTAGGCCGGTTTTAACTGAAAAGCAAATTAAAAATAATATGGCTGATTATCTTTTTCAGGCCGGAAAGATTATTGATGTGGAAAAAGCGGAAATTCGTTACAACAGCGAATGGCTTAAAAAACTTAATTTAACAAAACTTTTGAAAATTTTATCTTTAGTCAGTGTCAATCAAATTTTAGAAAGAGACGATTTTAGTAAACGTTTTTTTGCGAAAAAACCCCTTTGGCTTCATGAGTTATTATATCCGGCGATGCAAGGATATGATTCGGTGATAGTCAAAGCGGATGTTGAGCTTGGCGGGACTGATCAAACTTTTAATCTTTTAACTGGCAGAGATATAATGGCTAAACTTCAAATGAAGCCCCAGGATATTTTAACCGTTCCCTTACTTGAAGGCGCTGACGGTAAGCGAAAAATGAGTAAAAGTTTGAATAATTATATTGGATTAAATGAAAAACCTTTAGAAATGTTCGGTAAAACAATGTCTATAAAAGATGAATTAATCGTTAAATATTTTTTACTTTGTACTGACACTGAAGAGGCAAAAATTAAAATAATTGAGAATGATTTAAAAAATAAAAGAATAAATCCTCGCGATATTAAATTGCTTTTAGCTAAAGAAATTACAAAAATTTATCATGGTTCACAGAAAGCCAATGAAGCGGAAAAGGAATTTATCAGAATTTTTAGCCGCAAGCAGACTCCTTCCAAGGCGCTGGAAATAAAAATAAAAAAAACATCTATTATTTTAATCGAACTTTTGACAGATATTGATAAAAAATTGAGTAAAGGTGAAGCCCGCAGATTAATTGTTCAAGGAGGGATAAAAATAGACAATTGTCAGGTTTTCAATCCTTTTGAAATAATTAAAATTTCTTCCAAAGGGTTAGTTCTTCAATTTGGGAAAAAGCGTTTTTATAAGATTTTTCCAAGTAATTAAGTAAGGTTTTTAACGGAGCGGGAGTGCCAGGATTCGAACCTGGATACCTGGTTTTGGAGACCAGAGTCCTGCCATTGAACGACACTCCCATTTGATAATATAAATAAAGAAATAAGCGCAGGTTATTAATTATTTATATTTTTTAACTTAGATAATTTTATCGAAGTTTTTCCAAAAATACCAGTCCTATATATTTTGTTTTACTGGATTTTCATTAATTAGTTGGCGCTTTGTCTGAGGGGTAAAATTACTATTGGCGCAATATCAGAAAACTATGCTTGATTGATTATGGTTATATTGGTTCTTGACTTTACAATACCATCCACCCTATCATATAGGGTATATGGTAAAGCAACATAAACATAAGGAGTTAAATATAAAGTCTCGTAAAGTTATTAATATGGCGATTGGGAGTATAGCTAAAGTGTCTGAAATGATTGACGATGCGCGATATTGTCCCGAAATTATCCAACAAATTGATAGCGTGGTTGGGCTACTCCATAGCGCAAGAAAAGAACTTCTTAAAGGGCATCTCGAATCTTGTCTTATTGAAAGGCTGAAAACAAATAAAGAGGAGTCTATTAAAGAATTATTGAAAATTTATAATATGCAATAATTATTATGAATATTCCAAATATTTATAAAATAAAAGGAATGCGGTGTGTTTCGTGCGCTTCGATTATTGAGCGAACTATTAAAAAAATTGACGGGGTAGAAAGTGTTTCGGTAAATAATGGGACAGAAAACGCTAAGATTTCTTTTAATACGGAAAAAACATCTCCCGAAATGTTTAATCAAAAGTTAGAGCCACTGGGATATTCTCTCGTTCTCCAAACGGCAGAAGGAATGGGCATGACCGAAAATGAACACGCGAAACATCTCGGGCTTCATCAATCAAAAAAAGAAAAACTGAAAGAAATAAATGAAATGAAAAATGGAGTGCTTGGCGTGCTTCCTCTTGCGGGTATCAGTATTTTTATAAAAGGTTGGGAGATATTTGGAAAATATAATTTGGTTGTTCCAATGTCTGATACGATGTATAGATTTTTTCACCATCTCTTGCCGCTTTTTGCGATGTATATCCTTATAACTATTGGCAAACCATATTTGTTAGGTATTTATCGTTTTTTTAGGCATGGAAAAGCCAATATGGATACGCTTATTGGTTTAGGGACGACCGTAGCCTTTGTTTATAGTTTTATTCTTTCAGCTTTTGATCCTGTTTTGGCTCCATATCTTAATGTGGATTATAAATATTATGATGTTACGATTGTTGTTTTATCTTTTGTCGCTCTTGGTAAATATTTAGAAGCAAAGTCAAAAATAAAAACTGGCGATGCGATAGAAAAACTTCTCGGGCTTCAAGTCAAAACAGCTCTTGTTATTCGCAATGGTAAAGAAGAAGAAGTGAATGTTAACCAAGTAGTTTCAGGAGATGTTGTTATCATAAAGCCCGGGTCAAAAATTCCTGTTGACGGCGAAGTTATTGAGGGTAAGTCGTTTATAGATGAGTCAATGATTACCGGTGAGCCAATACCAGTAGAGAAAAACATTGACGCCCAAGTCGTTGCCGGGACTATTAACACGACAGGAACTTTTAATTTTCGAGCGACAAAAATTGGTTCTGAAACATTACTTTCGCATATTATTAAAATGGTTGAGGAAGCGCAAGGAAGCAAAGCGCCAATTCAAGCTCTTGTTGATAAAATTTCGTCTGTTTTTGTTCCTGTTGTTTTAGGACTTGCGATTATTGCTTTTGGCGGGTGGCTTTATTTCGGTGTTTCGATTTTTGGGTTAGGCGGCGCGCTTGGGTTTGCGATTGTCGCTTTTGTGGGGATACTTGTTATTGCGTGCCCGTGCGCGCTTGGACTTGCGACACCTACGGCAATTATTGTTGGTGTTGGCAAGGGCGCGAAAGAAGGGATATTAGTCAAAGACGCGGCAACACTTGAAACGCTTTATAAGGCAAATATCATTATGGTTGATAAAACAGGCACCATTACGAAAGGTAAACCTGAATTGACAAAAGTACAAGCGTTAGGAAATAAAAATGAGAAAGATATTATTTCAATTTTAGCCACTCTTGAGAGTAAATCAGAACATCCCATCGCTCAAGCAATAGTTAATTATGCAAAAGAAAAAAATATTGATATAAAAAGTATTTCAAATTTTGAAATTATAAAAGGCAAGGGTCTTAAGGGAACGATTGGCGATACAGAATATTTTGCGGGCAATCTTAAAATAATTTCTGATTTGAATATCTCTTATAATCCAGAATCTTTGGAACAGGAAACCAAACAAGGCAAAACACCAGTTTTACTTGCAGATAAAAACACACTGCTCGGGATAGTTTTTGTCGCTGATCCTATAAAACCTGAAGCTATTGAGACAGTCAAAACATTACATAAACTGCAAAAGAAAGTGTTAATGCTTTCGGGCGATAACAAAAATACAGCTGAATATATTGCTAAAATTGTAGGCATTGATAAAGTTTTTGCAGAAGTAATGCCTGACGATAAATTAAATATTATTAAGGACTTACAGATGAAAGGAAATATTGTGGCAATGGTCGGCGATGGCGTTAATGACGCGCCTGCTCTTGCCCAAGCAAATGTCGGTATTGCTATGGGGACGGGGACTGATGTAGCGATTGAATCGGCGGGGATTACATTGCTTGGTGGCGATATTTCAAAACTTGTCAAAGCGGTAAAATTATCAAAAATAACAATGAGAGGAATTAAACAAAATCTTTTTTGGGCGTTTATCTATAACATTGTTGGCATTCCGCTTGCGGGCGGAGTTTTCTATCCAGTCTTCGGCTGGTTGCTTTCACCCGCCTTTGCTGGATTTGCTATGGCAATGTCGTCCGTGTCAGTCGTATTAAACTCGCTAAGAATTAAGGCGAAAAAATTATAATGCAAACACATATATTTTATATATCGGGTCCTCATTGCGCCTCTTGCAAGATATTAATTGAAGATATTTTAAATAAGCAAATAGGCATACAAAATACTAAAGTTGATTTAAAAAACGGGACTGTGTCGGTTGATACGGAACTTAATAACAGTAAAGAGGAGTTAGCAAAAATACTTACTGCAAAAATAAAGAACAATGGTTACTTTCTTTCCATAGAAAAAAAGGTTCAAGAAAAAAAAGAAGACGATGTTATTTGGAAAGCAATACCTATTGGGTTGGCCTTTTTAACGCTCTTTTTTATGCTTCAGGAGTCGGATATTTTGAATTTTGGTATGGGTGGTGAAATAACACTAATAACAAGTTTTATAATCGGGCTTATTGCTTCAGTTTCTGCTTGTCTTGCGGTTGTCGGTGGTTTAGTTCTGTCGCTTTCAGCAAAAGTTTCGCAAGACAATGTTAGCGATAAAAAGAATCTTATACTTTTTCACGCGGGAAGAATTGTTGGTTTTACGATTTTGGGAGGAGTTCTTGGAATGGTTGGCAGGGCGATAGGCATTAGTTTTACTCTTACGGCAATATTGGGACTTATAACATCTGCTGTAATGTTATTACTTGGTTTGAGCTTAGTTGGGATATTTGCAAAAAATAAAATTGTGATGCCCTCCGCAGTTTTTAGTTTTTTCAGAAAAATAGAACACAAAACTTTCACTCCTTTAGTGATTGGATTTGGAACATTTTTTTTGCCTTGCGGATTTACTCAAACGATGCAGGTAGCCGCTTTTTCAAGCGGGTCATTTATATCAGGCGCTTTGATTATGTTTATGTTCGTGCTTGGAACATTCCCAACGCTCGCGCTTCTTTCATTTGGTTCTGCGTCATTTGCTCAATCAAAATATGCCCCTTTGTTTTTTAAATCAGCGGGAGTTGTTGTAATAGGCCTTGGATTATTTACATTTCTTGCCGGACTTGCGGGACTGGGCATTATTAGTCCTTTGTTTAATATTTAATTTTGATATAATGACTTTATGAATAAAACGACTTCAATTATTCTTACAATCGTTCTTATCGCCGGCCTTGGAATCATTTTTTTTGGTGATTTAAAAAATAATATAAATACGGCATCAAACGAAGCGACGCAAAACACTGAAATTAAGAACGGGATTCAGTATGTTACTATAACTATAAATATGGAAGATGGATATTTGCCAAACATATCTGTGGCAAAAGCAGACATCCCGACAAAACTTATCGTGAAAACAAATGGTGTTTATGGTTGTTCTGCGGTTCTTGTAATTCAAGAGATTGGTTTTCATAAAACCTTATCTCACACAGGAAAAGAGATAATTGATATTGGTATTCCAAAGGCAGGCGAATCTTTGCGAGGAAGCTGCGGTATGGGGATACGTAGTTTTCTGATTAATTTTAGTTAAGAAAATTTTGTAAAAAACTATTTTTCTTTTAGAGAGAAAGTTCGGGTCGCGTTTAATTAAAAAGCGGAGGGTATTTTGTAGGATATATGAACGGAGTAAATAATGGTAAGGTTAGCGCATTCAATAAGTTTAAAAATAAATACAAGCGAAGCGATAAAAATATTTTAAGGTTATGTTTTTATTTTTTG
>JAHXGO010000015.1 GCA_019923695.1 Candidatus Liptonbacteria bacterium
AAAAATAATTTTTGCGGGACTGTTATGCTCTTTAATCTGATAAGTAAGTTGGGGGTTGGCTGACCAAGTAAAATTTATTGTTAAATTATTAGGATTATAAACCGCGCTAAAATCAGAAGGAATATTTATTTCCGGCCAATTACCGTATTTATAAACATCAACAATATCAGAATCATTAACTCCTGATATTTTGTCCTTATTTTTAACGAGGAAAACTGCGCCGGCGTCATTATGAAGCGATTGAGACCAACTTAAATCAACTCCCTGACAAGGCGCGGCAGTACTGCAACTCATTCCTATTTTAAAAAATCCCTTTGAAGGGATTTTTTGCCCTGTTTTAAAATTTCTCTTTTTAAGATCATTAAAGTCTCCACTTAAACTCAAATACTGAATAGAATAATTACTGACATTTATGGCCGACTCTTCTTCGTCGTTTTGATTATAAATAACAACCCTCTCCTTTCCTGCATCGCTTCCTTCCGGATTAAAAACAACTTCAACAATTTTCAAAGGAATAGCGCTATTTTCTAAAACCGGATTAGACGAACATATTTTTGACTGCGCTTTGGGACTCGGGCAGTTTTGTATTTCAAAATCGTTGGCATTATTGCCATTGTCAATAAACCTTTTGTTCGGTTCAAGGTGAAGTTTTCTGTGAATACTTTGGTTGGCTCCGGGGTTATCAGGAAAAGGCGCGGTTTCAAACCCGCCAGCTGGCTGACTGCCCCAACCAACCTTATCTATTACATCAGTATCAGCCGTAACATTAGTTGAAATATAAACTGCTCCATTATTTACTAATTTATTACCAGAGACAGAATAAGTAGCATCAAGACTGACTGAACCAGTATAACCACTTGCTGGGCCAATCAAAAAATATCCATAAGCAGGAATGGAAGTGTTGATAAAATTAAGCGTTTTGTGATTATTGGTCCCCCTACTGTTTTTAATATGTAATTTAAGTGGTAAAACGGATAAGTCTACGGCCGATGATGTGGGGTTATAAAGCTCAACAAACTCATTATCTGCTTGACCTGCTCCGCCGGTAATCTGAACTTCGGAAATGATAATTTTCAACGGCTCGCTTGGCTGAATGTTAGGCGTTGGTGTTGGCGTTAGTGTTGGTGTCGGTACTGCCGGTGCAGCCCCTCCACCGCCAAAAAAAGGCGCCGGCTCTGAATTTTCTTGTTTAGGCGTACCATCAATAAAACTGGAAGTATGCCAATTTAAATTATCGCGACTGCGTTCCATAGTACGGCGCGAAGCGGCGTCTCCGGCCGGCCATTTTGGATTTGACGAAACTTCGTCAATTAAACTGCATTGGCTGTCAAAAAGCCTTAGTCCTTCATTTTCATTTGAAAGAGCCCCAGCATAAATAATATCCGCTTTTACATTAAGCGCGGAATTATCATCAGTGCGTTCCAAAAGATAAAAACCGCCTGCGGAAATTTTGTCTTTGGAGCCAAACTTTATTTTTATATTTCCGCCTTTATCTAAAATCTGCCAGCCGGCGATGTTAATCTCTGCTCCGGATATGTTTTTAATTTCAATCCACTCATTACTGGAGCTTTCAGTTGACCCCATCCAAGCGACTTCATTAATTATAATTTTTTGACGAAGAGGAGATTGAACAACATTAAAGTCGCAAACTTTATCGGGAACCTGAACCCCTGTTTCTTTAATTGTTTCTTTAATTGTTTCTTCAGTTTGATTTTTTTCCTGAACAAGCGACTCACCCTCTTCTTGTTCTGTTTCTCTAATCTGGGTTTGTTCTTTTGGTTTTTCTAAAACTTGAAATTTTATTCTGTCTGTGGAAACGCCGGCAAAAACATCTTGAGCATAAACAAAATAAGTCCCCAAAAAAGCGCTTGAAGACAAAATGTAATTTTCGATAAATTCTCCTTTATTATCAACGGCTAATGTCTTTTGAATAATAATCCCTCTTGGCGGCTCTATAACAAACAAAGTAGCTGATTTGTTCGGAGAAAATTTTTGACCTCTTATCTTGATAGTTCCTCCTTGTTCAACATAAGTTTTTTCCACAGAAATAAAAGGTCTTAAAGAGGAAATAGTTTCATTTCTCCTTAAAGAAATGTCTGCCTCATTTTTATCAAGAGAAACTTTATCCAAAAGCTCCAAGTTGTCTCCGCCAAACATTAAAGAAAAAGCCTGTTGGGAAGAATTAATTAAAAAATCAATAAAAGAACTGACAGCCCCAAGCGCCTGACCCAAAAAATTATTTTGAGGATTTTGGGCAATGTTTTGTTTTTCTTTTTTTAGTTTTTCTCCTTCTTCAATAAAAAGATTAATTACGCCGGCGCTGTATTGGATAGATTTAACGGAAAGACGAGACCAATAACCGGACATCACTAAATTTTGCGGATCTCTAAGCCCGGTGTTCTCTTTGTTTAAAGAAAACAAATTTTCTTCGCCTTTATATTTTTTAATCAAAAACAATAAATAATCTTCTCCAAACTCATCTTTACGAAAAGCAAAATATAATCCATTAATTTTTTTAGGATAGGCCTCTGGCTTTGGTAAACTATATCCGCTTTGTATTCCAATCGTATCTTTGCTATAAAAATTATTGTTTGAATATCTGGCTAATCCCTCAAAATAAGAATTTAAATTATTTAAAATAATTGGTTTTTTATTTTTAATGTTTTCTGATAATTTTTTATCAGGATTTAAAAGATTAAACCTATTGGCGTAAAATTCATAAGGGCTGTCAAAAAGATTAGCGTCGTTTCTGGTATGGCCAGGCACTGATTTGTCTTGAATCAAATGAATAATATGGCCTAAGGCAAAAAAAGCTTTTTCTTTTTCACCACTGGCGTAAAAATCAAGCGCTCTCTGCCAAGTAAAATCAGTTTCGGTTTCTCCTAAAAGAGGGTTTGTTTTCCTCTCTTGAATAGCGTTTACAACCGAGCCGATTATCGCCGAAGCTTTATAAAAAGGATGATTTTGTCTGACCCTATTTTGAGCCCAATCTTTTGATTTTTGCCAATTACCAAGATTAGGAATATAACCATCTATTTTAGAAGTATAATTATAACCACGGCTATGAATCGGATCATAAAAATGATTCATTGGGTTTGGCACCCTGTTTCCCCAACGAGAACCGTCAATAAGATAAGTTTTTAACTCATTTGATATAATCTTATTGGGAAAATTGCGGTTGTAAAAATTAACTGCTTCGCTGGTTAGAAAAGCGTGAGTATCAACGCCATAAGCCAAAACCGGCGGCGCTCCAAAAACAAAAAATCCCAATATAATTATTAGGATTAAAAATTTTACAAACTTTGAATTTTCCATACTCCGGACCATGTATTAAAAAACATTTCAATTAGTTGTTCTGTTTCTCCTTTATTATCGTATACAGAAAACCAAAAAGAGCGTTCTGATGGTTCTTGACCCGATGTAGGCACAGCCCTTGAAACAATATCTATTAATTCCTTTGTTTCTTTTTTAATTTTTTGTTTCCATTCTTCTCTGCTTAGCGGGCCGCCCAACGCAAAATATTTACTCGCCAATTCAATGTCTTCTTTTGTCAGAGCCTCAACAAACATTTGCAAAGTTTGTTCCGGAGTTTTGCCGCCATAAATATCAGCTTTTAGATCTTCCTCAATTTGTTTTATTGCCCGCTCATACTTTCTGACATTCTGTCCGATAACGGCATAAGGACTGTAATAATAAAACCATATCCAATAACCAGCTAAAATCACAAAAATTAAAAAAAGAAAAACAGCGATAAAAATTCGTTTACTGTTTTTTTTTGATTTGGGTTGTCCGTCGGCCATAAAATGAATCGTTTCTTCAGTAAAATTATTTTCGGATTTATCCATATAAAATCAACAATATTCTCTGATAATTTTTATTATTTTATTATAACAAATTCATCCGCGCTAAATCTGTGGACAACTCAAATTCTTCCAGTTTTTATCATTTTTGATAAAAACTGGAGTTCAAATTAATTTGAATTATATTTATTTTAATACTTTAATTTTAAATAGTTACTATTATACTTTGCGATCGTCNNCTTAATTTTTTGTAGATAATCGTAAATATTCAAAACGGCTTTGATGGCGTCGCCAACAGCAATATTATTTTGTTTATACAAAGCGTCGCTTACATCCCCGGCTGACCAAACCCCAATTAAAGAAGAAGCGCCGGTTTTGTGGTCAACTTTGATTTCTTCTTTTTCGTTTAAATCAACCAAATTTTTAACTAACTCGGAGTTTGGGATTGCCCCGATTTCAACAAAAACCCCTTTGACTTCAAGAGTTTTTTCTTCGCCGGAAACATTGTCTTTATATTTTATTCCTTCAACAAAACTTTCTCCCAGAATTTCTAAAACTGAAGCGTTAAAAACTATCTCTACTTTTTCAGATTTTCCCATCCTTTCCTGAATTATCGCGTCTCCTTTTAATTTGTTGGAGCGGACTAAAAGGTAAATTTTCGAAGCATAAGGCAAAAGATCAACAACCCCATCCAAAGCAGAGTTTCCGTTTCCTATCATTGCTACGATTTTATTTTTAAAAAGCGGGGCGTCGCAAGTCGTACAATAACAAACTCCCTTACCTTTAAGTTTATATTCTCCTTTCACATCAAGCTCCCTTTCTTTGGAGCCCGAAACTATTAAAACAGTTTTGGTTTCAATTTTTTTACCATTATTCGTTTCAATTAAAAAACCAAAATTCGTTTTTGAAACTTTAATAACTTTTTCGTCTTCAAGAATCTCAACTCCTCCCTGCGACTTAAGATGTTCTTCAAGCGCCTTAGCCAGTTCAAAACCGCTAATTTTTTTAATACCTATCCAGTTTTCGATGCTGTTAGAAGTCAATGGCTGACCGCCAAAACTATCAGTAATAATTAAAAATTTTATTTTTTTTCTGGCGGCATAAATCCCAGCTGATATACCAGCTGGTCCGCCGCCAACAATAATAAGGTCGTAATTCATTAATGACTTAAACCCAAAACTCTGCTGATTTCCGAACGGTTAAATCCGACAAAAACCTCGTTGTCTATTTCTATTACTGGCACGCCTATCTGATGAGATTTCTTTTTCATCTCTTCAAAAGCAGAATCATCTTCCGCCACATTAACTTCCTCGTATTCTATTTTATGTTTATCAAAAAATTCCTTTGCCAAATGGCAATAGGTACAATAAGAAGTAAGATAAATTTTTATTTTCATTTTCATTTTCATTTTCAAATCTAAAATCTATTTTAGTTTTTAAAAAATCGATTGTCAAACTAAAACTAAATTTTATTTTTTCCAAACTTACCCCAGAAAAACGCAAAAATCGCTACTGCCCCAGCCAAGATGTTGGTATATCCCAAAACAGTATTCACTCCTCCCAATAAAAAAGAAGAAATAACCAGCCAAACACCTAAAATTAATAATGTCCAAATAATCATATTAAAATTGATAATTTAAATACTTTAATTTATTATACCATAATAAGTTGTTATTCATATATCAAATAGCAATTTAACCGAGTTTTTCGTTTTTAAATGAACAAAATAATTGTCAAAAACGCCCTTTGGTTGTTTACGGGACAAACTATTGGAAGAATTTTCAGGGTTTTTATACTTATTTATTCGGCCCGAGTTTTGGGAGCCGCTTCCTGGGGCGCTCTTTCCTATGTTTTAAGCTTAGCCGCTTTTTTCACGATTTTTTCCGATATCGGCATTAATGCCTTAGTTATGAAAGAAGCCTCAAAAAACCCGGGGTCAAGACTTAAATATCTAAGCACGGCTTTTTTTATCAAAGCCGTTATTTTAACCACTATAATTATTTTTGCCCTTGTTTTTAGAAATTATTTAACCAACATTGAAGAAGCAAAGCCGTTGATAGGGTTGATGGTCTTTATAGTTGTTTTTGATGCTTTAAGAAATCTCGGCTCTTCTATCGCAAGAGCAATGGAAAAAATGGAAATAGAATCCGGTGTTAATATTTTCACCAATGCCGCTATTATGGTTATTGGGTTTATTGTTCTTAAAACAAACCCAACCAGTTATTTAATGATGCTTGCCTATGTTTTGGGAACTGCCGCCGGGTTTTTAGCAATGGTTTTTGTTTTAAGAAACCATATCAAAGGACTTTTCAGTTATTTTGACAAACGCTTAGTAAGACCGATTTTTTCTTCTGCTTGGCCTTTCGGAATTATCGGATTAACAAGCGTTATTATGATAAACATTGATGTTCTGATTTTGGGGTGGATGGTGTCAGCCGCAGAAGTCGGATTTTACGCAGCTGCCCAAAGGCCGATTCAGTTTTTTTATATTTTACCTTCAATTATTGCTTCAACCTTTTTCCCGACATTAGCCAGACTCATAAAATCAAAAAATGACTTCAGAAGTATTTTTGAACAAGGATTAAAAATATCTTTTTTATTTTCCATCCCAATGACCATCGGCGGAGTTATTTTAGCCAAGCCGATTATCGTCGGCCTTTACGGATTAGAATACCTTCCGGCAACAATAAGTTTTTTAATTCTTTGTCTAACCTTGATTATAACTTTCCCGACATCGATAATTATCAACGCGATTTTTGCTTTTGACAAACAAAGAAGCGTTTTACCTTACTCTATTGCCGGAATAATAAGCAACACTGTTTTAAACATTTTACTTATCCCTTATCTTGGTATTGCCGGCTGCGCTTTAGCAACTTTAATAAATCAAACCGCCATCAACATTTATCTTTGGATTAAAATGAAAAATATAAACTACTTTACCATTTTTAATCATCTTACAAAAATCATTCCGGCAAGTTTTATAATGGGAGGGTTAACATTGATTTTAGAACTTTCCGGAGTCAATGTCTGGATAAATTTAGCCGTTTCAGTCGTTTTTTACTTTGCGGTTTTGTGGGGTTTCAACGAAGGAACGCTGAAGATTCTTTATTCTTATTTACGACCAAAGAACGGCCTCTAACCAAAAAACAGCCTATGGCCGAAGGAGAGCCTATGGCCGAAGGACAACCCAAAACCCCGCCTTGAAAAAAAGTTAAATCTTATAGCGAGCAGGATGCTTAATATATTAGGCGGCACACCGCCCACTATAGCGAACTTTAATTTGGTTTAGTAAAACCTTGCTTTGGTTATAGTGAGCGGCACGCCGTTCAATATATCGAACTCGAAGTTCGCTATAATCATATGAAGTTTTTATATACATCTTTTGCGATCGCATCAAGTGTATATAAAAAGTTTATTTTGCTATAGAAATTAGCTATAGAAAATAATAGAAGTATGTTCAATAGACTTCTAAATCTTTCAACGATTTTTCGACTAACTGCATAATTTTTTAGCTATAGCGAGCCTTAATTCGATATATCGAGGCGTTGACCTCGCTATTAGAGAGTTTCGCTTTCGCTTTTTTCTTCTGTTTCTGCGTTCTCAATAAAAAATTATTGATTAGGTTGAGGTTGAGGTTGGACAGGAGTTTGGTCCTGATTCAACTGCGGCGGCGCTTGAATATTGTCTAAAATGTTTTGAGGACTTCTCGCCCGCTCCTTAAAGGCGGCTAAAGTTTCCATTATTTGGCTATCTCTCCCAACTCTCCCCCAAATAACAACTTTTTTAGGATTAATTTTGATTGAGTCCGGAGACCATACCGATGTTTCTTTTAAGGATAAAAGAGTAAGTTCATTAGTTGTCTCATCTCTTTGAATAATATAAACATCAGTCATCCGCCAACGAGGAAATCTTGAAAGCCGGCCAATGTAAAAATCGCCAGTTTCAAGCAAAACGCCGTAATAAGTTGCTCTTTGAGCATAAGTTTGCCCCTCATTTCTTAATTTTGGTAATAAATAAACGCCGACCAAAAATCCGACTGTGATAGCGGTAAATATCAAAATTAAAGCCGCTAAAATAATTTTTTTATTTATAGTCATATTTAAATAATAACTCTTTTTAAAAATTTTTCAACAAATAAAATTGTTTAATGTATTAAATTTTTAATACCCTTTATATATTATACATATTAATTTTTAAAAATTCTACACTCAAAATATTTACTATATATTTACTATTATACTTTCCGATCGGAAAATATAATAGTAAAAAATATAATAAAAAAATATCGGGGATTTCCCCGATATTTTTTTTCTTAACGGTAAGGTCGTCTTGTTGTAAAAGACGCTCTTTTTTGACGGTGGCAATCTCTGCACAAAAGTTGACTTAATCTTTCCGGATCCGGTTCAAACGGAAGCTCGGTAATTGCAGCAGAACACTTAGAACATTTCCAATCACCCTGATGCATTTTCCTGTCAAAGCCACGGCCGTCGTCGTTATTGTAAGGCATTTATAAATATAATTTCTTGCGACCTTTTTCGTCAGCCGCGACAATGACTTATTTGCCCTATTTAAAAAATAAATTTACTTAAGAAGGGCTGCCCCGTTTAAAAATTTATCTTGAACGGGGTTTACTTATTTACTACAAATAACTATTTCGTCGCCTCGAGACTAACTGTTAGAATAATAAAGATTATTAACTTTTTTGTCAAATGGCGTTAAAAAACTTTTTATTAAAAGACGGGGTCAACCAATCTTACGATGTCGGGAATCGTAAGATTTATTCTAATATAGTGTCGTCAATATTATCCAAATTAAAATCTTTTAGCCAACTAATTAAGGATTTTTTATATTCTATTGGCTTACCTATTAATTCGGTAAGGAAATTTTTATTGATAACCGATGGAAAATTTTTAATACCTAAATAATCCGGTAAGCTTGACCAACGATAATTTTCTAAAAATTCCATCACTTTTTTATAATTTCTAATTTCTCTTTTGCGCCATCCCGGCTCATATAAATCCAAAGAATTAAGGTGAATATAGTAAGGAAGGTGAAGCAAATGTTGGTCAGATTGAACCGGGATAGCTTTAAATCTCCCCTGAAAAAGCACTCCAACTCGTTTATTTTTATTATTAAAATAATTAGCATATCCTGTCCCTAATTTTTTCATAAAAATCTGTATACCATTATCTTGCTTTTGCCTAATTAAAAAATGGAAGTGGTTATTCATTAGAGAAAAAACTAAAATATCAACAATACATTTTCTATTTCTATTTGGACGAACTTTACGATTCCCGACATCATAAGATTTTGTTTGACGATAATAAATATTAGAAGCTGGGACTTCATCATTAAATTCGTATAAATCATGAATAAATCTTAAATAATCTTCGTCATCTAAAAAAATATTACATTGGCCTGCGCCTCTATTTAAAACATGATAAATTTTTCCGTTAATAAATTTTTCTTTTCTCATAATTAATGTTAATAATATATCACATATTTACGATGTCGGGAATCGTAAAGTTGTGGATAACTCAATCACAACTTTTACGCAACAATCT
>JAHXGO010000016.1 GCA_019923695.1 Candidatus Liptonbacteria bacterium
TGCGCGCGGCAGGATTCGAACCTGCGGCCTTGGCCTTATAAGAGCCCTGCTCTAACCACTAAGCTACGCGCGCCTTTTAATGGGTTGTCTTTCGATTATAGCGAACTTCGAGTTCGATATATCGAGCGGCGTACCGCTCACTATAGGAAACTTAACTTAAAATTTTATTAATTTCAACTTAAATGGTTTTAGAAGGTTATAAAAATCTTCTTGTTCCAAAACTTCTTTTTTTAACAACTCCTCGGCGATTTTTTCCAGCGCTAATTTATTAGAAATAATAATTTTTTGGGTTGTTTTATAAACTTGGTCGATTATCTTTTTGACTTCCGCGTCGATTTCTGCCGCAATTTTTTCTGAATAATTTTTTTCAGTTGCAATCTCTCTTCCTAAAAATATTAATTCTTCGGATTTGCCGAAGGCTATTGGACCGAATTTTTCGCTCATCCCAAAGCGGGTGACAAGACTGCGAGCCAGCTCTGAAACTTGTTTTAAGTCATGGCTGGCGCCAGTGGAGACTTCTTTGAAAGTTTCTTTTTCAGCGACATATCCTCCTAAAAGAGCTGTTAAATCTGCTAAAAATTGGGATTTGGTTTTTAATCTTTGTTCTTCAATAGGGAGTTTTAGCGTATAGCCGCCGACTCGCCCCCTACTAATAATAGAAACTTTATGGACAGGGTCAGAATCTTTAAGACTGGCAACGGTTAAAGCATGACCTGCTTCGTGAAAAGAAATAATTTTTTTCTCTTTTTCCGATATAATTTTTGTTTTTCTTTCTGAACCGAGAAGCACTTTTTCAATTGAATCGTAAATATCTTGCTGGTTGACCATTTTTTTATTTTTTCTGGCGGCTAAAATTGCTGCTTCATTGATTAAATTTGCCAAATCAGCTCCGGAAAATCCGGGCGTTCTAGTGCTTATTTTTTTAAGGTCAACATCTTGGTCTAAGGGTTTATTTTTGCTGTGGATTTTAAGAATCTCCTCTCTTTCGTTTATATCTGGAGGTTCTAAAATAATCCGACGGTCAAATCGGCCGGGCCGAAGCAGCGCGTGGTCAAGAACATCGGGTCTGTTTGTGTTATGAAGTAAAATTGGCGATTCGCCTCCAAAAAATGCTTCATTTTCACAACCGCAAAAATCATAAACATAATTATCATAAGGTAATCTTTTAACGCTTTTAACGATTGGCCGCCGAACATTGGCTTTGCCTTCTATCTTTTCTAACGGATTTTGGGTTTTACCAAAACCAAGCCGCCAAGCAACAGTGGCTTTTAATGGTTTGCCATTGTTAATTACTCTGCCTTTTTTGGCCGTAAAAGAATGAATATAAGATTTGAAACCGTGCAAGCGGGCAAGCCAATTTAATTCCAGAATCAATCTTTTGCTAACCGAAGTTACTTCTAATCGTCCGTTTTTATCTTTATGACCGTCTCCCGAGAAATAGCCGCGGAAAAACTCAATAAAATATTCTTTTGGCGCGTTAAAAAGAAAAGAAGGAATATGTTTTTGATAGGCGCCGCGGCCGCAATAATAAGCGAAAAATTCTGCTAATGGCTTGGAATGATAAATGATGTTTAAGGCATTAGGTGTAGTATTTCTTTCCCTATCCGACTCTAAATTAAAAATTTCTTTAATTAGGTTTTTAACGTCGTCTATCTTTTCTTTTTCTTTAAGATTAAAACAAAAATCTAATTCCTTCCGGCTATAACCCTCGGCGACATAATAACCAAAAAGCCGCAGTAATCCCGGCGTTACCCGAATCTTTTCCGGCAAAACCAATTGGTGTTGATAATAATTACGGCTTAATTCTCGGGGCCCGCAGACTCCTTGCTGCCACTTACCGATTGTCCGTTGAGAGAATCCGAGTTGACAACCAAGCTGGGTTTGAGAAATTTGACCTATATTGGCTAAGGCATATTGGTAAGCAAAATCAATCGGTTTAGATTTTTCAAAAAGCGGGAACCAAACCGGCAATTCTAAATTAAAATCTTTATTAAAATCAAAAGCTCTAATTTCTCTTTTATTCTTATTGGTTCGGTTTACCTGATAAGGCAAATCTGCTAAAATTTCGCCGATTTTTAATTGGCAAACTGGTTTGGCGCGAACACCCCATTTATCTCTAATAAAAATACTATGATTACCTGTAGCTTTGATTTTTCCGCCTAAATAATCTATCTCATAAATTTCCTCAACTTTATGTCGGAAAACACTTTTTACTTTTTTAAAAGCCGCCTTTTTGAAATAAACCCCTTGCTTGTTCGGTTTACCCTCAAATCCTAAAACTTCTAAATCAGACGTTTCTTTTTCGCCGCCTTCTTCGTCTGATTGATAATAATTATTAATTATTTCGGCAATCGGCCGAAGAAAAATTTCATTATTCTTTTTTACCAACACCGGCGTATCGCCGGTCACGCTGGCCGCTAAAACAATTACATTAGTGTCTCGGTCAAAGCCGTCCATTTCTACAAGTATTTGGTTTAAGGTTTGTTCTCTTTCGTCATGGCCGCCTCCTAATCCCGCGCCTCTTTCTCTTCCTATGGCATCAATTTCATCAATAAAAATAATTGAAGGGGCCGCTTTTTTAGCCGTAGAAAAAGCGTCTCTTGTTCTAGATGCTCCGACACCAACGAACATTTCAACAAATTCTGATGCTGAAATATGGAAAAATGGAACATTGGCTTCTCCGGCAACAGCTCTGGCTAAAAGCGTTTTTCCAGACCCCGGAGGTCCCATTAAAAGAACGCCTCTTGGGATTTTTGCCCCTAAATCCAGAAACTTTTTAGGGGTTTTTAAAAATTCAATAATTTCTTTAAGTTCTTCTTTAGCTTCTTTTAAACCGGCGACATCTTTGAAAGTCAATTTTTCTTTAAAATTAGTGAATAGATGAATGTTTGCTCTTCCGAAGGTAAAGGCCTGATTAACGCCGGAGCTGGCTCTTTTGAAAATAAAAAGAAAAAGAACGGCGATAAGAATAATTGGCAGAATTGCGGGGAGGAGAAGAGTCATCCAAAAATTTAACCCCCCCGGCTCTTTAATTTCTAAATTTACCATTTGGAAGGATTCGGTCGGCACTCCGTAGTTTTTTATCGTTTCTGAAAAAGCGATATTAGGTTCTTTTCTAGAAACAAGTTTTGTTCCGTCTTTTAAGTCTATTAAAAGTTTTTCTCCCCTGACTTCTATTTTTTCTACTTCCCCGGTCTGTATTTTTACGGCTAAATCATTAAGGTTGATGTTTTCACGAGCTGGACTTTGGAGAGCAATAGAAAAAAATAGGGATAAGCCTAAAAAAATTATTAAGGCCCACCCAAGAGTTTTGAACAATTCTTTAGGCATTTCTTTAGGCATTTTTTACTAATTTTAAAATAATTCTTTTCTCTTCAGCTTTTAAAGAATCAATTACGAAGTCGTAATTTTTTCCGAGTTCAATTTGAGACCTCATTTCTTCTGGTCCGCCAAATTCAGAAATATGGATAAGCCCGATGATTTCTTTGCTTAATTTTATGAAAGCGCCGAAAGGATTAAATTTATAAATTTCACCCTTAACCTTATCTCCGGTTTTGTATTGTTGTTCAATATCTTTCCAGGGATCAGCTTGAAATACTTTTAGAGAAAGAGAAATTTTATTATTTTTAATGTCAACAATTTTTGCCTTGACTGTGTCGCCGACCGAGATTATATCTTTTGGAGAATCAATTAATCCGTGAGAAAGTTCTGAAATATGAATGAGTCCTTCTATTTCCGGATTATCGGCGAATCGGATAAAGGCGCCAAAATTAGCAAGTCCGGAAACAATACCAACTGTAATATCCCCGACTTTATATTGTTGGATTAATTCTTTGATATCTTTGTTTAAAATTTCTTTTTCTGAAACTATTAATTTATTAGTTTTTGGATTTAAGTTAATAATTTTTACTTCAAGCTCTTGACCTATAAATTTATTTAATTCCTCCAGAATTTTTTCTTGGTTTTGGTCAGATATTTTAGGATAGTGTTCGGTTGAAAGTTGGGATAAGGGCAGAAAGGCGTTTAAGTCATAAAGCGGCCCCATTAACCCACCCTTATTGATTGAAGTAATTTTGATTTTAATTGATTCGTCTTTTTCTTGAATTTCTTTCAAAGCCAACCATGATTTTTGTTTGTCAATTTCGGTTAGAGAAAGTTCTATGTATCCTTCGTCATTTTCAGTATTAACGATTTTAGCGTTAATAACATCGCCTTGTTTTAAGGATTTTATTATATTTTTGGCATTTAAAAGCTCTTTGCCATAGATGATTCCTGTGCTGATTTTTGGTATTTCAAAAAATGCCGCGCGTAAATTTTTCTCAATAAAACGCGCCTCAATAATTTCTCCCTTTTTTAAAGAAGAAATAAGATCGGGTTTTGTTTTAATTATTTGGGATAAAGTTTCCATATAAATTAAATAATAATGGAAGCGCTATTGAAAATCAAGATTAAATTTGTTAAATTTGATAAATGATTATTAAGTGGTATGGTGATGGGTGTTATAAAATTGAAACACCTAATTTTAATTTAGTTGTTGACCCAGATACTTCTATCAAGGGAAAACAGATTAAGGCGGACTTAGTTTTAAAAACATTAATGCCCCTTCCGGTTAAAATAACATCTTCAAACGAAATTATCGGCTCCGGAGAATACGAAGTTAGCGGTATTAAAATTCAAGGAATTGCTTTGCCTGTTGAGAAAAATGCCGATGCCCTTAAAACAATTTATTTAGTTATGATTGATGAGATTCGTCTTTGTTTTCTTGGGGATACTGAAAAAGATTTAACCGAAGGAGTTTTGGAAAACATCGGAGAAGTCGATATTCTTTTTGCGCCAACAAATCAAAGAATCAGTTATTATCTTAAGTCCATTGATCCGAAAATTATAATTCCTGGCTTTGGCGATCCCCATAAAGCTGAATCAGAGCTTGGCCAAAAAGGAGAGCTTCAAGAAAAACTTGTTATTAAAAAGAAAGACCTCGAGGGGGAAATTATTAACAAGCTTATAATTCTTAAATCTTAAAAAAGTTTTTGGGTTCTCAAATTTATTTATTATGTCAAAGGATAAAGAAAAAGAGATAAAAAATTTGCCGATTGAGAAAATTGAAAATGTCGAAATTACCGATGAGCTTAAACAATCTTATTTGGATTATGCGATGTCGGTTATTGTTGGCCGGGCGCTTCCGGATGTAAGGGACGGCTTAAAACCTGTTCATCGTCGGATTTTGTGGACAATGTGGGAAGAGGGTTTGACTCATCAGGCAAAACTTAGGAAATCAGCTACGGTTGTTGGCGGATGTTTAGGTAGATATCATCCTCATGGTGAAATCGCAATATATGATGCCTTAGTAAGAATGGCTCAAGATTTTTCTTTGCGCTATCCCTTGGTTGATGGCCAGGGTAATTTTGGAAGTTTAGATGGAGATTCAGCTGCGGCGATGCGTTATACTGAATGCCGTTTGGCAAAAATTACCGGAGAAATTTTAACGGATATTGAAAAAGAAACTGTTGATTGGCAATCTAATTATGATAATACCCGTAAAGAGCCAAAAGTTATGCCGGCGAAAATCCCTAATCTTTTACTTGGCGGCTCAATGGGAATTGCAGTTGGAATGGCAACCAATATTCCTCCCCATAATTTAAGTGAAGTTATTGACGCTTCTATTTATTTGATTGAAACTCCGGGGGCTACCTCCGAAGATTTAATGAAATTTATTCAGGGTCCGGATTTTCCCACTGGCGGGGTTATTTATAATAAAAAAGATATTATTGAAGCTTACAACACAGGCCGGGGTTCAATTGTGGTCAGAGGGTTGGTTGAAGTAGGCGAAAAACAGATAATTATTACGGAAATTCCCTATCAGGTTAATAAAGCGGAGTTAATTATAAGAATCGCTGATTTAGTTCAAAATAAAAAAATTGAAGGTATAAAAGATGTTCGGGATGAATCAGATAAAGACGGATTGAGAATTGTTATTGATTTAAAAAGCGACGCTGTTCCGCAAAAAATTTTAAATTCTTTGTATAGTTTCACCGATCTTCAAAAAGATTTTCATCTTAATATTTTAGCCTTAGTTGACGGCATTAGGCCCGAGATTTTATCTATTCGCGATATTTTGTCTATTCATTTAAATCATCGTCAGGAAGTTGTCAGACGAAGAGCAGAGTTTGATCTTAAAAAAACTAAGGAAAGAGCTCATATTTTAGAAGGACTTTATAAAGCGCTTAGCATTATTGATAAAGTAATCGCTCTTATCAGGAAATCAGCTAACAGAGGAGAAGCTCATAAAGGACTGGTTAAAAATTTTAAATTGACTGACTTGCAAGCCGAAGCTATTTTGGAGATGAAACTCCACACATTGGCGGCTTTGGAAACAAAAAAAATTGAAGAGGAATTAAAAGAAAAGAAAAAAATTATTGAAGAGTTAGAGACGCTTCTTAAAAATCCTAAGGCGATTCTTAGAGTTATTAAAGAAGAATATCAGGAGCTCAAAGAAAAATATGGAGACGAAAGAAGGACAAAGGTTGTTGTTCCTGGGTTGACCGAGTTTAATAAAGAAGATTTTATTCCTCAAGAATCGGCTGTAATTACGCTCTCTCAAAATGGTTATATCAAAAGACTGGCTCCGCAGATGATTAAAAGCCAGCAAAGAGGAGGAAAGGGCGTTATTGGTTCTGAAGTAAGTGAAGAAGATATTTTAAAACATTTTATTTCAGCCGACACTCACGACAATATTTTGTTTTTTACTGAAAAAGGAAGGGTCTTTCAAACTAAGGTTTATGAAATTCCTTTGGCTAGTCGAACAGCTAAAGGAAAAACAATTCAGAATTTTTTGGCTATTCCGGCTGAAGAAAAAATTAGCGCCGTTGTGAGTTACCCGTCTTTCGGAAAAGATGGTGTTAAAAAAAGCGATTGTTTAATGATGGCGACCAGAAAGGGATTAGTTAAAAAAACATCCCTTGAAGATTTTATGGCAATTAGAAAAAACGGGATTATTGCCATTACTTTGCAAAAAGGCGACGCCTTGATAGATGTTAAACTTTCCTCCGGCAAAGATGAGGCAATTATCACTACTAAAAAAGGTCAGGCAATTAGGTTTAAAGAATCTCAAATAAGAAGAATGGGCAGGACCGCCTCCGGAGTTAAAGGGATAAATCTTGCTACGGCAAAAATTTCTAAAGAAATTTTGACGAATAGCGGAGACGAGGTAGCTTCATTTGATGTCCTTTCTTCAGAAAGGACATCAGCTAACCTTTTAAGCGTTATGTCTAATGGTTTTGCCAAACAGACTTCGCTTAAACAATATAAGATTCAGAGTCGCGGTGGCCGGGGGATTAAAACAGCGCTGATTACCTCGAAAACAGGTCATCTTGTTACTTCAAAAATTATAACTAATCAAACTGATTTAATTATGATTTCCGGCAAGGGCCAGTTATTAAGAATGGAAATAAAAAATATCAGAACCAGCGGTCGGGCAAGTCAGGGAGTAAAAATTATTAAATTAAATTCAGGAGATTCTCTTGCCGGCATTGTTTGCATTTAAGCGGTTTTTTGTTTATTCTAAATTATATTATTAAGTATGCAATTTTCTCGAAATCAATTAATCATTTTTGGGGTTGTTGGATTTATTTTTATCTTTTTGCTTTTGGGGTTTTTTGATATAATACCGGTTTTTAAAACCGCTGGACCAAGGGTGGATTTGACTTTTTGGGGGGTGGAAAACGAAAATTCTTTTGACTCGCTCATAAAAAGGTATCAAAGTCTTTATCCGAATGTCTCAATAGAATATATTAGATTTGATTCTCAAGATTACGAAAGGGAGTTAGTCAATGCTTTAGCGGCCGGAGAGGGTCCAGATATTTTTATGTTTCGTTCTGACTGGTTAATGGAACATTCTTTAAAACTAACTCCTCATTTAGAAGACCAAATGGATGTTTTTAAACTGCGCAATCTTTTTCCTCAAGTAGTTGAAGAAAATTTCGTTTTAGATAATAAAATTTATGCCTTGCCTTTATCAATTGATACTTTAGCCCTTTATTACAATCGTGATATTTTTGATCGCAGAGGCGTTGTCTCCCCCCCAAAAACTTGGAGCAGATTTAGAGATATTGTTTTTGATAATAAAATTAGCGCTGGTTTTGGTGGGACCTCTTCAACTGTCCCTCAAGCGCCTGATATTATCAGTCTTTTAATGCTTCAGTCTGAAGTTAAAATGGTTTCTGATGATTTAAAAAGCGCTGTTTTTGGATTAAATAGACAGGCGCTGGATGCTTTAAATTTTTATATTCAATTTACTTCTCCTAATGAAAGTTCTTTGGATGCTTTTAGCGCCGGTCGGCTTGGAATGATGATTGATTATCCTGCGGCAAAACAATATATAAAAAATAAAAATCCGCATTTGGATTTTGAAGTCGCTTTAGTTCCTCAATTTAATCTTGATAAACCCGTAAGCTTTGCCAGCTATTATGGTTTAGCTGTTTCAAGGGCGATAGAAAGGTCAGAGACAAGAAAAAGAGAAGCCCTAAACTTTGTTTTATTTTTAACAACTAACGAAGAAATGGCCGAGCATTACGCTTTAGTTTCCAATAGGCCGCCGGCCTTGCGTTCTTTAATCGAGCGCTATATTGACCATCCTGAATATGGAGTTTTTGCAAAACAAGCCTTGACTGCTCGAAGTTGGCCGCAGGTTGATAAAGAAAAGGTTTTTTCTATTTTTGACGATATGATAAGATTAAGCAGAACCAAAGAGTTTGGTCCGCGACGAGCCCTAGAAAAAGCCGCCTCTGAAATAACCTCTTTAATGAATCGTTGATTTTTGTATATTAAACTAAAATTTAATATAGTAAGATAAAATAAAAAATGGATATTAATTATTTAATTATAAAAGCTTTTGCTGCGACAGACGACAGATTGATTCCATGCGGTGGTTTAGACCAACCTCCTTGCGAAGGGTGGCATCAGCTTTTAGCATTATTTCATAATATGATTGAGTTTGCTCTTAGACTATCTATCCCAATTGCGGTTTTAATTGTTGTTTGGGGAGGATTTTTATATTTAACTGCCGGCGGAAGCGAAAAACAAATTAAGGCTGGCCAAAGCGCGATAATCGCGGCAATAGTCGGATTGATTATAATTTTCGGTTCTTATATAATAGTAAGCGCTGTTATTGAAGCTTTTGTTGGAAGACTTGGCAATAACAGATGAAGCGGTGAATAAATAAA
>JAHXGO010000017.1 GCA_019923695.1 Candidatus Liptonbacteria bacterium
AAAAATGTTTTTTGTGTCAAATTTTAAAAACAAGGAATATTTTTATTTAATATCTCCATTTATCTTCTTCGTCCGTGAAAAGTTTTGTGGATTTCTCTAAGTTCTTTATTTGTCAGGTGGGTATAAATTTGGGTAGTTGAGATATTGGCATGGCCTAAAAGCTCTTGAACTGAACGCAAGTCAGCTCCGCCGATTAAAAGGTCGGTCGCAAAGCAATGTCGCAGGTGATGAGGCGTCACTCTTTTTGGGATTCCGGCTTCGCGGCTGTAATAATCAACTATTCTTTGGATGGTTCGGGGTATAATTCTGCCGATAATTTTTGATTTTTTGGACTTAGTCAAACTGATAAATAATGCTTCTTCAGCATCAGTGCGTTTTTCCAAATAATTTCTCATCGCTTTTTTAGTTCTTTCTGACAGGAAAACTATTCTTAATCTATCTCCTTTGCCGCGAATCGGGATTTCTCCTCTTTCAATATCAAAATAGCGGTTCAAACTGCAAAGTTCCGAAATTCTTAATCCGGTTGAAAACAAAGTTTCTAAAATTGCTTTATCTCTTAAACTTTTAAGGTCTTGACCTTTTGGCGCGTCTAAGAGTCTTTCTAAATCTTTATATTCTATAATTTCAACTTGCCGTCGGTTTATTTTTGGAAGCTCCACTTTTTCTGGTGAAAGGACATTATAATCTCGCTTGATAAGATATTTCAAAAAAGTTCGCAAAGCAACCACATAAGCCCCTTGAGTTATTTTTTTAAGTTCGGTTTTTTCAGCCAAAAAAATTCTAAACATCCTAATTTTTTCGCTATTAATTTCTGAAACGTTTTTTATTTTTGAAAAATTAAGAAATTTTTTAAGACAGCGTTCATAAACTGCCTTTGTCTTAACCGAGCGGTTTTTTTCAATTACCAGATAATCCATATAATCCTTAACCAATTTTTCTATTTCAGTCATTTCAATAATTTTATCACAAATGTCGTAAAATAACAGAGAAGTTTAAAACCAATTTACAGTTAATGGATAGGGAAAATTTATTTTGCGTAAGTTTGGGGCTTTATGCAAATTGAACTTCTTTACCCCCGGAGCCCAGAATAGGGCGCGGCTATACGGGCACTTGTTTTAATCTAAAAAAATGCTAAAATTTAAAAATTAGAAAGTAGCTTTTTAAAAGATGACCGAAGTTTTTAACATTGTCTTTCATATAGCCCTTTTTTCGGCCGTTTATTTTCAGGTTTTTATACTTTTGATTTTTTTTGAAAACTGCCAAGAAATTAGGAAGGAAAAAGAATTTGAGTCGGCTGAAACCGATGCCTTAACCTGCCCGTCAGCGACAATTATAGTGCCCTGCTACAACGAGGAAAAAACTATTTTCAAAACAATTACTTCTTTAATCAACCTTGATTACCCCAAAGATAAATTGAAAATTTTTGTTGTTGATGACGGAAGCGTTGATGGAACTTTTAACATAATTAAGCGTTTTGAAACAAATCCTGCTGTGAAAATTTTTCGTAAAGAAAACGGCGGGAAATGGACGGCTTTGAATTACGCTCTTGGTTGGGTTGAAACAGAATTGGTCGGCTGTCTTGATGCTGATTCTTTTGTCGCTCCGAACGCCTTAAAAATTGTGGCGGCTCACTTTAAGAATCCGGAAGTTATGGCCGTTACTCCGGCTATTAAGATTTTGAACCCAAGAAATATTTTGGAACGCATCCAGAATATTGAATATAGACTAAGTATTTTCAAGAGAAAAATTCTAAGCTTTTTAAATGCCGTTTATGTGACTCCCGGGCCGTTTTCGGTGTTTCGTAAGCAAGTATTTGATAAATTGGGGAAATATCGGGAAGCCCATCAGACCGAGGACCTGGAAATCGCTTTAAGGATGAATGTTAATAATTATAAAATCGTCAGTTCTACTAGGGCGTTCGTTTACACCGTCGCCCCAAATACCTTTAGGGGACTTGTGAGGCAGCGGACGCGCTGGAATTACGGATTTTTAAAAAATATGTTTGATTATTATTTTATGATTTTTAACAAAAAGCACGGCCATTTGGGTATTTTTATTTTGCCGTTTATGCTTTTTTCGATTTTTTTGGCCCTGGGTTTGTTTTTAATAATAATTTATAATTTTATACAATATTTGATGGATTATTTTATAAAAATTTACACTGTTGGGTTTGAATTTAGTCTTTTAAATTTGAGGTTTGACTGGTTTTTTTTCAATTCCGACGCTCTGGTTTTTTTAGGATTTGTTTCTTTGGTCTTGGCTTTAACAAGTATTATTTTGGTAAATAAATTGATTGAGGAAAAAATAATAGCGCCTTTTGATACGATTTATTTTATTTTTTTCTATGGTTTTTTGGCGCCTTTCTGGCTTGCCAAATCTTTGTATCACGCGGTTTTTTCAAAAAAAATTAAATGGTAATAAATGTTATTTTCTGATTTTAAAAAATATTTTTTTGTTTTATTTATCACCTCTATTGTTTTTTTTGGAGCGTTTTTTTTAAGCAATCAGCTTAATTTAAGGAGAATAAGCGAAGTTAAAAACTTGGGCGAGAGCATCACGGTCAACATTTTATCCTTAGAAACTCAATTTGCTCTTTTAGGCGAGGCCTCTTGCAAGGACATAGACGACCCTGTTCTTTCGGGAATGCTTAACGAATTAGCCGTCAAAGTTTCTTACCTGGAGGGGAAAAGAGGGTTTGATGATAACGAGGTTTTGAATTTAAAAAAACATTATTCCCTGCTTCAGATCAGACATTATCTTTTAATGAAAAAATTAATAACCCGCTGTAAGCCCGACCCTCTTCCTATTTTTGTTATTTATTTTTATTCCAACAAAGGAGATTGTCCGGATTGCGTAAGGCAAGGTTATGTGCTGACTTACTTAAGAGAAAACCACCCGGTTTTGAAAGTTTATGCCTTTGACTATAATATTAATTTATCCGCTGTGGAAACTCTTATTTCTATTTTAAAAATATCTGGGGAACTGCCGATTTTAGTGATAAACGACAAGGTTTTTTCCGGCTTCAAAAGCATTGAAGACTTAACGCAAATTTTATCTGATTTTAAAGGATTTGTTCCGGTGGAAACTCAAGAAACAGAACCAACAGTCACTTTAAAACCAACTTATATTATTGAATCTGTGTCATTATAGTCAGTTTGGGCGTTCAATATAGCGAACTTAAACTGCCATATTGAATTACAAATTCGATATAGCGAGTTGTGGCTGATATATCAAACTTAGTTTATTACAGTTAGCGGCTAATATATGGTCAGAGAACAATTTTTTGGAACTTGCTAAAAATAAAAAACTTAGTTAAAATTTTCTTGATTAATATGAAAGAATCAAAAAGTAAAATTTTTGTTGTTTTGTTAATCGCTGTTTTTGTGCTGTTTTTTTTGGCTGGCGGACAATCTATTTTTTTTGAAAAAGCCGAAGCTAATTTCGTGAAAGATTTTTATAATCGTTTTCTTCGGCCGTTTTTTTTGCAAAATTTAAATATTTTCCCATCTCCCGCCGATAATTTTAGACTGCCTGATGGTTATGAAAAACCGGCGTCAGAAACCGAGACTAAAGATACGACTATTAGAAAAAGAGGGGCTGCCCCCATAATTGAATATAAACCGGTTATTGAATATGAACGGGCGGTTATTAATGCCGTTGAAAAAGCGGCTTCGGCTGTTGTCGCGATTATTATTTCCAAAGATGTTCCGGTTTTAGAAAGGTGTCTTTACAATCCTTTTGGCGATTTTTTTGAAGGTGGTTTGCGGGGAGAGGGATTTGAAATTTATGTTCCCTGCCCTTCGCCTTCTGGACGAACCGAGCGTAGAAGAATCGGCGGCGGCAGCGGGTTTATTGTTTCTTCCGATGGCCTGATTTTAACCAATCGTCATGTTGTTTCTGACGCTTCGGCTAACTACACGGTTTTTACAAGCGATGGCAAAACATACGAAGCTAAAGTAATGGCGCTTGATGAAACAGAAGATTTAGCGATTATAAAAATAGAAGCGGTGGGACTGCCTGTCGCTGTTTTGGGGAATTCTGATTTAGTAAGACTTGGTCAAACCGCTATTGCTGTTGGCAATGCTTTGGGTGAATTTAAAAATACTGTTTCAGTTGGCGTTATTTCTGGAATTAGACGCAATATTTCGGCTGTTGGTCCCAGACAAGTTGAATCAATTGAAGATGTTATCCAGACTGACGCGGCTATTAATATCGGAAATTCCGGCGGCCCCTTAGTTAATTTAAGAGGAGAAGTTATAGGGATTAATACCGCAGTGGCGCGAGGAGCGGAAAATATTGGTTTTGCCATTCCCATCAATAAAGCCAAAAGAGTTTTAGAGTCTTTTAAGGCGACCGGAAGAATTGTTGTTCCTTTTTTGGGAGTCAGTCATAGTTTAACCGAACAAGGGGTGAAAGTAATAAAAGGAGAAGGGTTTCCCGCTGTTTGGCCTGGTTCTGCGGCGGAAAAAGCGGGCATCAAAGAAGGAGATATTATTTTGGAACTTAATGGTCATAAAATAGGCGAGAATCAATCTTTGGCGTCAGTTATCAGAAAATTTCAAGTTGGCGATAGAATTTCCGTTAAAATTAAAAGAGGAGAAGTTATTTTAAATTTAAGAGCGGTTTTAACCGAAAAACCGGCTATGTAATCATTTTAATACTTTTCGTTTATTGATACTTTTTTTATTTAAACTTTTAAACTTTTAAACTTTTAAACTTTTCGTTATTGATACTTTTTTTATTTAAACTTTTAAACTTTTAAACTTTGATACTTTTCGTTATTGATACTTTTTTATTGACACTTTTCGCCGTCTTTCGTCGTTTTTTTATACTTTTATACTTTTTATTTAAACTTTTACACTTTTAAACCTTGATACTTTTTGTATTCTATTTTGACATTTAATCTTATTTTTGTTAATTTGCTAAAGTAAAATGAATGGATTTAATCGTTTCACTCTTAAAGCTCAAGAATCGCTTCAAAATGCCCAGGACTTGGCTTCGTCTCAAAACCACGGGGAATTTAGAAGCCTTCATCTTTTATCTTCACTTATTTCCGACGGCAGTTCTTTGGTCCAGCCAATTTTAACTCAAGCTGGCGCTAATTTAGATTTTTTAGATAAAGAAATCAACAAAGAGCTTAGTCGCTTGCCGAAAACTCTTTCTTCGGCAAATGTTTCCCAACTTTATCTTTCTTCAGAAATTATTCAGGTAATCGAAGCGGCCGCAAAATTCGCCAGATTGAATAAAGATGAGTTTGTTTCCTGCGAACATTTATTGATAGGTGTTTTGGAAATTACTTCTCCGGCAAAAATTATTTTAGAAAAAATCGGCTTGTCTCGTGAAACAGCTTTGCGTATTTTAACGGAATTGCGTGGCAATATCAGGGTCACCGATGAAATGCCGGAATCTAAATTTCGGGCTTTGGAAAAATATTCGGAAAATCTTACTGAAAAAGCTCGTCAAGGAAAACTTGACCCCTTAATTGGCAGAGAAGACGAATTAAGAAGAGTAATTCAGATTCTTTCCCGCCGCACCAAAAATAACCCTATTTTAATCGGAGAGCCGGGAGTCGGTAAAACCGCTATTATTGAAGGATTGGCTCAAAGGATAGTTTCTGGCGATGTCCCTGAAACCTTGAAAGGAAAAGAAATTGTTTCTTTGGATTTAGGTTCTTTGATTGCCGGCACAAAGTTCAGGGGAGAATTTGAAGATCGGCTCAAAACCTTTATAAAGGAAATTAAAAACTCTAATGGCCGTCTGATACTTTTTATTGATGAAATTCATATGATTATCGGAGCTGGCGCCGCTGAAGGAGCGATTGACGCTTCAAACTTGCTTAAGCCGGCTTTGGCTCGCGGCGAACTTCGCGCTGTTGGCGCCGCTACCATTAAGGACCATCAAAAATATTTTGAAAAAGATCCGGCTTTGGAGCGCCGTTTTCAGCCGGTTTTGGTTGAAGAGCCGACAATTTCGGAAAGCGTAAACATTTTGCGCGGTTTAAAGGAAAAATATGAGATTCACCACGGCTTAAGAATATCTGACGAAGCTATTATTGCCGCCGTTAATTTGTCTGCCAGATACATAACTGACAGGTTTTTACCGGATAAGGCCGTTGATGTTATTGATGAAGCGGCCTCGGCTAGAAAATTGGAATGCGAATCAATCCCTCAAAATATCTATCAGCTTAATAAAGAAATCACTTCTTTGGAGATTGAGCGGAAAGCGGTTGAAAATAAAGCCGATAATAAACAGCGGTTGAAAGAAATTGATAAAAAAACTAAAGACTTGAAAAATCAATACGATGAGGGAATGGGCGAATGGCAGGCGGAAAGAGGGGTTATTGAAAAAGTCCATAATTTAAGAAAGAAAGTTGAAGATATTCGTCGGGAGGCTGAAGTTGCCGAGAGAGACGGAGACTTGGAAAAAGTCGCTCGACTTCGTTACGGAGAACTGCCTCAAGCGGAAAGAGAATATCTCGCTTATGAAAAAAAGCATTTTGGATTTAAACGCGCAAAAACCAGAGTCATCAAAGAAATGATTGATGAAGATGATGTTGCTAAAGTTATTTCGCGCTGGACAGGCGTCCCTGTTTCGAATATTTTAGAATCTGAAGTTGAAAAGCTTATTAAAATTGAATCTCTTTTATCAGAAAAGATTATCGGTCAGGAGCAGGCGATTAAAAGCGTTGCCAGCGCTTTTCGTCGGGCAAGAAGCGGGCTTTCCGACCCGAATCGGCCCTTTGGTTCTTTTTTGTTTTTAGGCCCGACTGGTGTTGGTAAAACAGAGCTGGCAAGAGTATTAGCTGAATTTATCTTTAATAAAAAAGATTCTTTAATTAGGATTGATATGTCTGAATATATGGAGCGGCATTCGGTGGCGCGACTTATTGGTTCGCCGCCCGGTTATGTCGGCTATGAAGCAGGCGGTCAATTAACTGAAATAATCCGGCATCGACCTTACAGTCTTATTCTTTTTGATGAAATTGAAAAAGCTCATCCCGAAGTTTTTAATATCCTGCTTCAGGTTTTGGATTTTGGCCGGTTGACTGACGGCAAGGGGAGAACGGTTAATTTTAAAAATACCATTGTCATTATGACTTCGAATATCGGCTCCGAGTTTAGCCGTCAGATGTCAAGAGTCGGTTTTGCCGCGCCTAACGAAGATGAGGCGCGTCAGAAAGAAAATGATTATCGCGAAAAAATCCAACAATCATTAAGGGATTATTTTCGGCCGGAGTTCTTGAATCGCCTGGACGATGTAATAATTTTTCATTCTTTGACTAAAAGCGATATTGCAAAAATTGTTGAAATTCAGCTGGAGGAAGTAAAAGAAAAACTTGAAACTCGGGGCGTCAAACTTATTATTGAGCAGTCATTGAAAAAATATGTTTCTGAAAATGGTTTTGACCCGGAATTTGGCGCCCGGCCCATAAAGCGTTTGATTCAAAAGGCGATTTTGGATAAATTAGCCGATTTTGTAATTCGCGGGCAAATTAAAGATGGTTCAAAAATTAAGATTGCTTTTAAAAACTCCGAAGTTAAGATTAGTCGCTAAATCAGCGGCCGCCTTATTGGTTTCCGTTTTTTTACCGCCTTGGCTGGGTTTGCCGATTTTTTTGTTTTTTTATTATTATCCTTTTTTCCCCGGGTTTTTTTTGCTTTTTTCTTCTGTCTTCGCTTTCTTTTTAAGTCGGGGTTTTTTGACCGGCGTTTTTCTGCCTGATTATTTTTTTGAACAAGTTTTTTTTCTTCGTTATTTGATGTTTTTTATTTTTTTCGTGGTTTTTTTTCTTATTTTGGGCTTGAAAAACTATCTTTTCACTGACCGCAAAAAACCTTATTTGGTTTTTCTGACTTTAGTTTTATTTTTTCTTTTTTACGGGGTTTTTGTAGGGGGGATTAGTTTGTGGTTGGCTCCTTTTTTGCTGTTTTTTATAATAAGGGATTTTTTATTTTTTCTTTACGGAGAACTTCCTCCTAAGCGTCTTATTTTCATTTCTGCTTTTTTGGTCTTGATTTTTTTTCAAGGTCTCTGGGCGGTTTTATGGCTTAATCTGCCGGCTCTGCTTTCAGCCCTTAATGTTTTAGTTTTCTGTCTTTGTCTTCTTTTTGTTATTGACGCTTATCTCAAGGGGATTCTTTCCTCTCGTTTAGCGATTTTGGCTTTTTCCGGCCCGGTTTTCTTTTATCTCTTAAACCCTGTATTTATACACTTTTTTGTG
>JAHXGO010000018.1 GCA_019923695.1 Candidatus Liptonbacteria bacterium
CGGCGGGACTTCAAATTGGGTGGTGAGTGGATTCAGAAATTTAATATCTTTATGCTTCTAATTTAGCACAAACATACTTAAAAGTAAATTTGCTATTGACTAAAGTTTTCCATTTGATAATATAAGGATAGACCACCCATAGGGGGGTATTGTAAAATTATGCAAAAATCTTTTAAGAAACAAATCTTAAATAGAATGAATTATCTTTCCGGACATTTAGAGGGGGTTAAAAAGATGGTTAAAGATGACAAATATTGTATTGATATTATTAAACAAAATGAGGCAGTAGTTGCGGCAATCAAAAAATTAAATCAAATTATTTTAGAGAACCATCTTAATACTTGCGTCACCGAAGCAATTAAAGGAAAGAGCCAAAAAGAAAGAAAAAATAAAATTAAAGAGCTTTTAACAATTTATAAAAACTCTGATAACAAATAAACATTATGGATTGTTGCAATAAATCTTCACAAAAAAAAGGAATTTTTTCAGGAATTCTTTACGGATTAATACCTCATATAGGCTGTATAGGTTTTATTGTTTTTTCAATTTTAGGAGTTACTGCCGCTACGGCTATTTTTAGGCCTTTTCTTCTTAATCCTTATTTTTTCCATATCTTAATAGTAATTTCATTTGTTTTTGCCACAATTTCAGCCATAATCTATCTTAAAAAGAACACGATTTTGTCTTTTTTGGGAATTAAAAGAAAATGGAAATATCTTTTAACGCTTTACGGGACAACGATTGGGATTAATTTACTTTTATTTATGCTGATATTTCCGGTTTTAGCGACTTTAGACGTTGAAGACGGGCTGTCGCTTGCCGCTATTAGCCGTGTTTTTATCGGCGCAGAAAACGATATTGAAAGCTTGCTGTCATCAGCAACTTTACAAGTGGCAATTCCCTGTCCTGGCCACGCGCCCCTGATTACCGGAGAACTAAAAACAATTCAGGGGGTGGAGAAAATTAGCTATAGATTTCCCAATAAATTTATTGTCAATTATAATCCCGAGGAGACCTCGAAGCAGGAAATAGTTTCTTTGGATGTTTTTAAAACATATAAAGCCGAAATTATAACCAATGAAAAATAAAAATAGTAAAATATGGCTCTTGGTTTTGTGTTCAGTGTTTTTAGTTGCTGCTGTAATTACAAAGGGCTTTGGTCTTTTTGGGGGAGAAGGAACCAGCCCAGTTTTTTAAATCATTCTAATTATTAAATTTAGAAAGAAACAATATGAAGAAATTGCATTTATTAATTTTAGGCATTGTTGTTTTTGGCGGCTTAATTCTGCTTACTGTTTATTATTTACCCGTGAAGACGGACACTGAATTAGAAGTTAGGCAAGAGCTTCAATGCGAAATAGGGGAAATGACTTATTATTATAGGCCTGAGTGTTCCTGGTGCCAACGTATAGATAGAGAGGATACGATAGATAAGATAGAAGAATTAGGCGTAGATGTAAGAAAGGCGTATTCGCGCGCCGGTTCTGTGCCAAGGTTTTTGATTGATAATGAAACCTATGTCGGCTATAGAACATTTGAACAATTAAAAGAATTGTTGGGTTGTTTAAAAACTAAATAGTGGCAATGGCTAAGAAAATTACTCTAAAAATTTCAGGAATGCATTGCGCTTCTTGCGCGGCAAATATTGAAAACGCCCTCAAAAAAGAAGCAGGGGTCAAATCCGCCAATATTAATTTTGCTTCAGAAAAACTCTATTTAGAGTTTGATGAAATTGAGACAAGCATCGCCAGAATTCAAAAGATTATTGAAAAGCTGGGATACAAAGCAGCAGAAGAAACTGCCGAGGAAGAAATGAGCGACCATCACAAAGAAGCAAAAATTCAGGAAATTAAAAATTTAAGAACAAGATTTATTATTGCTTTAATTTTTGGCATCCCCCTCCTTTATGTTTCAATGGGCATGATGATTGGTCTTCATATACCTGAAATTATTGACAAGAATCAACATCTTATTCAATTTCTACTGACCACTCCTGTAATCATAGTTGCTTTTAAACTTTACGCCTCTGGCCTAAAAGCCATTTTGAGAAGAGCGCCGAATATGGATTCCTTAATCTTTATCGGCACTTCGGCCGCATATATTTATAGCCTGGCAATTTCTTTATTCATTTGGTTTGGCGTTGGAGAATACAAAATGGCGGAATTATATTACGAAATAGCCGCCTTTATTCTTATTTTTATTCTTTTGGGAAAATATCTTGAAGCGATAACCAAAAGAAAAACCAGCGAAGCAATTAAAAAACTGATCGGTCTTCAGCCGAAAGAAGCGACGATTATAAAAAATAATGAAGAAACAAAAATTCTTATTTCCGAAGTAAAAGTCGGGGATATTATTTTGGTAAAGCCGGGCGAGAAAATTCCTGTTGATGGAATAGTTATTGACGGCTATTCCGGCGTTGACGAGAAAGCCATTACCGGCGAAAGTATTCCGGTGGAAAAGAAAAAAGGCGATGAAGTAATCGGCGCAACCATTAACAAAACCGGCGTCTTAAAATTTAAAGCCACCCGAGTTGGCAAAGATACGATGTTGGCCCAGATTATAAAAATTGTTGAGGAGGCAATGGGTTCTAAGGCGCCAATTCAGCTTCTGGTTGACAAGGTTTCTTTGTATTTTGTCCCAACTGTTGTTGTTATTGCTATCTTATCTTTTGTTATTTGGCTGGCATTGGGCCAATCATTTGCTTTTGCTCTAATGGCTTTTATCGCCGTTTTAATTATTGCCTGCCCTTGCGCCCTGGGATTGGCAACACCAACCGCGGTAATGATGGGCACTGGCCTGGCGGCAAAAAATGGCATTTTAATTAAAAGCGGCAAGGCCTTGGAAATTGCCAGAGATGTAAATATTGTTATCTTTGACAAAACAGGAACGCTAACTAAAGGAGAACCTAACGTTACAGATATTATTAAAGTTAAAAATGAGGTTAGCGAAAATTCTATTTTGCAAATCGCCGCGTCAGTGGAAAAAAATTCCGAACATCCTTTGGCTCAAGCGATTGTTAATAAAGCGAAAGAAGAAAGGGTTAATTTTTCAGAAGTTAAAAATTTCCAAGCCATACCCGGCTATGGTGTTTCGGCCGATTTGGAAAATAAAAAAATACTTTTCGGAACAAGAAAATTAATAACTGACAATCAAATTAACCCGAGCTTAGTTGAAGAAAAAATGATTGCTTTAGAAGATCAAGGGAAAACAGCAATGATTTTAGCGCAGGATAAAAATATAATCGGCATTATTGCGGTGGCCGATACCCTTAAAGATTATTCAAAAGAAGCCGTCAAGATGCTTCATAAAATGGGAAAGAAAGTCGCGATAATTACCGGAGATAATAAAAGAGTTGGGCAAGCTATTGCGAAGCTTGTTGGTATAGATAGGGTTTTAGCCGAGGTGTTGCCCCAAGAAAAATCAGCCGAAATCAAAAAACTACAGAGCGAAGGAAATATCGTGGCGATGGTTGGTGACGGTATTAACGACGCACCGGCTTTGGCTCAAGCTGATTTAGGCATTGCTTTAGGTTCGGGCACCGATGTGGCAATGGAAACCGGGGAGATAGTTTTAATTAAAGATGATTTAAGGGATGTAATAACAGCAATTGATTTGAGTAAATATACTTTAGATAAAATCAAGCAAAATCTTTTCTGGGCTTTTTTCTATAATATACTCGGCATTCCTGTGGCGGCTGGGATTTTGTATCCTTTTACCGGTTGGCTTTTGAATCCGGCAATTGCCGCCGCCGCGATGGCATTTTCATCCGTTAGTGTTGTTTCAAGCGCTCTTTTAATGAAAAGATATAAATCTAAAACTATTTAAGGAA
>JAHXGO010000019.1 GCA_019923695.1 Candidatus Liptonbacteria bacterium
TTGAAATTTCAAATCTCAAAAACACATCTCAAAATTAAAATCTTTACGAAGAACTTTTAAAAGAAATCGAAGTTTACACCGATATTTTAGCCGTTAGCATCATTACGGTGGAAAATAAAAGAAAGATTTAAGATTTTATTTGTAAATTTGAGATTTGATTTTTGAGATTTGAGGCGAATTGTGGCTGGCGAGAAAATTTTTTTTAGGTTATTATTTAAGCAATACTTGGATTTATTATAGTGAACTTTAGTTCGATATATTAAAACTTCGTTTTATTATAATTTAAAATATAAACATATGGGAGATATAAATTTATTTGCTGAAACCAATTTTCGGAATAAACATGTTCGTTTTGGAATAAAAAGAAGCGATCGTCGACAGCATATGTATCTTATAGGACGCACTGGGGTGGGGAAGACAAAAATGATGGAGAATATGATTATTAATGATATTAGAAACGGCGAAGGGATTGGTTTAATTGATCCTCATGGAGAATTTGCGGAGACTATTTTGAATTTTATTCCGCCTGAAAGGATAGATGATGTTATTTATTTTAATCCCAGCGATGTTAATTATCCTGTCGGTTTTAATCCCTTAGAAGGAGTAAGCGGGGAGTATCGTCATCTTATTGCCGCCGGTGTAATGAGTGTTTTCAAAAAAATTTGGCCTGATGTTTGGTCGGCTAGAATGGAATATATTTTAAACAATACTTTACTTGCTCTTTTAGAATTTCCTGGCTCGACTATCTTGGGGATTATGAGGATGTTGACGGAAAAAGAATATCGGAAAAAAGTTACGGAAAATCTTAAAGACCCGGTTGTGAAAAGTTTTTGGGAGAACGAATTTAATCGTTATACCGACCGCTACGCTATTGAAGCGGTAGCTGCCGTTCAAAATAAAATCGGTCAGTTAGTTTCAAACTCTTTAATTAGAAATATTATCGGTCAGTCAAAATCAACGATTGATATCAGGAAAATAATGGATGAAAGAAAAATTTTAATCGCTAATTTGTCCCACGGCAGAATAGGAGAAAGCAATTCAGCCCTTTTGGGAGCTTTATTTATTACCAAACTTCAGCAAGCGGCAATGAGCCGAATTAATATTCCTGAAGAAAAACGGCAGGATTTTTACCTTTATATAGACGAATTTCAAAATTTTTCAACTGAATCATTTGCAATTATTCTTTCTGAAGCCAGGAAATACCGACTTTGTCTTATTTTGGCGCATCAGTATATTGAACAATTGGATGAGGCGGTTAAGGCGGCTATTTTTGGGAATGTCGGGACGGTTGTTTGTTTTAGAGTGGGAGTTGAAGATGCTGAATTTTTAGAAAAGGAACTTGCCCCGGAATTTAATGCTAGCGATCTTTTGGGTTTAGGCAGAAAAAATATTTATATTAAGCTTTCGATTGACGGTTTGATTGCCAACGCTTTTTCAGCTGAAGTTTTACCGGCTATTACTTTAAACACTAAACCAGACACCCAAACTTCTGAATTGATTATTAGTCAAAGCAGGAGGTGTTACGGAGTTCCGTCGTTAGTGGTTGAGAAAAAAATTAATGAAGACTGGGCGGGCAAGGAAAAAATTGAAGAAAGAATTGAGCGTCAGTTTGAACAGTCTTCTGAAAAAGTTTTGTACCCAAAAGATAAAAAACCAATAATAATAGAAAACTTAAGAAAAGCAATCGAAGACGCCTTAAAACCTCAAGACGATTTGGGGGATTTGGGTGAGTCAGAAGAGCCAGAAAAAAATATTTAATTTTTAATCGTTTTTATATATTTATATATGATTTCTTACACTGATTTAAAAAAGGGATTAATTATTCTTTTAGATAATCAACCTTATGAAGTTTTAGAGACTGATTTTTTGCGTATGCAACAAAGAAAAGCGGTGGTTCAATCTAAATTAAAAAATCTTTTAAATGAGAAAATAATTGAAAAGTCTTGGCATGCCAATAGTCAGATAGAAGAGATTGAATTAAAAGAACTAAAGTCGGTTTTTTTGTATTTTCATAAAGATCAGTTTTGGTTTCAGGAAAAAAATAATCCCCAAAATCGTTTTTGTTTTTTAAAGGAACAATTAGGAGAAAACACTATAAAGTTTTTACGGCCAAAGGATGATTTTAGACCAAATACCGAAGTTCTTATTTATTTTATAGAAAACAAACCGATTAAAATTTCTCTGCCTATTAAAATGGAGTTTAAAGTTGAAGAAGCTCCGCCGTCTATCAGGGGGAATACCAGTCAAGGGGGGACAAAAACTGTTGTTATAGAAGGCGGCGCTAAAATTTCCGTTCCATTTTTTATTGAAACAGGGGACATTATAAGAATCAATACTCAAACAGAAAAATATGTTGAAAGAATTGCTTCCCTGCGGGAGATCTCTCGTAAAGAGAAAAAGAATGAAAATCACTCGAACTAAACAGGACCAAAGGGTTTTTGTCGCAATGAGCGGAGGGGTAGATTCTTCGGTCGCGGCTTTGTTGCTGAAAAATAAAGGATATAAAGTAATTGGCGTTTTTTTGCGTTGTTTTACGGCTAAAGAACAATCTTATATTGACGGCTGCGCCGAAAAAGAGGCTGAAGACGCGCGTCGGGTTGCCGAACAGCTTAATATCCCGTTTTATGTTTGGGACTTTGAGGATGAATATAAAAAAAGCGTTGTTGAATATATGATCGAAGGTTATAAAAAAGGAATCACCCCTAATCCTGATGTGATGTGTAATAAGGAGATTAAATTTGGATTATTTTTAAAGAAGGCCTTAGAAATGGGGGCTGATTATATTGCGACCGGACATTATGTATGTAAGCGTGAAATTAAAAATCAAAAATCTTATTATGCCGCTTCTTGGGAAGATCAAGATAAAAAAATTAAAAATATAAATAAAAATTCAAAAATTATTTATAAACTATTTCAAGCTAAAGATAAAAACAAAGATCAGTCTTATTTTTTGTGGACGCTTACGCAGAATCAATTAAAGTATTGTCTTTTTCCGGTCGGTGATTATTTAAAATCAGAAATCAGAGAAATAGCTAAAAAAGCAGGCTTAATTACCGCGGATAAAAAAGATTCTCAAGGGATTTGTTTTTTAGGGAAGATTAGGTTGTTGGATTTTTTAAAAAATCATATTCCTGAAGTTTGTGGCCCAATAATAACTTTAGACGGAGAAAAAATAGGCGAACATAAGGGAGCTTGGTTTTATACTATTGGCCAGCGACACTTGGGAGTTATGAATTTACAGTCAAAAGATAATTTGTGTTTAAGAAGAAATCTTAAAGTTGATAAAAAAGAGACTTTAAAAACCAGTCCGCGCTATATTATTGAAAAAGATATCAATAAAAATGTTTTGATTATGGCTGATAGCAAAAAAGCCGAACTTTTTTCCAGAAGAGAACTTAAATTGGCAGATGTGAATTTAATAAATCCGCGGTATTCGTTTAAAAAAAGTTTTCAAGGACTGGTTCGTCTTCGTTATCGTCAGCCTTTAATTTTGGCAAAAATTTTTATACTCAAAGAGCGGCCTTATTTAAAATGTGGCAGTTATAAAATTATTTTTAGCAGTCCTCAAAAATTTATTACTAATGGCCAATCAGCTGTTTTTTACAGCAAAAAAGGAGAATTAATTGGCGGAGGGGTTATTTGCTGAT
>JAHXGO010000002.1 GCA_019923695.1 Candidatus Liptonbacteria bacterium
GCTGGGCGGACAAAAAAACGGAATCAAAAAATAAATTAAAATGGTTTCGCTTCAAAATTCTTTATCCGAAGTAAAAGGCATTGGCCCGAAGTTTATCGCAAAACTCAAACGGCTTAAAATAGAAACCGTAAAAGATATTTTATGGCACTTTCCCGTTTATTATCAGGATTGGAATAAAATCACTTTAATAAAAAACTTAAAAGCCGGTGAAAGAGCGGTAATTAAAGCAAAAATTTTAAATATTAAATATCGAAGAACCTGGAGAAAGAAAATGGCTGTCATTGAAGCTCTGATTAATGACGGTTCTGGGACAATTAGGGTTATTTGGTTTAATCAATATTACATAAAAAATATTTTAACTAAAGGAAAAGCCGCTTTTTTTGCCGGAAAAGTTATGGCTAGCCCGGACGATATTTATCTTTCCAACCCTCATTATGAAATAATCAACGAACAAAACGAAAAACCTTTTTTAACCGGTCTTTTGCCAATATACCCTGAAGTTAAAGGTCTTACCTCAAAAGGTATCAGATTTGTCATAAAAAAAATTATTCCTTCACTTGAAATAATTCAAGAATTTGTCCCAAAAAAAATTTTAACTGATTACGGTTTACCAGAAATAAATAAGGCAATCTTTCAAATCCATAACCCTGGAACAGAAAAAGAAGCGCAATTAGCAAGAAAAAGATTTGAATTTGAGGAGTTGTTTCTTCTTCAGTTAAACAACCTTACCCAAAAAAGAAAATTAAGAAATGAAAAAGCCATTCAAATCCAAACTGACATTGAGTTTATAAAAAAAATAATAGAGAGTCTTCCGTTTAAACTTACTTTCCCTCAAAAGAGAAGCTTATGGGAAATTCTGCAGAATCTAAATCGTCAATTTCCGATGAACAGGCTTCTTCAAGGAGATGTGGGTTCAGGTAAAACCGTAGTCGCGGCCATAGCGTCGGTTCTAACCGCAAAAAACGGCTTTCAGGCCTGTTTTATGGCGCCAACCGAAATTCTGGCTAATCAGCATTATCAAACTTTCAAAAAATTATTCGGTCAATTTAACTACCCTATTGCTCTGCTAACATCAAAATCCGCCATTATCTTTTACGCTGAAGGATTGGAAACCGAAATTAAAAAACAAAAAATCATTGAAGACATAAAAAACGGAAAAATAAAAATAATAATTGGAACACATGCTTTGATCCAAAAAAACATAATTTTCAACAACCTGGCTTTTGTGGTGATTGATGAACAGCATAGGTTCGGCGTTCGTCAACGAGCCTTACTGACACAATCTCAAGTCGTCAATACATCCGAGTTTATAAACAATGATAAAATTGCAGAAAAAAAATTATTCTCTAAGTTAAAAAATATTTTTTTAAAAATTCAAGAAGAAATAGGAAGTTTTTGTCAGGAGGAACAATATGCTGATGTATTAGAAAAAAAATTGAAAGAAGAAAAAATAAATTTTAAAAGAGAGCTCCCAACTGAAGTTGAAGATAAAAAACCCAATTTTATTAATTTTATCATTGAAAACAGAATTTTAATTAATCTTAAATCAAAGCCGCTTATAGAAAAAAGTGATTACTATCAAATGAAGTATTGTTTAGAAATTACTAATTTGGAATTGGGTTTAATAATAAATTTTCAAGATAAATATCTAAAGTTAAAAAGAATTTTAGGAGATAAAAAAATTGTAAACTCGAATAACTTAATGGTTTCAAATCAGTTTTTACCGCATTTTCTTTCTATGTCAGCCACTCCGATTCCACGCACATTGGCAATCACGATTTTTGGAGATCTTGACCTTTCAATTATTGACGAACTTCCTTTGGGAAGAAAACCAATTATCACAAAAATAGTGGCTCCAATAAACAGAAATAAAGCTTATGATTTCATTCACGATCAAGTTAAAAAAGGAAAACAAGTTTTTGTTATCTGCCCCAGGATAGACAATGCGCGGACCGAAACAGATTATGAACAAACTAACCCAGATAATCAGTATGAGTCCGTGTCAAATAAACATAGGCCTACTTTATTATGGGAAGTCAAAGCAGTCAAAGAAGAATACAAAAAACTATCAGAAGAAATATTCCCCGACCTTAAAGTAGCGATGGTTCACGGCAAAATAAAAGCAAAAGAAAAAAACCAGATTATTTCCGACTTCAAAGACAAAAAATATGATATTCTTGTTTCTACTTCTGTTGTTGAGGTTGGGGTGGATATCCCCAACGCTACAATTATGATGATTGAAGGAGCGGAAAAATTCGGTTTAGCTCAACTTTACCAATTCAGAGGCCGAGTCGGAAGAAATATTTACCAGTCTTTTTGTTTTCTTTTTACCGACTCATTTTCAAAAGCAACCCATTACAGATTAAGAGCTTTAATTGAAGCAAAAAACGGCTTTGAGCTTGCCGAAAAAGATTTACGGATTAGAGGTCCGGGAGAATTTTTAGGGACAGAACAAACCGGATTGCCGGATACGGCAATGAGGGCCCTAAAAAATCCAAAATTAATTAAAGAAAGTCGCGAAGCCAGCCAAAAAATTCTAAACAAAGACCCATATTTAGACACTTATCCTTTGTTAAAAAATAAACTTTCGACTTTTCAAAAAGCAATCCACTTGGAATGATAGTTTCGTCTACAATCTGCATAAATTCAGATATATAAATTTTTTTTAGATGGCAAAAATATCTTAACGAAGGAGGCGAAAAACTAAACACTGTTCTGACAACAAAACGAATTTGTATTATTCTGAAAGCCACAAAAAATTTCATCACTAAAAATCTTCTTATGAAAAGATAGATAAAAAAGTTATTTGTCTCATTTAAATTAAAATATATTTCGACAAAAAAATATCATTTATTTTTATAACTTTCTTAAATACCCAAGAATGAACGCTGTTGCAGAGAGACCTAACCGAACCTTACGAGAGGAATTCATTGATTGGGATAAAGAGACTTTGGCTTGCGATTTAGAGAGATTCAACAAAAAGTTCATTAACTGGCTTGTGTGATATAATACCCAAAAGTCTCATTACATTTCCCAAAACAAGCTGTCTCCTGTACAATTTATGATATCAATACGATATTCCATTATCCAAAGAGGTTGATTGGATACATGGTTTTTTATTTCAAAATAAATGGGGTTGGGATAAATATATAATTAAAAAACACCCGGGAATTAAAAAGATTTTTTCTTTCAAGAGAGAAGCTGAGCAGATAAAATTTTTGAAAAAATATATTATTGAATTTAGAAAAGAAAATAAAAAACTAATAGAAGAAAATAAAACAAGATACCAAAAAGAATGGCAAAAAATTGAAAAAGATTTTTTCATTGTACTTCCAAAAATTTTGCAAATTGATTGGCCTCAAGATAAAACAATTAGGGCTATGATTTCTATCAACCCAATTTGCCCTCGTTTCTTAAATGATTGGAGTTTCTCTATTTTTTATAACTACAAAAAATCATCTCATGCGATGGAAGTTATTATGCACGAGTGTTGCCATTTTTTGTATTTTGAAAAATGGAAACTATTATATCCAAAAGTAAATAATAAAAAATTTGAATCGCCTTATTTAGAGTGGCATTTGAGCGAAATTTTAGCGCCAATCATCTTAGGTGACATACGAATTCAAAAAATGTTAAAACGTAAGGCAGATTTTTATACCGAACATAAAAGAATAAAAATAGGTGATAAAACTGCTCCTAAATATTTTAATGATTTATATAATAAAACCGCCAAAAGTAAAAATTTTGATGAATTTTTAAAAGAATCTTATCAGAGAATTAAAAAGAATAATGAATTATTTAAAATATAAAGTCCAATCGGCGTTTTAATTTTTGATGATTTTCGGCGAGCGGGCAAAAAATTTCCTCCCCCCTCAAATTTACCCTCGTAGGGAAACTTTGTTTCTCCTTCGGGGTTCCCCAAATTCTTGCCCGCTACCTGCATAAATCAATAGATTATGCTATTTTCATACTAGAAAAAACTCACTGTGAGTTTTTCAAAATCAAGCACTTTTACAACCGAAAGGAGATGAGAAGAATGAATGAGTCGGAAATTCTCGTCGTCCCCGATACCGAGACGCGCGTGCGAGTCGCCGAAAAAATCGACCTCAAAGATGCGGTCGATGTGCGACCCTGCGACTGCACATCCTGCAGTTCCTGTAGATGCACTCCGTGCAAGTAGTACGGCATCACTAAAGACCCGAACATGTCTATAAACTGCTCTTTTTCTTTGTAAAATAAATTATTAATTATATATTGCATCGGGGATATTTATTTTAATGTCCAATGTGATCTTTCTGTATTATACCACGCAAATCAATCAATAAATTTTCTGTTGAATCTCTCTAAATCATAAACTAAGGTCTCTCTTTTAAGACATCGTTATATGTAAAAATCTCGAGTATTATTTACACTTTTAATTTTATATTCAAGGACAGGTTGTCTTGAAGAACATCTTACAGATGCGCTGGGCTTGGTGTCGCCGCTGGAGCAAAAATATTCTGGTTCTGAAAGACAATCTGTCCGAAAATGTAAACAACGCTATGAAATTTTACACGTTATATAAACAAGCAAAACCTTTAATACCATAACTAATGCTTATTATTTTCATACATATTTAAACTCCTACAGAGTCCAATATGTATCTGAACTTATGCGCCCCTTATATCAAACGGCGCGCTACTCACTATAGCGAACCGTAAATTCGCTATTCAGTTTTAATAATCTTAACTTCAGTAAAAAGTTGACGGTGTCCTTTCTTTTTTCTATAACGAGTTTTTGATTGATAGCGAAAAACTATTTTTTTATCTCCTTTGCCTTGGCATAAAACTTCCGCTTCCACTTTTCCGTTTTTAAGATACGGCTCGCCTATTTCAACATTTGCGTTATTGGCCTTAAGTAAAACTTTCTCAAAAAAAACGCTGGCGCCTTTTTCGCCTTTAATTTTTTCTATTTTTATTATATCGCCGGCTGAAACCAAATATTGTTTTCCGCCACTTTCAATAACTACTAACATTAAAATATCTTACCAAAAAAAAATCCGAGATGCAACTGAAACGAAAATTATAGCGCTTACAAATAAACTTACCGCGCCAAAAATATAAGAAACAACCCTTTCTCTTTTAAAAACAAATTCAGCCAAAACAAAATTCATTACCACAATAAAAAAATTAATGCCGACTATTTTTAAGATAGAAATTTGGTCACCGATAAAACCGGTTATTATAATAAAATTCCCCTCTATTTCAAAAACAGCGATTAAAAACGAAGACAAAACAAAAAATAAAGCTAATAAATATATCCCAAAATAATAAAATCTTTTTTTCATTTTTTTAATATTTCTTCTTTAAACGCCCCCACGGGGAATCGAACCCCGGTTTTCGGATTGAGAACCCGACGTCCTAGGCCTCTAGACGATAGGGGCCAAATAATTTATTTAATCTGATAATTGAAGAATAATCTTAATACTTCTCCAATAGTTAATCAAATTTCATTTTAATCAATAAAGCAATAATTTTACTTCAGCCATTTCCCATATTGACGAGGCAATAATTGCCCTGCCTTTGCCGGTTCTGCCATTATTTTAAAACTGATTTTCTCCATTCTGACGCCTTGAGAGCCTTTAACAAGAATCAAATCATTCGGTTTGATTATTTTTTCAATATTTATTTTTGCTTCATCAGAGTTTGCAAAACTTATGACCAAGGGGCAATCTATGACCAAGGGGCAATCTATGACCAAGGGGCAATCTGAAATATTTTTTTTTATAAATTTTGTTTTTCTCGCGCCTTCAGCTATAAATTTTGCTTTTGTCCCAACCGTAATCAAAACATCAACAAAACCAGCAGCTAATTTTCCAATATTTTTATGAGCTTCAACAGAATACTCCCCCAATTCTAACATATCTCCTAAAATCGCCACCTTTCTTTTTGCTTTCAAATCTTTCAAAACATCAAGCGCTTCTTTTGCTGAAGATGGCGAAGTATTATAAGAATCATCAATAAGATAACAAGATTTAATTCCTTTAATAAGTTTTAATCTCCCGGGCAAAGATTGATAAAAAGGAAAAATATCAGCCATTTCCTTAAGAGTAAAACCTAAAATTAACCCCACGGCCGCGCTAACTGCTGTCGCGTAAGCCTGGCCCTTGCCAAAAACTCCGTCAATTTTAACTGTTACGCTTTGTTTTTGATATTGTAATTTAAAAATAATACCTAAAGGATTATACCCCTGACAACAATTTTTAAAACCGGTAATTCTGACATCAGCGCCTTTATTAAATCCGTAAGTTAAAACTTTTGCTTTTGTTAAATTTTTTGAGGAAAGAACCGTTTTGTCGTCAAAATTTAATATCGCGAAACCTTTTTCCGATAAACTTGAAATTATTTTTGCATCCTCTTCAGCCACTTCTTTTGGACAACTATAAAATTCAACATGAACCGGCACATCCGAAGAAGAAACAAAAACACCAATCAAAGGACTAGTAACTTGCAGTAAATAATCAATGTCTTTTGGCTTATCGGCGCCATACTCTAAAATAAGAAATTTAGGGTAATCGCTTTTAAAAATAATTTTAAAAAAAGCCAAAAAAAACACTTTTAACCAAAATAAAAACCCGCCGGTTTGATAATACTCGCCTAAAATAGTTAGAGGTAAGCCGATTTCATTGTTAAAACTTCCGCGACTTGCCCGAACTTTGTTCTTAGCTTTCAAAACATTGTATATCGCCTCTTTGGTTGAACTTTTGCCAACCGTGCCTGACACCCCTATAATTATCGGTTTATATTTTAAAATAATTAATCGGCTAAAGTGTTTTAAAAGAAAAATTAGAATTTTTAATAAAATTTTTCGCATTTGTTAAAATAAATAAGCTATGGCAAAACAAAACTTAAGATATTCAAATCTTATTTTATTATAACAATTTAGATTAATATAGCGAATAATAAGCCGCTCAATATGTTGAGCTCGAGACTCGCTATAACAAACTGTAAATATATTATATCGAACCTACGGTTCGCTATAATATATTTGACAATCTTCATTACACAACGCTTTGCTACTATGACACATCATAGCGCTATGCTATAGCATAGATATTATTATTACTATTATATTTTCCGATCGGAAAGTATAATAGTAAAGTAGAATTAAAATAAAAAATATACTCAATGAAAAACTGCCTAAAAGTCTTTTGGCCGGGTAAGCGCGGGCAGTTTTTCTAACAGGGCCAACCCCGTTAAAAATCCCCGCCAAAAACGGGGCAATCTACCTTTGGTAGTCTACTTCTTTTATTATTTATTTTACCACCTCTTTCCCAAAATATTAGTTCTGTATTAATCTATATCAAATCTAATAATTCGTTTGATTCACTATAACCTATCAGGCGAAACTTCGTAATAATTTAAAATAAACTGCGCCAATTCTCTAAAAGCCGGCATAATCGTCTGACTTGCAAAAATAGGTCCTTTCCCTTTATCCATTCTAATTAAAGCAATAAAACGCGGGTTATAAGCCGGAGCAAAACCAACAAAAGTATGAATTAATTCGTCAGTATATCCTCCTTTTTGAAAATCGGGAATCTGGGCTGTTCCAGTTTTTCCTGCTACGCTATAACCACTAATTTGGGCTGACCTAATTTCGTCAACCTTTGCAATCATCATTTCTGTTACCTGACGGCTGGTTTCTTCACTGATTACTCTTCCTAAACACTCTTGATTGCCCGCTAACAAATGAGGCTTGACCATTAACCCATTATTAGCAATTACATTTATAGCAGTTAAAAGTCTGATAGGAGTAACAGCAATGCCTTGACCAAACGAAGCTGTCGCCAAATTAATATCTCTGCCATCTCTTAAGGTCCTTAAGTTGCCAGTTACTTCTCCCGGTAAATCAATGCCTGTTTTTTTATTTAAGCCAAAATTTTTCAAATAATCATAAAATACGCTCTTGCCTATTTGTTGGGCAACAAAAACAATACCGGTATTAATAGACTTTTCAATAATTTTGCTCATATCGGTTTTTCCGTAAGCTCTAAAATCCCAATTTCTAATAGTTCTGTTGTTTAAAGTCACATAACCTTTATCGACGAATTCGGTATAAGGAGTAATTTTTCCAGTTTCAATGCCAATTGCCATTGTGATAGGTTTTAAAACCGAGCCAGGCTCATAAACACTTTGAACCGCCGGATTCAAAAAATTTTTGACTTCAAGTTCTCCGAAATTATTAGGATCAAAATTAGGTAAAAAACTCATCGCTAAAATTTCTCCATTTTTCGGATTCATCACAATTATCATTCCAGATTCAGCTTTATGTTTAGCAACCGCGTCTCCCAAAATTTTTTCAGCTGCCGCCTGAATATTTCTATCTATGGTTAAATATATATCCTCCCCTTTTTTCGGAGGAACTATTTTTTCACCCAAAATAACTCCGGGCTCGCCTTTTAAAATATGATTATAAAAAGATTCAATACCATAACGACCGGAATTTTCAGAAACAAAACCAAGGAGATGACTGGCCAATCTTTCGTTTGGATAAAAACGATAAGGCTCTTGGCTTATACCAATTCCTTTTAAATTAAGTTTTTGAATTTCTTGAGCTTGTTCTAAAGAAGCTTTTCTTAATATTATTTCATAAGGGTCTTTTTTATTTGAAATCCTTGATAAAATTTTTTTTTCTTCAATGTTTAAAACTTTTGCTAAAATTGAAGCGGTCTCATTAATGTTAACAATGTTTTTTGGAACGGCAAAAATTAAAGGATAATATTTTTTTACCGCCACTGGCACAGAGGCTTTATTTTTATCCGTGAAAAAAATATTTCCCCTTTCCGGTTCAAGGTCAAAAGCTAAACGCCGATGAGCTTCGGCTCTAACCATAAAATAATCTCCTCTGTTCAGTTGAAGATGATAAAAATTCGCCAAAAGAACGGCATAAACTAAAGTAAAAATTATAAAAATCAGCGAGAAGCGAATTCCCATTGGGGGTTTTTATCTTTTATTAAACCTTTTTCTTGAGCTAATATTTCTAAATTCTTGATATCCGTCAACCCAAATAAATTATTATTAAGTTCGGCATTTGAAAGCTTTAAATCCGCAATTTTATTCCCAAGCGAGTTTATTTCATGACGGTAAGTGACAGAATAAGCATAAAAAAAGACTGAAACAGCAAGGCCGACCAAAACCCCTCCTCCAAAAAATAAAATAAGGGTATCTAAAAAAGTTTTTTTTCTACTTGGTTGAATAACGGTCATTTTTTTATTAATTATTTTAATTTTTCATTAATTAATTTTTATCGCCCTTAATTTGGCTGATCTGCTCCGAGGATTATTTCTGATTTCCAAAAAATTTGGAACTAAGGGTTTTTGATTTATTAATTCAGCTTCTTCTTTTTGAACCATTTTTTTAAATTGTTCTTTGACTATTTTGTCTTCAAGCGACTGAAAAGTAATAATCGCCACCCGGCCGCTTTTTTTAATAATTTCAGGCAAAATTGCTAAAACTTCCACTAAATTTTTCAATTCATTATTAATATAAATCCTAAAAGCCAAGAAAGTTTTTGTGGCCGGATGTATTTTCCCTCTTTTTGGGACAACCGACTCTATGACTCTAACTAAATCTTCTGTGGTTTCAATCCATTTTTTTCTTTCTGTTTTAAAAATAGCTTCGCTTATTCTTCCGGCATAACGCTCGTCGCTTAATCTAATAATCTCAAAAATTTCTTGTCTACTTAATCGTCTTAAAGCTCTGTAAAGAGGTTCTGCTTTTTTATCGTAAGTCATTAGTAGCGGCTCGTTTCTCAAAAAACTAAATCCCCTTCCTGATTTTTCAAGTTGTTCAGAAGAAACGCCAAGATCCAATAAAAGACCGTCAGCTTTCGATAGTTTCTTTTTTTTCAAAACTTCTTTTAGTGCCGTGTAATTAGCTTTAACTAAAATAATTTTTGAACTATGATTCTGCCATTTTAATTTTGCCGCTCTTATCATTTCTTCGTCTAAGTCCAACCCCAAAAATATGCCATTAGGAGAAATTACTTTTAAAATTTCAAACGCATGTCCTCCTCCATCAATAGTGCCATCAATAAAAAAATCGCCGGGCTTAGGATTCAATATATTTATTACTTCTTGTAAAAGAACTGGTTTATGATTCATATTAAAATTTTACATTGTTATTTTTGATTTTATGAAATTTTTATATTCCCAGCGCCGACAATTTTTCCGCTATTTCGTCAGAGGCGTTCTCGGTTTTTTCTTTGTATATTCTCCAGCTTTCTTTGTCCCAAATTTCAATTCGATTGTACAAACCGGCGACTACAGACTCCTTTTCTAAATTAGCGTATTGTCTTAAATATTCAGGAAGCAAAACTCTGCCCTGATTATCCAGCTCACAATCAACAGCCCCGGCAAGCATAAGTCTGACAAAAGCCCTTGAATTAGCTTGAGCTAAGGGCAAAGCAATAAGTTTTTGGGCTAAAACTTCCCAATCTTTTGAGGTAAAAATAAAAAGACATCGATCTAATCCTTTAGTCACAATTGCCCCTTCTAAAAGCTGACTTCGAAATTTAACAGGAACGGCAATTCTACCTTTTAAATCAATATTGTGTTTGTATTCGCCTATAAACATATTAAAAATTTTTTAATTTTACAGGGGTTTAATAGTTTAAAGTTATCCACAGAAATAACCAGTTCTCCACATAGTTATCCACAATTCCCCACTTTTATTAGAATCCTATTCTATTCCTTGTCTTAAGTCAAAGTTTAAACAAAACCCTAAAAAAATGAGTATTTTAAAGGATTTTTAAACAATTTATAAAATTATCCACATGTGCTAAACAAACTTTTTTATAACCAACTAACGAATTTATAATTTAATATGTTTCTATAAAATATATTTTGAACAAAAACGCCAAGTATCCACTTTACTATATGGTTTCAATTTCATTTCTATTACGCAAAAACACGCAAAAAAAACATAAAAATACCGCTAATCTAAAATACAAACCACTATGCTATAGCATAGTGGTCAAAAAATATAAAAATAAATCTCATTAAAAACGGAATAATTTAAACATAGCGAACTTTAGACTTAATGTAGTTCTCCATAAAGAATCGGAGATCTAATATATTAAAAAATTAAAATTTTAAATATTTAAACCATCTTTCGTAAAGCTCTTTGGTCGCTCTTAAATCTCTAACATTATATCGAGCAATATCCAAAAATTTTTTTTCGGAAAAAAGTTTAGCTACTTCGTCTCCAGTTGTCCCGCCAACCTTGGGACTTGGGATATTAAACGCCCTACTCCATAAATGAAGATTCCCCTTTTTTCTTACAGCTCCGTAAAAACTTAATTGGTCCATAAGATCAACATGTATAACTCCAAATTTTTGACGTTCAAGATAACGATTTGACATTAAATCTTTAGTCGACTTTATCCCCAAAATAGCAGAACGAATCATAATAAAAGGAGCATCAAATCCCCTGCCGTTAAAACTTATAAATTCGTCGTACTTTTCCGCTATCTGCCAAAATTGGTTTAAAATTTCCAGCTCGGACATCTGCTTAAATTTAATATTATCCTCAACAAAGTCTTCAATTTGCTTTCCGGGCGCCTGAAAATAAACCCCGCCTTGATTTTTTTCCGAATCTAAAATACCCAAAGAAACAATTTCCCCGGTTAAAGGTGAAAACCCCAAACCGCTTATTATATCCTCCAGGGCGCTATCGTATTCCTCTTCGTTTAATGATTCTTTTTTAAGCCAATTAGTCAAAAAAAATTTTGTGGTTTCATCAATAGAGCCGAAATCTTCGCCCACAGTTTCAATATCAAAAATAAGTTTTGGCATACTTTTATAAATTTTAATTAAAGCTCTATCTGACAGCCGCTAACTTGACTTAATTTTTCAAAGTTTTGGAGACCAACTAATCTTTCATTGTTAGGAAAAACCCAAGTTGGAAAATTATTAATTTTTTTATCAATACATTTTTGAGGCTCTAACCTACAATTAACATAATTAATAAAACGAAAAGATTGACTAAACATTCTCCTTTGTTCTTTACAGGCCGGACAAAAATCATTGCCATACATAATAATTCCAGTTTTACTTAAGCAATCAGCGAATTTATCTATTTTCGAAATAGGCAAATTATCAACGATTTCTTGATTTTTATTTTGACTAAAAACATAAAACGAAACAATAACCCCAACTAACAAAATCAAGATTAAAGCGATTGCAAAGATAATTATTTTTTTATTCATATTATTTATTTTTTAAAATTATTTTCCTTATTTATTCATCGCAACAATCAACAAGTTTATTAACTATATCTTCTAAACTCCAAGCCTTGTCTTCTTTAGCAACTTTTTTAATATCTGTAATGTTGATAAGTTTTAATTTTAACCCCCAAAATAAAGAATAAAGTTTATAGGCGTAAGAAAAAATTTTTTGAGCTTCTTCTTTTTTACCGTCACTATAAAGCTTTGTCCCAACCTCCATCAGTCTCATTGTCGCCGCTAAAAGATGTTTTGCGGCGCACCAAGTCTCACCTTCATGTTTTTCAATCATTCTGGCAAGAAGTTCTTTTCTTAATGACCGTGTTTCATCAAGCAAATTATAATAACTTGGATCTTCAGTGCGACTGGCGGTAAAGAAAAAATGTTCTTCAAGACTTATTAAATTCATAATAGCAATACTTAAGTCCTCTTCTGACGAAAGGTCAATATCTTTTTTCTGATTAAAGTCCTTTATTTTCTCAAGAAGTTTTTCCAACCCGCCTTTTTTATCTTCCATAATAAAAATTTAATTAAAACTTAATAAAAAAAATTATAACCCCTAAAATGATCATTGCCAAGCCGGCAAAAACTTGGCGTTTTAACGAGCTTTTTTCTTTCCATTTATTAATAATCTCCAAAAACTTTTTGTCCAAAGCCAAAAAAAGAACTATTACAAGAGGAAGAACAAAAATAAGGTTATAAACTAAAAGATACCCAACCCCCTGTAAAAAAGTAGCCCTATCGCTTAAAAAAGCTAAAATCGCTAAATAAACCATCCCCGTGCAAGGAAACTCAAAAACTCCAACCAAAGACCCTAAAACAAAAGCCGCGCCAACTGAACCCTTTTGTATCAAAACGGCGATTCGTTGGTGAATAAAAGAAGGAACCTTCAATTTTACCGGGGACTTAACCCAAAAAACATTTATTAAACTAATTGAACCAGCAAGTATCAAAAAAATAGAAGCGAATTTGGAAAGTATCCCTGAAGGCAGATTTAAATGTCCGATGATATTAAGAAAACCAAGCCCTATGAGAAAATAAGTTATAAATATCCCCAAAATATAAGAAATTCCTATTTTAAAAATATTCATTTTCAAAGTCCCCAAGGATAAAAGAAAAGCAACACTAACAAGCAAAATCGAAATAGCGCAAGGATTTATTGAATCAATAAAAGCGGCGACGCTGACTAAAAGAAAAAAAGCCTTAGGATTATACAAATAATCATCAAGATTCCCATCTCTGGGAAGAAAATTTTCATTAAAAAGAAAAGCTCCGAATAAAATAATGAAAAAAAGAACTGTTATTATTAAAATTTTTCTTTGTATAAATTTCATAATAAAATGAAGCTTTGATATTGAATATGAATCTTATTTAAAAGATTTTGATATAACCTCTAAAAAGACGCATAAAATATAGTAAATTAACTCAATCGTCAGATTAAAAAAATTTTTATGGCATTTTATGTCGAACTATCTCCCCCTTAAAATATCAAACAATTGGGCCAAATCGCCATACTATTAAAAAGTATTATACCATTTTCAGAAAAAATCGCCAGTATGATAAAACAAAGCTTAACATATTGAGTTTATATTTCACTATGACAAACTTTAGTTTAATATAAAATATACAATCCTTAATATTACAAAGTTAAAACTTTTGGGCCTGATTTTGTAACAGCAATTGTATGTTCAAAATGAGCTGATAAACTTCTGTCGCTGGTGATAAAACTTCCATCATCAAGTTCTAAAATGATAGAAGAACCCAAACTAAACATCGGTTCAAGAGCAATAACCATTCCCTCGACAAGAGTCATTCCTTTTCCTTTTTCTCCAAAATTATAAACCATCGGCTCTTCATGAGGATAAAAACCAACTCCATGACCGCCTAACCCCCTAATAACATTAACTCTATTTTTCCGGGCAACTTTTTCAATTGCCGCGCCAACATCGCCAAGTTGATTTCCGATTTTTAAGACTTTAATACCAGCTGTTAAGGCCTGTTTTGTTGCTTTAATTAAACGACAAACATCAGAAGAAGCCGAACCAATTATCAAAGTTGTTGCGGCATCGCTAATAAGTCCTTTATATTTTATACCAACATCAATTTTCAATAAGTCCCTATCTTTTAAAACATAATCATCGGGAATACCATGAACAACGGTTTCATTTAACGATAAACAAATATGGCCGGGAAAACCATAACGACTGCCTAAAGGTCTGTAATACAAAAAAGCTGATTCCGCTTTTTTTGATTTAATTATTTCAGCCGCTAATTTATCAAGCTCGATTAAACTAACCCCAATTTTCGCGGCTTTGCGTAGTTTTTTTAAAACTAAAGACAAAATTCGTCCGGACTTTCTTATCCCATCTATCTCTTTTTTATTTTTTAGAAGAACCATAAAAATTTACAATTCGTGATTAACGGATAATCTAAAATTCAGTTTTTTTAAATTTTCAATAATTAATTTAGTAACTTTAGACGGAGAAGGGGTTCCGTCTATTTTTATTAATTTATATCTCTGTTTTTTTAAAATACTAAAAATGGGTAAAAGATTAGTATTATATACTTGAAATCTTAATTTGATTTTTTCTATCTTGTCGTCCTCTCTGCCTCTTTTGCTGTTTCTTTTTATAGATTCATTTAAACTAATATTTATCCAAACAATAAAAATGTTCTTTTTTTCAATTGTTTTTTCTAAAAATTCAAATAAACCCTTTGTCCTTCTGTCGCCAAAAGCCTGATAATAAGATCGAGGAATTCCCGTTATGACAAGCCCCCTGTTTTGTTTTACTCCGCCTTGTTGGTTAAAAAGTTTTTTGATTTCTTTTTTAACAATTCTTAAAAGCCAACTATGGTTAACCAACCCCCCTGCCAAAGACAAACTCCTTTGTTGTTTTATAAAAGGATTTTGAAGTTTTTTAGGATCTTCAAATATTGTTCTAAGATAAGAACCAGCGTCAAAATAACCAAATTTGAATTTTTTTGCCAAAAACTCTCCTTGGGTGTTTTTCCCCGAACCCGGAGGTCCTAAAATAATTAAAACTGACTGCATAAATAAATTATAGCATATCAAAGCTTCGCTTCGATATAGTGAATCTCGTTCAATATATCAAACCACCACTATGCTATAGCATAGTGGTGTACCGCTCGATATATCGAACCTGCGGTTCAAAAATTTAAGTAAATTCTTCGTATTCCCTGATTTTTAATTCAGAATCAATTTTTTTAGTAATTTCTAAAGCAACGGCAACCACAATCAATAAAGCCGTGCCGCCGATAGTAAGATTAGGTAGGTCAGTTAAAAATTGAGTAATAATCGGTAAAATAGCAACAAAACCAAGGAACACTGCGCCAAACAAAGTAATTCTGCTAATAACCGAAGAAAGATAACTTATGGTTGGCGGCCCCGGCCTAACCCCCGGAAGAAAACCACCGCTTCTCTGAAGATTTTTAGCAATTTCTTTGGGATTAAAAACAATCGCAGTATAAAAATAAGTAAAAATAAAAACCAAAATAAAATATAAAATTCCATAAATAAGATTATTATTTTGAATTTTAGTGAAAAACTCAAGTATCCTTTCTCCGGCAACAGGAGAAATTCCGGATAAAACCTGACCAATAAATTGGGGAAATATTAAAACCGAAACCGCAAAAATAATTGGAATAACGCCGGCCTGATTTAATTTTAATGGTAAATAAGTTGAAACTCCTCCGTAAACCCGATTCCCCCTTATTCTTTTCGCATAAGAAACAGGGATTTTTCTTTCGGCAGCGTTAATAATAGTAATACCTACTATAACAGCCAAAGCTAAAATAGCAAAAATTAAAATCATATCAAGCCTCAATATACCCAAACGAAAATTCTCTAAACCGCCGCCTAAGGACATCGGTAAACCGCTGACAATCCCCGCAAAAATAATTAATGAAACTCCACTTCCTAACTGCTGTTTATTGATTAACTCTCCAAGCCATAAAATAACCATTGAACCAGCAGTAATAACAATCACATTACCTAAAACATTTAATAAAGCGGTTTCGGCAAATATTCCTTGAGCGGAAAGAAATCTCAAAAAACCGAAGGATTGAAGCGCGGCTAAAGGGACAGTCAGCAAGCGTCCTAAGCGTTCAAATTTTTCCCGGCCAATAGCTCCTTCTTCATAAAAAATTTCTTTTAATTTAGGGAAGACAACGGTTAAAAGCTGAAGAATAATTGTCGCGGTAATATAAGGAGCAACCCCAAGCATAGCAATTGAAAGATTCCCCAATGCTCCGCCAGAAAAAATATTTAAATAACCAAGCATCTGATTGCCAGCAACTAATTCTCTTAACCTCTCTTCGTTTATGCCGGGAATAGGAATAGCGATAAAAATCCTAAAAACAATAAGAAGAAAAATAATTATAAGAATTTTTTTTCTTAAATCTGGAATTTTAAAAACTTGCTTAATTTTTTCAAACATCTTTTTACTCTTTGCTTTGCGGTTTATTTTTTGCCTCTTAACTTCGGAAGTCTTAAGACAAATTCGCGTTCAGCTGGGCGAATACGGTGGCCAGCCCGAGATTTCTGTCCTTTAAGACCGCGACCGCAATAATTCCCTTTTTTCCCTCCGCGGCCAATTCTTTTTTTAGGTTTATTTTTATAAATTGGTTGAAGCTCGTGTAATTGCATAATGATAATTTAAAATATAAATATTAAAAAATAAATGTTTGAATTTTCAATTCTAATTTATTATTTTAATTTTTGGTTTTTGATTTTTAATTTTTTTTAACGCTTCTATAGTTGCCATAGCGTTAGTTAATTTATTTTTAGTAGTACCCAAACATTTAGCGGTAATATCAGTAATTCCGGCAAGCGAAAGAACTGCCCTAACCGCCCCTCCGGCAAGCAAACCATGACCATGTTTAGCCGATTTAAGTAAAACTTTAGCGGCGCTAAATTTTGCCATAACTTCATGAGGGATTGTTCTTTTTTTTAAAGGAACAAAAATAAGATGCTTTCTAGCTTCGATTTTAGCTTTTTGGACTGCCTGATTAACATCAACTCCTTTAGCAATACCAACCCCAACTCTGCCTTTACCATTACCAATTGCCACTGTTGCCCGAAAACGAAAACGCTTTCCTCCAGCAACAACTCTAGTTACCCTTCTTAAGTCCAAAACTTGTTCTTGGAATTCTTCTGTATTAGCTCTTTTGAATGGAAGCATAATATTAGATTTTTATTCCTTCTTTTCTTAAAATCTCGACAATAATTTTTATCCGACCATGATATTTATAACAACCGCGGTCAAAGACCATTGCGCTAATTCCAGCTTCTTTTATTTTTTGAACTAAAATATCGCTAACTTTCAAAACCTGATCCGATTTTTTTATTTTTTTCGCCAGAGGCGAATCCGCCGTAAGCGGGAGCTTTGACTTCAACTGAAGGGTAGAAGCAGAAATTAAAGTATGACCTTTTTCGTCGTCTATCGCCTGAAGATGAATATGATTATTACTTCTTTGAACGGTTAAACGAGGACGTTCTTTAGTGCCTAAAATTTTAGACCTTGTTCTTTTTTTTCTTTTTAATCTCTGCTGATTTTTAATAATTGCTTTCTTCATTGTATAATATATTATTTATTATTTGTTGCGGCAGCCAGTTTCTTTCCGGCCTTTCTCTTAATAATTTCGTCAACATACATAATACCCGTTCCTTTATAAGGTTCAGGTTTTCTAATCCTTCTAATTCTGGCGGCTGTTTCGCCGACTAAAAATTTATCCGGCCCGGTAATTTTAACAATGTTTTTTTCAACTGAAATTTTAATACCCATTGGTATAAGAAATTCTACCGGATGAGAATAACCAACATTTAAAATCAATTTTTCTCCCTCAATATTTGCCCGGCAACCAACTCCTTCGATTTTCAATGCTTTAACAAAATCTTCCATCGAACCTTTTAAAGCATTATTTGACAAAGCGCGTATCGTTCCCCAATTAGATTTTGCTTGTCTTGTATGTTTCTTAATTGAAAAGATAATATTATTATTTTCTATTTTTACTTCTACATCAGCTAAAAACTTAACTTTTAATTCGCCATTTTTTCCGGCAAAAACTAAAAACCCCTCCTCTAAACGGACTTTTACTTCTTCTGGAATAAATATCGGTTTTTTCCCAATTTTAGACATACTAAACTAAAAATTTTAACGAGCCACAAATTTAAATACCTAATTTTTCTTACTAAAGACTAACACTGTTTTAAAAAAATATCAATATTTTTTTTAAAAGAAAAAGCGAGATAAAAATCTTATATTTAAAGCCTTGCGTTTTCAACTTGAAAATTTAAACAAAGTCTTTTACCAAATTTCAAAAAGCATTTCTCCGCCAACTTTCATTTTTTTTGCTTCTACATCAGCTAAAATTCCTTTTGGCGTACTTAAAAAATAATTGCCATAACCTTGTTTTGAAAATCTAATTTCGTTATAACCTTTATAAACTCTTCTTGAAGACTTACTTAAAAACTTTATGTTTTTTATCGCTGATTCTCCTGATTCGTCGTAATTAAGATCAATGGAAATTATTTTTTTAACCGTTCTTCCTTTTTTTTGAGCAGACTTTAAATAACCAAATTTAACTAAAGATTCCGCAATCGCCAAATTAATTTTTGAATAAGGAACTTTTAGGCTTTTCTTTTTAGCCATAATAGCATTATTAATCATTGTTAACATTATTATATGCATAGATTTTAAAAAAAATTACCAAGACGCTTTTTTAACTCCTGGGATTAAACCCTTAGAAACCATTTCTCTAAAACAAATTCTGCAAAGATTAAAATCCCTAATATATCCTTTTTTTCGACCACACTTAAAACACCGCCTCACTATACGAGATGAAAACTTTGGTTCTTTTTTTGCTCTTGCGATTACTGATTGTTTTGCCATTTTATTTTAATTTATTCTCCAGCCATAGACTACCCCTAGGCCATAAATAATCTTTTATTTTTTAAATGGTACTCCTATTTCTTTATAAAAATCAATTGCTTTATTACGATTCCCAGTATTCAAAGCAACCGTCACCTGTAAACCAAAACTTGCTTTTGAAATTTCCTGATTTATTTCCGGAAAAACTACCTGCTCTTTAAAGCCAATATTCAGGCCTCCATTTTTATCAACGCTTTTCAAATCAATCCCTTTAAAATCTCGAACTCGAGGTAAGACCGTATTGATTAATCTTTTAAGAAAATCATTCATCCTTTTTCGCCTTAAAGTAATTTTAAGCCCAACAACCTCTCCCTCTCTAACTTTAAAACCAGCTATGGATTTTTTCGATTGAGTGTCTGTTGGTATCTGGCCAGTAATCAAACTTAGTTCTTTTTTAATTTCCGGTAAAATTTTCTCGTCAAACTGGGAGTTTAGTTGACGGGACTTACCTATCCCAACAGAAACAATAATCTTTTCAATTTTAACCCCTTTTAAAGAGGCCTCTGTCGAAGATAAGTTTTTAATAAGACCAACATCAAGCGACATATCACTCGATATATTTAATGTCTTATCTACTATATCAGTATTCTTTTTTTTCTTCTCTTTTTTTATCATTTAAAAAATAATTATTTAAAATTAGAGTCACACTTTTTACAATTTCTTAATTTATTCTCTCCTTCAAATTTAAACCCTACTCTTGTTTTTTGTCCACATTTCGGACAAATAATTTTAACATTTGGAGTTGAAATCGGCATAGAAATCAAAACTGTTCGTCCTTTTTCTCCTTCTTTTTTAGGTTTAATGGATTTTTTATATTGGTTTAGTTCTTGAATAAGAATTTTATTTTTTTGGGGGAAAACAGAACTAACCTTGCCGCTTTTGCCGCGATCTTTACCCTTAACTATATAAACATTATCCCCTTTTTTTATTTTCATATTTTATACAATATTTTTTGCCATTGATACTATTTTTTCAAACCCTTTTTCTTTAAGTTCTCGAGGGATAGGACCAAAAACTCTTGTTCCCAGCGGTTCGTTTTTATTATTTATCAAAACAACGGCATTATTGTTAAACCGAACATATAATCCGCCAGCGCGTTTAAAATTGTTTTTTGCTCTTACAATTACAGCTCTTACTTTGTCTTTCTTCTTAACATTTTTTCTCGGTTCTGCCTCTTGAACCGAAGCAATAATAATATCTCCGATTCCGGCGTATCGTTTTCTACTACCTCCTAAAACTCTGAAGCACCGAATTAATTTTGCTCCAGAATTATCAGCTACCGTTAAAATTGCTCTTTCTTGAATCATAGTTTTTATTTTAAATCTTTAACGAGGAAACTACCCTCCATCTTTTATCTTTTGATAACGGCCTTGTTTCTTCAATAGTCACCTTATCGCCAACTTTGTATTCATCATTTTCATCATGAGCCTTAAGTCTTTTTCTGACCTTAAAATGTTTCTGATATTTTTTATCTATCTTAAAACGATTAATTTCAATGACTACGGTTTTCTGCATTTTATCAGAAACAACTATTCCTTCTAATTTTCTTTTCTTTTTTATATTATTTTTCATATTTTATATTTATTTTTTTGATATAAATTTAGTTTTAAAAGGAAGTTTATAACTCGCTAATTTTAAAGCTTTTTCAGCAACATCTTCAGAAACACCATCCATTTCAAAAATAATTCTTCCTGGTTTAACTGGAAAAACATAATATTCAACCGACCCCTTGCCTCCGCCCATTGTCACTTCCGGCGGTTTTTTAGTTATCGGTTTATCAGGAAAAACTTTAATAAAAATCTTTCCATCTCTTTTAATAAAATGAGACAATGTTTTTCGAGCCGCTTCAATCTGATTTGAAGTTAACCAAGCGCTTCCTAAAGCTTTAAGACCATATTGGCCGCAAGATAACTTCGTCCCCCTTGTCTCCACCTTTCTTTTTCGAGAACGCCCCTTGTGCCATTTTCTATGTTTTACTTTTTTAGGTATTAACATACTAACTTTATTTTTCAGAAAACATTTTTCCTTTATAAATCCAAACCTTGACACCTAAAGTCCCATAAATTGTAAAGGCGGTTATTTCGCCATAATCAATATTCGCTCTTAAAGTAGTAAGAGGAAGATTACCAGCTTTAAGCCATTCTCTTCTGGCTATTTCTGCTCCATCAAGTCTGCCTGCAACCTCAATCTTAGCCCCTTCAACAATTTTATAAGCCATCATTTCGCTCAAATATTTTTTAATTGTTTTTCTAAACTTATATCGTTTTTCTAAATCACTAGCAATGTTTTGAGCGATAATTTGGGCTGAACATTCATTTCTTGATAATTCTAAAACACTTAAATTAATGCCTACGGTTGTCTTATGTCGATTATCCTGTTCATTATGACCAGAAGATGGTCTGTGACCAGAAAATAATCTATGGCTAGAGGATAACTTATGATTAGAGGACGGTCCAATATCAATATTTTTCCTAAAGGCAAAAACTTCTTTGTTTATATTTTTAGTTAATTCTTCAATTCCTTTGCCGCCTCGACCAATAATTAAACCGGGCTTTAAAGCCTTAATCATAATCTTACAAACTCCCGGAACTCTCTCTATTTCAATTGAAGCAACACCAGCTTCTTTTAAACGCTTGTTTATAATTTTTCTAATTAAAATATCTTCTTGAAGAAGATAAACGCTAATTTTTGAATTGCTAAACCAGCGAGAATCCCAATTCTTTAAACTTCCTAATCTTAACAATGTTGGTTTAATTTTTTGCGCCATATATGTAATATTTATCAAAACGATTTATCAAAATAACTTATTAAAATAATCTAACTAAATAAATATGATTAAACAGCTTTTCGACGAAAAACACGACGGTAAAAATTAGGTTTTTCCGGTTTGTCAATCCTCTGTTCTTTTCCTTCTTCTTTTTTCTCTATTTGCAATTCTTTCTTTTCGGATTGTCTTTTAACCGCAGACAAAGACTTTTTAGTAATTTTTTTGTCCTTTTTTTTGCCAACAAATTTAAACCTACTCTTCTTTTCGGAAGATTCTGATAAAATAAGAATAACATGACATCTTTGTTTATGTAAGGGTGTTGCCCGGCCTTGAGCCCGAGGCAAAGACCTTTTAAGTCTTATTCCTTTATCAACCAAAATATTTTTAATATAAAAATTTTCGATTTTTATTTCTTTATTTTTATTATTGACAACATTAGCGATAGCGCTTCTTAATAATTTTAATAAAGAAGCAGCCGCTCTTTCTTTTCTAAACATCAATTCCGCTTCAGCGTCTCCAACCGGCATACCGATAATAATCCGACTAACGCTTCTAGTTTTTCTCGGAGTTATATCTAAGTTTGATAATTTTACTTTAATTTCTTTCATCTTAAATTAATTGCAATCTAATTATTTCTTACGGCTGGAAGAAGGAACATTTTTCCCTGCGGCAGTTTTTTGTTCCATTTCTTTTTGTATTTTTCCGCCATGTCTAAAAAATTTTTTAGTCGGAGAAAACTCTCCCAAATGATGACCTATCATTTCTTCAACCACTTTGACATTAATAAAATCTTTGCCATTATGAACTGCAAAAATATGACCGACCATTTCTGGACAAATTTCGCTATTTCTCGCCCAAGTTTTAATCGACGTACCGATTGGGACTTTGGTTATTTTCTTTAATAATTTTTGATCCACATAAGGACCCTTTTTAGAACTTCGGCTCATTTTTTTATCTTTTTTTCTTTTTAATTCTTCTTTTTACAATCAAAATATTTGACCATTTATTTTTTTTCCTTGTTCTTTTCCCGCCGGTTACTTTCCCCCATTTAGTTTTAGGCTTTTTAGTCCCTCTTGGTTGACGACCCTCTCCTCCACCGTAAGGATGATCCCTAGGATTCATTGCAGTACCACGAACTGTCGGCCTAATCCCCATCTTTCTTGAGCGGCCAGCTTTGCCAATATTAGTCAATGTCCAATCAGGATTAGAAACCTGACCAATACAAGCAAAATTATCCCATAAAACTTTTCTTATTTCTCCGGACGGTATTTTAATATGGGTATAACCAGCGTCATGAGCCAAAACTTCACTGCTTGAACCAGCTGAACGAATGATTTGTCCGCCTTTTCCGGGATTTAATTCAATATTATAAATGCGATAACCAACAAAAATATTTTTAAGCCGCATTCTATTACCTGGTTTATAAGACGCAGAATCTGCAGTAATAATCTCATCTCCAACTTTAACACCTTGGGGGGCCAAAACATACCGACGCTCTCCATCTTTATAAAGAATTTTCATAATAAAGGCTGTTCTATAAGGATCATATTCGATGGTTTCAACTTTTGCCGGAATATTTAATTTATCGGCTTGATTAAAATCAACCAAACGGTAAAGTCTTTTTACTCCTCCACCTTGATGTCTAACCGTTATTCTTCCTTGATTATTCCTGCCGGAAAAAGAAGATAATTTAACTAATAAATTTTTTTGAGGTTTAACCTTGCTTAATAAACCGTATTCAACTACGGTCATTTGACGCCTTGATGGAGTTGTTGGTTTAAACCTTTTCATTTTGATATTGATATAGTTTGACCTTTTTTTAAAGTGACAATGGCTTTTTTTAAAAAAATTAACTTTTTTGATTGTCCTTTAGTTATAAATTTTCCTTTAGCCATTGATTGTCTTTTAGTTACACAAATTATATTTATCGAAACCGGTTCAACTTTATATTGTTTTTTTATCTCTTTTTTTATCTCATTCTTATTAGCATTTTTATCAACTAAAAAAACATATTTATTTAAACCGCCCATTAATTGGGCCTTTTCACTCAAATATATTTTTTGCGCTAACTTAACTTGTTGCATGATAATGATTATCTATAATAGAAATCGCATCCTTGTCTAAAAGAATATGTTTATAACGAAGTAAATCATAAACATTCAAAGAACGAGGGTCAAGACTTTTTGTTCTTAAAATATTTTTAGCTGCCCGAATCAAGTTTTTTTGGCCAACAGACAACCCTTGACCAAGAGGCAACTCATTAACTCCAGCCGGAATTATTAAAACGCTTATTTTCTGATTTTTATGGCCAACGGACAATCCATGGCCGAAGGACAATTTTTTTACCCTTGCTAAAGATAGTTCTGTCTTGGTAAGAGAAGACGCTTGTTTTTGTTGTTTCTCTCTGGGAACAAAAATTTTTTTTAAAATTTCAGCAACCAATTTCGTTTTTGGTTCGCTAATTTTTAATTGGTCAACTATTTTTATTTCACTATCATTAAATTTTTTTGCCAACGTACTAAAAATAGCGGCTTGCTTCATTTTTTTGTTAATTTTTATTTTATAGTTCCGGTCTTTTGTCGGTCCGTGAGTAACACCTCCTCCTTTCCAAATAGGAGAACGAATCGAACCATGTCTTGCCCTGCCTGTTCCTTTTTGACGCCAAGGTTTTTTTCCCCCTCCTCTTACTTCTCCTCTTCCTTTAGAATGAGCTAAAATTTTACGGCTATTTTGAGACTGAACATTTAAAGCCTGATAAACAAGGTCCGGATTCCAAGGATATTGAAAAATACGATCTGGAAGATCGGTCTTTCCAATAATTTCTCCTTCTATATTGTATAAATCAGTATTCATAAAACTATATAAAAATTTTTATTTTTACTCCCCTAGCTCCCGGTAAAGGTCCTTTTAGGGCCAAAATTCTATTCTTATCATCCCATTCAATAATCTTCTTTTTTAAAGTGATTGTTTCGCTTCCGGTTCGACCGGCCATTTTTCTTCCGGGCCAAACTCTTTGAGAGGCAGTATCGCCGATAGAACCCGGAGCCCGAAGTCTGTTTTTTTGACCGTGAGTTTTCGGTCCACCCCTAAACCCATAACGTTTAACAACTCCTTGAAACCCTTTTCCCTTAGAAACACCAGTAATTTTTAATATTTTTCCTACCTCAAAATTTGTGTCTTGAACACTATCCTCAATTTTTACCAATGTAACCGGAACTACATCGTCTTTGATAAAAATCTGACTCATATTTAATTTTTTAGCGGTAATGTAATTCATTAAATCTACTTACTACAAAAAAACCGAGTAACCTCCGTAAAAAACGAAGTAAACGCGGTTGTTTTTGTATTATTTAAATTTTTATAATTGACTACCCGCGCTTCAATATATTAAATATATTACATCATTTTTATCTCAATGTCCACTCCCGCAGGTAGATTAACATCATTTAAAGATTCAATTAATTTTTGAGTCGGCTCTATAATATCAATTATTCGTTTATGAACTCGCATTTCAAATTGTTCCCTTGAATCCTTATGAACAAAGGTTGAACGATTAACCGTGTATCTTTTAAACTCTGTAGGTAATGGAATTGGGCCAACAGATTTACCATTCAGTCTTCCTAAAACATCAAAAATCTGCCGGCAGGAATTATCTACTAATTTTTGATCATAAGATCTGATTCTTAATCTTAGTTTTTCCAAGGTTAAATAAAAATTATTTTATAATTTTAGTAATAATCCCAGCGCCAACGGTTTTTCCTCCTTCACGAATAGCAAATCTCTGTTGTTCTTCCATAGCTACCGGAACTATTAATTTAACACTTATTTTAACAGTATCTCCTGGCATTGCCATTTCAATACCGCTTGGTAAAATCATTTCTCCGGTTACATCAGTTGTTCGGAAATAAAACTGGGGTTTATATCCAGCAAAAATAGGAGTGTGACGGCCTCCTTCTTCTTTACTCAAAAGTAAAATTTCCGCTTCAAATTCAGTATGAGGAGTAATTGAACCAATAGCCGCAATAACCTGACCTCTTTCAGCATCTTCTTTTTTAATGCCGCGAAGTAAAATTCCAACATTATCTCCAGCCTGACCTTCTTCAAGTAGTTTATTAAACATTTCAATACCAGTAACAATCGCTCTCTGAACTGGCCTTAAACCGACAATTTCTATTTCTTCATTAAGTTTAATTTTCCCTCTTTCGGCGCGGCCGGTGACAACCGTCCCACGACCTTCAATTGAAAAAATATCTTCAATCGGCATAAGAAATGGTTTATCAATTTCTCGAGTCGGTTGAGGGATATTTTCATCAACTACATTAATAAGTTCAAAAATAGGTTTAAGCGCCTCATCGTCAACAGATTTAGCTTCTAAGGCCTTCAAAGCTGACCCCTTAACTATAGAAATTTCATTTCCCGGAAAGCCATATTTTAATAACAACTCTCTAATTTCAGCTTCAACCAAACTAACAAGTTCAGGATCATCCACAATATCAACTTTATTTAAAAATACGACAATCGCTGGAACCCCAACTTGACGCGCAAGTAAAATATGTTCTCTAGTTTGAGGCATTGGTCCATCAGCCGCAGAAACTACTAAAATCGCTCCATCCATCTGGGCTGCGCCGGTAATCATATTTTTAATGTAATCAGCATGACCAGGAGCGTCAATATGAGCATAATGCCTTTTTTCCGATTCATACTCGGAATGATGAAGAGCAATAGTAATTCCTCTTGCTCTCTCTTCTGGAGCATTATCGATTTGATCGACTGTTTCCTTTTTTTTAATATAGCCTTTTAAAAATAAGGCATTCATAATAGCTGCGGTAAGAGTAGTTTTGCCGTGATCAACATGACCGATTGTCCCAATATTGATGTGCGGCTTAACGCGTTCAAATTTTTCTTTTTCTGCCATAGTAATTTATTTAATCTATTTTTATTTTTTACCTTCTTATATTTTTTTATAAAAACTTAGGAAGGCGAATTTTTTATTAATTTCTTCGACTTTAAAATTATAATAAATATTCCTCTAATGTCAATTCATTTTATTACAAAACAACTATTTTTTACCTTCTATAATTGCCGACTCAACATTTTTTGGAACACGCTCATAATTAGAAAACTCCATTGTAAAAACTCCTCTTCCTTGAGTCATTGAGCGCAAATGAGTCGCATAACCAAACATTTCAGATAAAGGAACCATTGAATCAATAACTTTAATATTATCTCTGTCGCTAATAGAATCAATTCTCCCTCTTCTTGAAGAAAGGTTGCCAGCAACATCTCCCAAGAAATCAGACGGAATAATCACCTGAAGTTTCATTATTGGTTCCAAAATAACAGGTTTGGCATTCTTTACCGCCTCTTGTAAGGCAATAGAAGCCGCGATTTTAAAAGCTATTTCAGAAGAATCAACATCATGAAAAGAACCATCATAAAGTGTAACTTCCATATCAATTAAAGGATAGCCGGCAACCATTCCTTTGCTCATTGATTCTTTAACGCCTTTTTCAACCGCGGAAATAAATTCTTTTGGAATTACCCCTCCTTTAATCGCGTCAATAAAAATAAATCCTTTCCCACTTTCCAGAGGAACAACTTTTAACCAAACATGTCCATACTGACCTCGACCGCCAGACTGACGAATATATTTTCCTTCTGCCTTAGAAGTTTCTTGAATCGTTTCTTTATAAGCGACTTGCGGGCGTCCGACATTAGCGTCAACAACAAATTCTCTTCTCATTCTTTCAACCAAAACATCAAGATGTAATTCTCCCATACCGGAAATAATCGTATCCCCAGTCTCTAAATCTCCCGAAACTCTAAAAGTAGGATCTTCTTCCATAAGCCTTCTCAAAGCCAAGCCCATTTTTTCTTGGTCAGCTTTTGTTTTCGGAGAAATTCTTTGAGAAATAACCGGTTCTGGAAAAACGATTTTTTCTAAAATAATAGGATTTTCCACATCGCATAAAGTATCTCCTGTAGTCGTATCTTTAAGTCCGACTAAGGCGCAAATATCACCCGTATAAACTTCTTCCACTTCTTCTCTTTCATTAGCGTGCATTCTTAAAATTCTGCCCGCTCTTTCTTGATTCTCTTTTACGGCATTTAAAATATAACTGCCTCTTTTAAGGACGCCGCTGTAAACCCGAAAATAAGTAAGAGAACCGACAAAAGGATCAGCGGCAATTTTAAAAGCTAAAGCTGAAAATGGTTCACCGTCTTCAGGTCTCCTCTCGACTTCACTTTCGTTTTTCAAATTAATTCCTTTAACAGGAGGTAAATCAACAGGCGAAGGCAAATAATCTATTACCGCATCCAAAATCAACTGAACCCCTTTGTTTTTTAAAGCAGAACCGCAAAGAACTGGAACTAAATTATTATTTAGGGTCGCTTTTCTTAAAACTCTTTTTAAATCGTCTTCTCCAATTTCCTTTTTTTTGGACTGCCCTTCGGCCGCAGATTGTTCTTCGATCATAGTAAGATAATCATTAAGTAATTCCTCGTCATTCTCAACCACTTTTTCAACTAAGATAGAACGCATCTGAATTGCTTGTTCCATAAGTTTCTCCGGGATATCATAACTTACTATTTTTTCGCCATGTTCCCCCTCAAACCTGAAAGCTTTCATTTTTATAAGATCTATCACCCCTTCAAATTCCGATTCGTTTCCAATCGGCAATTGAATAGCAACAGCGTTTGGAGTCAACCGTTCAATAATTGATTTAAAACTTTTTTCAAAACTTGCCCCTATCCTGTCTATTTTATTAATAAAACAAATTCTCGGAACTTTATAATCATCGGCGTAACGCCAATTAGTTTCTGATTGTGGCTCAACTCCAGCTACTCCGTCAAAAACAACAACCGCTCCATCAAGAATTCTTAAAGAACGCTTAACCTCAACAGTAAAGTCAATATGACCCGGAGTATCAATAAGATTTATTCTGTGTTTATTTTCTTCGCCTTCTTCAATATAACTCGGGGCCCAAAAACAAGTGGTGGCAGCAGCAGTAATAGTAATCCCTCTTTCTCTTTCTTGTTCCATCCAATCCATAACCGCGGCCCCCTCATGAACTTCGCCTATTTTATAAGAAGTACCGGTATAAAAAAGAATTCTTTCACTAACTGTTGTTTTACCAGCGTCAATGTGAGCGATTATACCTATATTTCTATATTTTTCTAACGGATATTTTCTCATAATTAAAAAATAAAATTCAAATATTTTACCATGCTCTTTTGAATATTCACTAAAATAACAAAATAAAAAAACTATAACTCAAAATTAAAGAGATTATCTTTTGGCCAGAGGTTGTCCCTTTACCCTTTGACCAGAGGAAAACCTACCATGAAAAATGACCAAAAACGCGATTAGATTCAGCCATCCGGTGAATATCCTGCTTTTTTTTAATAGCAGCTCCTTCGTTTTTAGAAGCTTGTAAAAGTTCTTCGACCAATTTTTCAGTTATTCCCTTGCCCTTTTTTGACCGAGCAGATTCAATAATCCATTTGCAAGCAAGCATAAATTTTCTTTCAGGCCGAACCTCTCTGGGAACCTGATAATTGGCTCCTCCAATTCTCTTTGAAGCCACTTCAACAAGCGGCATAGCATTTTGAACCGCTTTTTCAAAAATCTCAATAGGATTATGTTTCTCCTTTTCCAAAACTTTAAAAGCCAAATAAAGGTTTTTTTCCGCAATAGATTTTTTCCCGTCAATCATCAAATAATTAATAAACCTACTAACAGCTATATTATTATAAAGCGCGTCTGGTTTGCGTTCTCTTTTATAATTTCTTTTTTTTCTCATAAGGAATAATAATAAAATTTTATAATTTTAATATATTGAATCTAAACTATTATCGAGACTCTTTTTTTGGCGCTTTCGCCCCATATTTACTTCTTTGTTGACGACGATTAGAAACACCTTCAGTATCTAAAATACCACGAACAACATGATATCTAACTCCCGGCAAATCTTTAACCCTGCCGCCACGAATTAAAACAACTGAATGTTCTTGAAGATTGTGTCCTTCTCCGGGAATATAAGCGGTAACCTCCATACCATTAGTTAAACGAAGACGGCAAACTTTTCTTAAAGCAGAGTTTGGTTTTTTTGGAGTAACCGTAAAAACTTTTAAACATACCCCTCTTTTAAAAGAAGAATAAGACTTAACGGGTTTATTTCTCAAAACATTAAAATATCGTCCAAGAGCTGGAGTTTTTGTTTTTTTAGTTATTTTCCGTCTACCTCTTTTTACCAATTGATTAATCGTAGGCATATTTATTAATATAAAAGAAAAATAATGTTTGTGTCAATCCTGAAAAGTCTAATAGGCTTTTACTTTATCAAAAACTTCTTTAAGAAATCAATAAAACAACGACCCAGTGATTATTCTGAAAATAATATTAGCTAAAGGCCCTAAGATAAACATTGCGGCTAAAAACGCAAATAAAATTCCAAAAATTCCCAATCTTTCTGAAATCTGCCTAAAAAATTTAGGAAACAAATCTTCAAATATTTTTGAGCCATCAAGCGGAGGAAGGGGCAATAAATTAAATAAAGCCAAAAAAATATTTATATAAATAACAAATCCCCAAAAATCCCAAAACCCAGCTGGCGCATAAATACTTGGTTCTAAAAATCTTAAAATTAATCCAAAAAAAACCGCAATTATCAAATTAGTTAAAGGCCCGGCAGCCGCCACTTTTAAAGAGCCGTATCTTTGATCTTTTAAAGCATAAGGATTATAAGGCACCGGCTTAGCCCAACCAATAAAAACTCCAGAATAAAAAAGCAAAAAAAGAGGGACAATTACCGTTCCTAATGGGTCTAAATGCGCTAAAGGATTAAGAGTTAAACGGCCTTCTCTTTTAGCGGTGTCATCTCCTAAGGCATAAGCTGCCCAAGCATGAGCATATTCATGAAAAATAGCTGACGCAACAATTACCGCATATATTAATAATTTAATCACATTAGGATCGTTCATTAAAATATTATATCAGAGTTTTGTTTTGTCGTAAAATAAAGTTTTTATAGATTAGATGACACATTACTTAATATATTGAATTTAAAGCTCTCCATAGTGAACTATTTAATTCAATATAATCACAACTTTTGATGATTCAAAAAATCTTTATTATTTAGCCAAGCGTTAGTTAAAATGAAAATAATAAAACTTATCAACTAAATTCTAAGTTCTCTTAAAATTAGAATAGGAGTCTGACAATTAGATTGAGTGGCTGGATTATCTTTTAAAATTTCCAGCATTAATTTTTCCTTACCTATTAAATCCCGACTTTTTCCTAAAATGTTCCCCCCTAAATCATTGACATCAGCCACCAGAAAAAAAAATCCATATTTTTCTTTGAAGTTTTGACAAAGATTGTCGCAATTTTTTAAACCGAGAATACCCATCTCACCATATTGGGGAAATATTTTGTCATAAAAACCATCAATTTGAGAAATCTGATGGCCAGCCACCCAATAAAAAACACCATAAATTTTAAAAACTTTACAGACCCCAGCCAAAATTGAAGCCAATAAAATTCTTGGCAAACCAGCCAAATTAATGGCTAACTGCATTTTTAAAGGATTGCCAACCGAAAAACCGGCTGTTGTCTTTTTAACAAACCCTGAAAGAAAAGAAGCCCAAAAACCTATTTTTAAATCTTTTTTATAAACAACTTTTCCTTCTAAGATTGAAATAATTTTTTGACCCAAAACCACAATATCCCCTTTTTCTAAATAGGCCAAAACATAATTTTCTAAAATTTCTGCCAAAGAATCTTTTTCGCTAATAAAATGTGTTTTTATTGGATAGCGAGCCCACCTTTGGCCCGAAACTTCAATTATTAGTTTTTTACCAGGATTAGGTTGAAACTCCATTAATTTTATTTTAATCTTTTTAAGCTAAAATTAAAAATCTATACATAAGTCCATAATATTCTGGAAAACCCAAAATTTTTTATTAAATATTATATCAAACTTTGATTGTTTAAAAAAAAGCGTGTATAAGGCTAACCAAACTTATGTCTCTAAAACCATTTAAATTATTAATCTTACAACGATATTATAAAATGGTTTATTGAATCTTCCTTACGAAGTTCAATTTTACAAGAAATAAAAAATAATGTAAAATTCAAAAATCAAAAATTTCTTTCGTTAGTTTTCAATTTTCAATTTTCAATAAATTTTACAATTTTATAATTTCCAAACTTACGGTTATTCTTATAAAGTTAAACTTCAATAGACTTCTCCAAAAAATCACTAATTTGTTAAGAAATAAAAATGTTTAGAAATTGGAAATTCGAATTATCAAGATATATCTTATTGTAAAACTCTATAAAACTAAAGTTCTAAAGAATACAATATATTTATAACATTATCTGTAAGAATCTCGAGTGTTATTTACACTTTTAATTTTATATTCAAGGACAGGTTGTCTTGAAGAACATCTTACAGATGCGTTTTTGCCGCTGGAGCAAAAATATTCTGGTTCTGAAAGACAATCTGTCCGAAAATGTAAACAACATTATGAAATTTTACAGATTATGTAATCAATAAAAAATCCCTCCTTTTTTAATACGGGAGGGATTTTGGTTAAGCAATAAAAAGAATTTTATTTCTTTTTTTTCTTAGCCACTTTCTTTTTTGCCATAAAAAGTTTTTTATATATAGTGAGGCTAATAAAAGTTGCCGACCATTCAATTCCATTAGCTCTTGTTTAATTTTAGAACAAATAACTTTTAAAAAAAATGTGGATAACTTCTATTGATCTTAAAACTTTAATTTATCAATTAATAAAGTAAAAATTTTTGTTAAAATAATGATGTCCTGCCTTTTTTCTTCTATACTAACTTTGTTTTAGATAAAAAACGAAGGCTCAATAACAACAAAATAAATTTTTTAGAAAAGATAAAATTTTAATTTTTATAACTAAAGCTCCTTAATTTTTAATTAAGATTTTCGGAAGTTTTTCACTGAAGTTTTAAGACAAAATTTGGATTTCTTCTTCCAGTTTAATGTCAAACTGTTTTAAAACCTCTGATTTAACAAGGTTGATCAAATAAATGACATCATTAGAAGAAGCGTTATCAATATTAACAATAAAATTTGAATGTTTGTCGGAAATCATCGCGCCACCTTGACAGACTCCCTTAAGCCCAGCCTTATGTATAAGATAAGCGGCAGGAATAACTGGGAAAGGATCAGTTTTAATTACTTCGGCGAATAATTTTCGTTGATCCAAAGGAACTTTTTCAATCGCAACATTTTTAAAAACGCTTCCGGCGTTTGGATATTCCAAGGGTTGTTTTTCTAAACGATAAGAAAAATTTTTTTCGATTTCTTTTTTCATAAGCTCTTTATCAGCCGAAGTAAAGGATAAAGCCGCCTTTAAAATAATTTCATTATCGTTAGTTTTAAAAATACTTGAACGATAGTTAAACTCGCAATCTTTATTTTTTCTTATAACAAAATTATCAGGATTTTTTATTTCAAGACTTAAAACCTCATAAACCGATCCTTTTATTTCTTTTCCGAAGGCGCCAGCATTCCCTCTTATAGCCCCGCCTAATGTTCCGGGCAAACCAGCTGCCCACTCTAAACCGGACAAGCTTCTTTCCTGCGAATAATTAACCAAGTTATTCATTAAAACGCCAGCGCCTGCTTCAATTAAATAATCGTCAATTAAATTTATAAAATCAAAATTTATTTTCAAAACCAAACCATTAAATCCCTCATCGCTAAATAAAACATTTGTCCCGCCGCCTAAAATAAAAATCTTTAAGTCTTTGTTTTCAGAAAAAAGTTTTTTAAATGTTTTAAAAACTTCTTTTATATCCTTAATATCAGAAACCTCGAAAAAAAAACGCGCCGGACCACCAATGCGATAATGAGAATAATCTTTTAATAAGATATTTGTTTTAAAATTAATCATTAAGGTTGACGAAAATTCAACTTAGAAATAAATAATGCTTTATTTTTTGGTTTTAATATCATTATTCCTTAAATTAAATTTGTATATTTTAAATACTTTATTCCGAAGCCTATAAATAAAATTATTAAAAACAAAAAAAACAAAATAGAAGAAAATTATTACTAAAATCGCGATTAATATATTAAACATAATTCTATTTTTTAGCAAAACGAAACTTCAATATAATGCTAAAATCTAATTTTACAAGAAAACTATATCAAATAACTGTCGATGATGAAATACCCCCTGCTTAAAAAGAATAAGAAAAAAACTCAACCCCCTTGTCCTATTTAAAAATAAATTTTTAACAGAATCAAAAAATTAATGATGGTTATTACTATTACGGCCCAGTCTTTTTAATAATTCGCCGGCTGCTCTTAATTCAGCTTCTTGCTTTGATTCCCCTAATCCCTCGGCTTTTATCTCATTATCAAAATAAACTCCAACTTTAAAAATCTTTTCATGATCAGACCCCATTTCGTCCAAAACTTTATAAGTCGGAGTAATTTTATATTCGCTTTGAATAATTTCCTGAAGCAAGCTTTTAGCGTCTTTATAAAGACCTTTTTCTTCTATCTCCGGAAGGTATAAAATAAGAAAGCTATCAACAAAATATTGAGCCTTTTCATATCCCTGGTCAAGATAAATCGCGCCAATTAACGCTTCAAAAGCATTTGCCAATATTGTTTCAAACGAACGATTATTCATTTGAACCTCTCCCTTAGAAAGTAAAATATAATCTTTTAAAGAAAGACTTTCCGAAGCCTTAAAAAGCATTTTTGAATTCACTAAAGACGCCCTTAAAAGAGTAAGTTTCCCCTCTTCAAGTTGAGGATATTTTTCAAAAAGATAGCGGGTGACAATAAGCTCTAATACAGCATCGCCCAAAAATTCTAACCGTTCATTATGAGGAAGTTTCCAAAAAAAGTTTTCATTCAAATACGAACGATGAGTCAGTGCTTCTTTTAATAAGTCTTTATTATTAAAATTTGTTCCTATTTTTTTTTCTAAAACTGATAAATCCATAAACTGTCCGTTGACCAAAGGTTGTCCATTAGTCAAAAGTTTTCCATTAGCTAAAGGTTTTGTTTTTTTATTTGATAATTTAATTTTAATTTTCATTTTTTACTTTTCTGTTTTTTTCAATTGTTTTTTTTGGTATTTCGTTTTTATCAGGCTCTCCAATTTCCCGATAAACAGTCCCTAAAACGCCATTGATAAATTTTCCGGCATTAGCGCTGCCATAAGCCTTTGCCAGTTCAATCGCTTCATCAATAGCAACCCGAGGAGGAACTTCCTGTTTATCAGCAAAAAGAAGCTCGTATAAACCTATGCGTAAAATATTTCGGTCAATCAAAGAAACTTGTTCAAGGGGCCACCCTGGCGCCGCCTTTTTAATAATTTCATCAAGCTCCCTTTGTTTATTTAAAACGCCATTAATAATCTTAAAAACAAAGTCTTTGCCATCTAAATCAGGGCCAAACTCTTCAATATTTCGATTAACAATTAAATTGATATCACCAAGATGACCGTTAAAATGTTTTTCAAACATAAAGTCCCATTCATACAAAGACTGTAAAGCAATAGAACGGCTTAATTGGCGACTAGACATTTTTAAAGATTATATAAAACTTGATATAGCGAACTTCGGACTCAATATATTAAGCGGCATACCGCTTGCTATGGCAAATCATAAATTTAATATATTAAACTGACTATTCACTATAGTAAACCTTGAATTCAATATAGCAAAATAAAATTTAACGCATTGAGCTTTATTCAATATATCAAGTTTTGTAAAATCCACAATTTAAACAAACGCAATGAGGCTTAAGAGGGCCTTTACATTTAAGACAAGTAGAGAGTTTCTGATTTTTTTTTCTTAAATTCGCTCTCCTTCGTCCTACTTTCGATCTTGTATGATGTTTGACTGGCGGCATATTTTAAAAATTAAATTTGTAAGAATAATAACTATTTTTTCAAAAATAGTCAACTTCTTATTTTATATAACCACGCTTTATTTTAAACTCCAGAAAAGCTTTAAACAATATTATTGACTTTCAACCGTTTTTTAGTATACTTAATAAAAGTCCGCAGACAGCAGGTCTACCCTGTAAAATTATTTAACAGGGTAACAAATCCTACCGAGGACAGCAAAATGCTTTTTTGTTTGCGGATTTATATTTAGGGCTGTTTTACGGTCATAAGATAAATCCGTTTTTTATTTTTAAAAAATATGTTAACTAAAAAACAAAAAAATAATCTTATTCAAGAAGGGATTGAGGAATTAAAAAAAGGCAAATCTTTAATCTTTATTGATTTTTCCGGGTTAAAAGGAAACGATTTAGCCAATCTTCGAAATAATTTAAAAGAAATCGAAAGTACAATGAAAGTTATAAAAAAAAGACTTTTAAGAATTATTTTTGAAAGAAAAAGAATTGATTTTAACCCCGAAATTTTTGAATCCCAGTTAGGCACGATTTTCTCTTCAGCTGAAATTTATTCAGTCGCCGCTGTTGCGGGGAAATTAGAAAATTTAAAAATTTTAGGAGGATTTGATTTAGAAAAGAAAGAGTTTATCAAAGCTGATTTGGTTATTAAATTAAGTAAGCTTCCTTCAAAAAAAGTTTTACTTGGTCAATTAGTGGGAACTATTGTTTCCCCTCTTCGCGCTTTTCTTTATGTTTTGACAGAAAGGTCGAAAAAGATTGCTTAAATTAAATAAAATTATTTAAACTAAAATTATTTATGGATAAATTACAGGATATTATTTCAAAAGTAGAACAACTCAATGTGGCTGAATTAGCCGAACTAGTTAAAATAATGGAAGAAAAATTCGGGGTTTCGGCGGCTATGCCGATGGCAGTCGCGGGCGGAGCCTCCGGAAGCGTTGAAGAAAAAACATCATTCAGCGTTTTACTTAAATCAACTGGCGAACAGAAAATTAATGTTATCAAGATTGTTAGGGAGGTCACTGCATTAGGATTAAAAGAAGCAAAAGATTTGGTTGATGCTGCGCCGAAAGTGGTTAAAGAAGAACTAAAAAAAGAAGAAGCTGAAGAGTTAAAGAAAAAATTTGAGGAAGTCGGAGCAGTTGCAGAAATTCAATAAAATCTTGCATTTCACAAGCGGTTAGCAATTTCTAATTTTTTATTTTAAAATTAGACATTGTTAATCGCTTTTTGATTTTTTAAAAACGGTTTATTACAATAACGCAAAGTCTTAATATATCAAGCAGCACCCAGCTCGATATAATATGGGCAATTAGCTCAGTGGTAGAGCGCTTCGTTCACATCGAAGAGGCTGTTGGTTCGATCCCAACATTGCCCACCAAAACCAGGCGTTCCGATTTTTTGGGAATCAATCAGTAGAAAATATATATTGCCGTTCATTATATTTTGTTCTAATAAATCCTCGCCACTTGACCTGTATAAATGCGCTTCACAATTGACCAAAACGAATTTCATTTTTATACGATTTTAATTTTATATCAAATTTGACTTGCTCAACAAAAAAATTGCGATAATAAAATAATATTTTACATAATATTCATATTGAAAACTTAAATAATCACTCTAATACGACAAACCAAAAAATCTTGATTATCCTCAAGTCTAACTTTATCGAAAACCAACCTCGATAATTACTCCAAAACCAATATATTGACTTACGAAGTCGATATATTGATTATAGCGAGATAACACACAAATTATTGACTTCGTAAGTTAATAGATTATTAAATTTCAATAAATATAGCCTTGATAGACAACAAGCTTCGATATAATCTNNTAATAATGAGCAAGAATAAAAAAAATTTATAAATTTCCTCTTAAAATCGTTTACAGCTATTAAATCATAAAATTTAAGACATATTTAAAATTATACAAAAAAAGCTCTACAAAATCCGTAGAGCTTTCTTAGAATCACGATATTAATAAGATTAATAATCAGCGCTCATATCGCGCATATGTCCACCTTCCTTTCCTTTTTCTTCAGGAATTTCAGTTAAGGCTGCGCCAATTACCAAATAAGTAGCAGCAACAGAAACAGCGTTAATAAAAGCAGTTTTAACAACTTTTAACGGGTCTATAATACCAGCTTCTTTAAGGTCGTTAATTTTATTAACTAAAGCATTAAATCCTATCCAAGGATTATTAGTTTTATTCTGCTCTTCAATTATCTTTTGCAACATTTTTTCAGAATCTTCTCCGCTATTTGCGATAATGGCTTTTGCCGGCGACTCAACCGCTCTTTTCAAAATATCCAAAACCGCTTTTGAAATCTCGGTTTCTTCTGTTTTCTCAATATTTTCAATACTATTATAAGCATTAAATAAAGCGATTCCTCCGCCCGGGACGATTCCTTCTTCCATTGCCGCTTTAGTTGCGGCTATTGCGTCTTCAACTCTATGTTTTAAATCTTTTTGAGCAGATTCTGTTGGCGCTCCGACTTTAATTACAGCTACTCCGCCGGAAAGTTTTCCAAGTCGTTCTTGAAGTTTCTCTTTTTCATACTCTGATTCGATTTTGCTGATTTGAGATTTAATTTGAACAATTCTTTTTTCAATTTCAATTTTATTGCCGGTTCCTCCGACAATCGTTGTATTGTCTTTACTTGAAATAATCCGATGACACTGACCTAAAGAAGTAACATCTGTATTCGTAAGTTTTCTGCCTAATTCTTCGGAAATCAACTCGGCTCCAGTAACAATAGCTATATCTTGAAGCATTTCTTTTCGCTTATCTCCAAATCCCGGAGCTTTTACCGCTAAAACGCTAAATACCCCCCGAAGTTTATTAATCACTAAAGTGGCCAATGCTTCACCTTCAATGTCATCAGCGATAATCGCCAATTCTTTTTTTCCGCTTTGAATAAGTTTTTCAAGCAAAGGCAATAAATCATTAATGGAAGAAATTTTCTGATCAGTTATCAAAACATACGGATTATCCAAAATCGTCTCTGCCCTTTCCGGATTATTAATCATATAAGGAGAAATATAACCTCTATCGAATTGAAGACCCTCAACAATTTCATAAGAATTGCCGATTGTATTTGAATCTTCAATTGTTACCACCCCCTCCTTGGTTATTTTCTGCATTACTTCGGCAATTAAAGCGCCGACTTCTTTGTCTTTTGAAGCTAAAGTAGCCACTTCTTCTACCTTTTTATTATCATCAATCAGCTCTTTTTGTTTTTCCAATCCGATAATAATTTTTTGGCTTACTTTGTTCAATTCTTCAGAAAGCTGAATAACATTAAATCCTTTTTTATTAATGACTTTCTCTCCCTCTTCAATCATCGCATGTGCCAGAACAACCGAAGTTGTTGTGCCGTCTCCGACTTTATCGTTAGTTTTATCAGCGGCTTGTTTTAAAAATTCCGCTCCCAAATTTTCATATTTATCTTTTAGTTCAACTTCTTTGGCAACCGTAACTCCATCAAAAGTAACTTGAGGCGAACCATATCCTTTGTCTATAACAACAGCGCGACCGCGCGGGCCCAAGGTAACCCTTACCGCGTCCGCTAATTTATCAATTCCTTTTTTTAATGCCGCTCGGGCCTCTTTATCAAATAAAATTTGTTTTGCCATATTATTTAAGTTTTTAATTTTTAAACTTATCCAAGAATTGCAAGGACATCGTCTTCGTCACCGACCAGATATTTTTTAGCGTCAATTTCTATTTCGTCCGGGCCATATTTTTTAAATAAAACAATATCTCCAACTTTTACCGACATCGCCGTTCTTTCACCCTTATCATTAAGTTTCCCGGGGCCAATAGCAATTACCCGGCCTTTCATTGGTTTTTCTTTATCAACAGTATCAGGAATAACTATCCCCGATTTAGTAGTTTTTTCTTCTTCAACCGGCTCAAGGAAAATATGATTAGAAAGAGGTTTTAAATTCATCTTTAAAATATTTTTTATAATATAACTTATTCAAAGAAAATGTCAATAAAAAAAACAAATATTCTTTGCTAAATATCTTCAAAAGATAATATTTAATTTATCATAAAGCAAGTTTCTTAATTACGCTGATAGATATTCTTTAATCATCCTCCCCCTGCGGCTTATCTAAAACCATTGATTCAATACCAACTGATTTTTCGGTAATCCTTAAAACATCCTTATCAATCTTAGCCAGCTCTTTATAGGCTTGATTATACATACTCACCGATGTTCCCAAGTGATTGCCTAATTTTTTCATATATGTTTCATAATTAATTAAATGTCTTCCAAGTTCTTCCACTCTTTTTTTAATCTCTTTAGCTGATTCTTCTATCTGCAGCGCTTTTAAGCCCTGCAGCACCGTTTGTAAATAAGCCAAAAAAGAAGTTGGAGACACAATAATAACTTTTTTTTCCGCGGTAGCGTATTCTACCAAGTCCCGAGCGGTTATTGACCCAACTTTATTTATCAAAAGATCGTAATAAATAGCTTCAGCCGGAATAAACATAAAAGCGAACTCCATCGTCCCCTCTCCCGGTTTAATGTACTTAGCTGTTTCATCAATCCTGTTTTTTAAATCCTGGCGGAACATTTCTTCAAATCTTTTTTTTTCTTCTTCATTGACCGCCTGCAAAAGTCGGTTATAGTTTTCAAGGCTAAATTTAGAATCAACGGGAATAATTTTATCCCTCACAAAAATCGCCGCGTCAACCGCGGTGCCGTCTAAAAACTTATACTGCATTTCATAAGAACCGGGAGGCAAAACATTGCCTAAAACCGTTTCCAAATAATATTCTCCTAAAACTCCCCTTTGTTTAGGGTTCTTCAAAATATCCTGAAGACTCTTAAGCTGATCGGTAAATCCAAGAACCTGTTTTTGACCTTCGTTTACTTTTGTCAATTCCTGGGTTATTTCTTTAATAATTTTTGCGCTCTCGCCAAAATTATTCTGCATCACTTTCGGCAGTTCGCCCAGTTTTAAATCAAGCACCCTAACAACCTCATTAATTTGATTCTGTAAAAGAACTAAAGATTCACTTTCTTGTTTCGGTTTATTTTTTAAAAAAAACTGCCAAAAAATAAAAAACAAAAATCCAACCACAAGACCAATAAGAGCGCCTAAGATTATTTCCATAAACATACCCGGAGATAAAAACTGATTATTTATTATTTGTAAAATTATGACCTTTGGTAAATTATAATTTTTTTCTAAATTTATACCCTTAACTGAAAATTTAACTAACTCGCTTTACAGCCGAAAAACGATTTCAGCGAGTCAATCAAACTTTCACTGTTAGATATCATTATATCAAATATCCAGCTAAATAAAAATAAATTTAACGGAAAAGATTATAAAAATGAGGCAAGAAAACAATAATTCCGATTATTGCCGCCCCCAAGGAAACCACAAGAACAATCGCTGACATCGCGTCTTTTATAATTCTGACCCGTTCATCATATTCCGGCTGAAGAAAATCCAAAAAACGCTCAAAAACCGAATTAATCAGCTCAAGGCACAAAACAGCAAAAATCATCGTTAAAACAGCGACTTTTTCCATCCGAGAAGTAGGAAAAATAAACATAGCTATCAAAACAAAAACAGCAATAACAACCATATATCTAAACGACGGTTCATGTATCAAAACCTCCCAGAACCCGCTAATGGCGCAACGAAAACTATTAATTAAATTCTTCGCGCTAATTTTGTTTTTTGGAACCATATTTTATTTTTACTCCGTACGAAATTTTATAAGACGCATAATTGAATAAAATAATAATTAGATTTAAAACTTTGTGGCAATGTAAAGTGTAAAATTTCATAGCGTTGTTTACATTTTCGGACAGATTGTCTTTCAGAACCAGAATATTTTTGCTCCAGCGGCAAAAATTTCTTCCCCCTCGGCGCGCTGGGTCGCCTGAAGCGACACCAAGCCCAGCGCGCCTGCGGGATGTTCTTCAAGACAACCTGTCCTTGAATATAAAATTAAAAGTGTAAATAACACTCGAGATTCTTACATGTAAAGATATTAAAAATTTCTGACGGAGCTTAATTATTTTAACTCTAATGCTAAAATTGAACAAGTAAACTTTATACAATCAAATTAAACACATATGACTTCGCGGCTGAAGGACAATCTCTGCTCAAAAAATAATCTTGAGTTAAAAAATAACCAAAAAAAGAAAGTTGTTGTTATCGGAGGCGGAACCGGAGTATTTACTGTCTTAACTGGCTTAAAAAAATATGGTTATAAATTATCGGCTATTGTTTCAATGGCCGATGACGGCGGATCATCGGGAATACTTAGGGAAGAGTTTGGTATTCTCCCGCCAGGCGATATTCGTCGAGCTTTAATTGCCTTATCAAATACCGACAATAAAATTCTTTCGGATCTTTTTAACTATCGTTTTAAAGAAGGAAAGGGGTTAAAAGGTCATAGTTTCGGCAATTTATTTCTAACCGTCCTTCAGCGCTTAACCGGTAGTTTTCAAGAAGCCGTTAAAGAAGCGGCAAAAATTTTAAATACAAAAGGCGAAATAATTCCTGTCACTCTTTCAAGCTGCCGCCTTTTCGCAAAACTAGAAAACAACCAAATTATCAAAGGCGAAAAAAATATTGATATACCAAAACATAACGGCTTAATTAAAATAAAAAAAGTTTGGTTAAAACCAAAGGTAAAAGCCAATATCGAAGCGATAAAAGCGATTCAAAACGCAGACGCGATAATTTTGGGGCCAGGCGACCTTTTTACCTCTATTATCCCAAATTTGTTGGTTGAAAATATAAAAAAAACTATTCGAAAAAGCCCGGCAAAAAAAATATATATCTGTAATTTAGTGACTAAATTTGGCGAAACTGACGCTTTTAAGGCGTCTGATTTTTTAAAAACAATCGAAAAATATCTAGGTAAAAATATTCTGGATTATTTTATCGTTAATGTCGCCAAACCAAAAAAAAGCGTTTTTAAACGCTACCGACTGGAAAAATCAAAAATAGTGGAAATAGACGAAAAAGAACTTTTGAAAACCAAAAAAATAAAATTAATAAAAGCGGACCTCTTAAGAGAAAACAGTTCTCTTTTAAGACATAACCCTCATAAATTAAGCAAATTAATAAACCAATTAATTTAAATCAACCCGAGAAATATCTCCTCCCAAATCTTTTATTCTCCCATCAATATTTTCATAACCGCGATCAATGTGTTCCAAGCCGGTAATTTCCGATTGTCCTTCGGCTACTAAAGCAGCGATAATATGCGCCATTCCTGCTCTGATGTCCTTCATTTCAATAGAAGTCCCCTTAAGGGGCCGAGGACCGCGAATAACCGCGCTATGATTATATAATTTTCCCTGAAAACGACAGGCTAAACCACCTAAACATTTCGGGTGAATTTCTATATCAGCCCCCATTCTTTTCAAGTCGTCGCAATAACCAAACCTATCTTCAAAAACCGTTTCATGAATAATTGAATTTCCTTGGGCTTGAGTTAAAAGAACAGCTGTTGGTTGCTGCCAATCAGTGGCAAAGCCAGGATAAGTATCGGTTTCAATATGAACTGCCTGAAGAGGTCCTTTGCGAAAAAAACGAATCCCATCGTCTGGTTTCACCTCATAGCCGCCGCCCAAACGACGCACAGTATTCAAAAAAGCAATCAAATGTTCTTGAACCGCATCTTCCACTAAAATATCTCCATTAGTCGCTAAAGCCATTACCGCAAAAGAAGCCGCTTCAAGTCTATCCGGTAAAATCTTATGTTCAACTCCAGATAATTTTTCAACTCCTTCTATAAAAATCTGGCGATTTGAACCAAGCTCGATAATTGCTCCCATTTTTTGCAAAAATTTTATTAAATCTATTATTTCCGGCTCAATAGCTGCGTTAGTAATTACCGTTCTTCCTTTAGCTAAAACTGAAGCTAAAATTGTATTTTCCGTCGCTCCAACGCTTGGATAAGGAAAAACAACACTTGAACCATAAAGCCCTTTAGTTGTAGCAATAATTGTTGTATCTTTAATTTTTATCTCCGCTCCCATTTTCTCTAAGGCGGCAATGTGAAAATCAACTGGCCGAGCGCCAATTTTATCCCCTCCAACCATAGGAACCTCTACTTCTCCAGTTCTAGCTAACAACGGACCTAAAGCCAAAATAGATAGTCTGTTCCGACGCGACAACCCTTCAACTTTAAAATTTTTTATTTCGGGTGTTTTTATCCGAATTTTATCTGCCTGTCTTATAATTTCACTACCAATATGGCGACAAAACTCAACTGCTATTTCGGTTTCTCCGTTTAAAGGAACATTGCTTAAAATAACTTCCTCTTCAGTTAAAAGACTGGCAATCATTATTTTGCCTATAGCATTTTTAGCTCCTTTTAGTTTAACCGAACCAAAAAGAGGGTTCCCTCCTTTGATAATAAATTTTTGATTAATTAATTGTTCTTCAGTCATAAATAAATAATAACCTATTTTGGAAAAAATGTTAAGATTATCCACAAAATCGCAGAAATCAAAAACAACTGAATCACAAAACCAATTTTCTTATACTTTAAAGATAAAGACCGATGAAAAATATCATGAAATTTATTACAAGTCCTTAAAAAAATAACTCTTTCCGACATTAAGGAAGGAACCTTGCGGCTAAAAGCTAAAACATCTGGCAAAACCGCGCCAACAAAACCAAAAAAAATCAAAGCTGCCCTATCTTTATAAATTAACAATATTAAAAATAAAATGATAAAAGATATACTGATATCTACGATAAATAAAATATTTCTATGATTGAAAAATTTTTTTATTAATCCTGTTTTTCTAAACTCCGTTTGGGACGTCGTAAACTCCGTTAGGGACGTCGTAAACTCCGTTAGGGACGTCGTAAACTCCGTTAGAGATAGATCGCCTTTAGACAATTGTTTCTTCTGTTTTCTTTGCATCTTTAACGGGGTAAAATTGTTTTTTTGAAAATCGGATAAAATATAGTCGGAATGAGGAATAAAATCCAAAATATAATGGCTAAATAAACCAAAAATAAAAGCCATAAAAATATTGGGACTTAATAAACCAATCGCTGCTCCGACAACTGTATGAGTTAAAGCGATCAAGGTTGTAAAATATCTTTGGTGCGACCATTAATAGAAATCACAACCTCATCTATCCCCTGAAATTGGCTGACGGTTTCAATAATTTGCGATCTAATGGCAACTACCCGACAAGAGCCGCCAACTTGAAATTCTAATTTTTCATCAAAATCAATTTTCACAGTTTTATTCTCTATTTTTAAATTTCGAATTGCGACTCCTTCATTAATACTGGTAAAAAATCCCGTCTCTTTTTCTTCAAAACTGGGACCTTGCAGAAGTTCTTCTAAAGCGCTCTGGACTGCTGTCTCTTTGTTAAAAATCGCTAAAACTTTTCTTTTAACCGGATAAACTTTTGAACAATCTAACATTTCAGGGTCATTACGACTGTTTGAAAAAAACACCTTTACCTCACTACTAACAGAAGCTACAGGAGACAAATTCTGACTTTTAAATAAATCAGAGCTTATTTTAACAAAAACTAAAATACTAACTACTATCAGTAAAAATGCGATTAAAAATCGCATAAATTTAGATTTTACTTTGTCCAATTTTAATATTTTACCTACAACTTCTCCTCCTTTTCCGCTAATAATAAAAATATATAAAATTTCCAAAATTCCTAAAGTATTTAAAACTAACAAAGCCCAAAACCATAATTTTTGATTTAATTTGGCCGCAATCCATAAAGCCCAACCCTTCCAGATAAAAAGCCAGATTATAAATAAAATAAAAAAATACAGATCTTGACCAAAGGATAAATTAGTTAAATTTATAAAATAAGTCATTAAATTAAATTTTATGGCCGGAGGACAATCTATCGACGACTTTCTTCATTTTATCAAAAGAAAATTCTTTAAACCGCTGAAACTTTTTCTCGATTTCCGGATTAAGCGACGCTGAACTCCCGCTTAAATCCATGCTAGCTATTTGAAAATCAATTAATTTCACAAAATAATTAAATGTTTTTTTCTCTTCTTCAGAGGCTTTTAAATAAGAAAAATCCGGGCTAAACTTTTGAATTGTTTTTCGAATAACTTCAGGGGATAGGGCCAAATAAAAAAGAGGGATATTTGAAATTTTAGGACAGGGCACAATTTTCCCTTTATTAGAGCCTTCCGTCTCTAATTTTAAACCGTATTCCAGTGTTGATCCTTGTTTTTCCATATTTTTTTTCAACACTCTCTCTCTTTTTGCAGATAATTCTTCTTCCCGCATAGAGCTGACTTCATCAAACGCACACACAACGTCGCCCGTTTCTTTATCTAAAATAATATTGTCTATACCATTTTTCACATCGTCAAAACGCGAAGCTCTAACAACGATAAAATCATTTATTAAAAACTTTTGAAAGATCGCGGTTGTAAGCGTCTCAAGCTGTTCTCCAATTAAAGATTTTCTTTTAACTTCTATATCTTTTTCGGGAAGACCTTCA
>JAHXGO010000020.1 GCA_019923695.1 Candidatus Liptonbacteria bacterium
CGAACCGCCGTTTGCTTTCCCGAAAAACTGAATTTGAATTTGTCCGACCTTACGATTTAATTCCGAAATACAGGGCTTTTTGCGAAGCGAGACCCTCCGCAGGCGGGGCGAGCGAGCAAACCCTTTCCTCTGAAAATTTGAAATGTCTTGATTGGTCGGGCTGCTGGGAATCGAACCCAGTCTACACCCTCCCGAAGGGTGCGTACTACCGGTATACTACAGCCCGATGATTATTTCACATAATATTTCTTTTTAATTTCCTCTTCTTCTTCAGATAAAAGCTGTTCGTAAGCTTGTTTAGATTTTTCAGCTAACTTTTTAAGAGTTTCATTATCCAGTTTACCAAGTTGAATCGCTTTTCCCGCCAAATAATCATAATTATTTTTTGACGGATCATCAAGGATTTCTTCAAAAAGAATATAAAGAATCCAGCCAATTTTTGGACCCGGGGGAATTGTCAATACTTTCATCACATCATCTCCTTTCAATATCATCTCTTTCAAACTAACCGGTTCTCTTAAATTTTTTTCAACCAAAGCCATATAAGAACGAAGACGGTAAGGCCAGGCTTTTGGCACTCCCGAACCAATTCGGTCAGCAGTTCTTAAATTAATTAACTCCCAAATATTTTCAGCGCCAACAGCTCGAATAGTACGCCTGATTGCCGCGCCTGTAATTTCTTCAGTATCGGCTTTAAACATATGATATCTGATAAGTGTTGAAGTTTTTTCTATTTCCTCTTTTGGGAAAGCCAAATTCCTTAAAATTTTTTCAGCCATTTTTGCGCTGATTATATCATGCCCGTAAAAATGACTTTCCGGGCCATTTCCAGTTTTAGTTCTGGGTTTTGCCATATCATGAAATAAGGCTGCGATTCTTACCGCTAAACTATAATTTTCCAAAGCAGCATAATCCAAAGAATGAAGACTATGTTCCCAAACCGTATATTTGTGATGTTTGTTTTGTCCAACTCCAATCCCCTCTCTTAATTCCGGAATTATATGTTTTAAAATTCCAAGCTCCTCTAATATCTCTATTCCTCTTTTAGCGTTTTTAGCCATCAAAATTTTAATGATTTCATCGCGGACTCTTTCTTTGGCTATAATTTTAATCAAATCAGCATTATTTTTAATGGCTTTTGTCGTTTTTTCTTCTATTCTAAACCCCAACTCAACGGAAAAACGAATCCCTCTTATCAGTCTTAAAGCGTCTTCGTTAAAACGATCATCGGGATTACCAACGGTGCGGATAATTTTATTTTTTATGTCTTCTTGCCCATTAAAGGGATCAATGATTTTAAATTTCAAATTATTTGTCTCATATAATTCTGAAGAAGTTTGCTCAAAATCATTTTGATTTTTCCTGCCCACTGAAGCTTTAGCGCAGGCGGGAATTTTCACATTTTGAATTTGTAATGCCATCGCGTTTATCGTAAAATCCCTTCTGCCTAAATCCTCTTCTATTGTTTTGGCAAATTTAATCTCGTCAGGATGCCTTTGGTCAGAATATTTTCCTTCTATCCTAAATGTTGTTATTTCAATTATTTTTAATTTTTCATTATTACTCTCGGTTTTAACTCCAACTGTGCCGAATTGATTTTCATAAACGCTTTCAGAAAAGATTTTTTGAATTTCTTCAGGTTTAGCATCAGTGGCAATATCCCAATCTTTAGGCTCCCGCTCCATTAATAAATCCCGAACACAACCGCCGACTAAATAAGCCTGAAATCCTTGCCTACTGGCGGACAAACGACTTTTTTGAAGTTTTGCGATAACATTTAAAGTTTCTTTGGGAATATCTATTTTAAACATAGTTGAAAAATTGAATTTCACTCTATTTCATTATATATTGAAACTCAAGATTTAAAAATTAAATCTTCAGATTTTTATTAATATCCGCACAGTGAAATGTTTAGCCGCCATATGCCCTCTTGGTGAAATGGATATCACGTCAGGCTTCGAACCTGAACTTGGAGGTTCAAATCCTCCGGAGGGCACCATTGAAGAAATTGCAAGTTTTGAAGGTTTACCTCGTTTTACTCGGCGACTAATTCGGATTCAATTTTAGAGGCAAAAACGAATTGACAATTTTGAAAGAAGAAAAGAAAAATTTTTAATCAATGAATTATGAAAAGAGAATATTTCAAATTTGTATCCGCAGTTCATCTTTTCTTAGTTAAAGACGGAAAAATATTGTTGTTGCGTCGATTTAACACAGGATATGAAGACGGAAGTTATAGTGTTCCTGCTGGTCATATAGACGGCAATGAACGAGCGACTACGGCAATGCTTCGCGAAGCCAAAGAAGAAACAGGAGTAGTTATCAACGAAGAAGATATACGAATGGTTCATGTAATGCATAGAATATCTCACGGCACACATCCGAGCGAAACTGAAGAACGAATTGATTTCTTTTTTGAAGCAACAAAGTGGGATGGTAAACCTCAAATTATGGAAACGAATAAATGCGATGATTTGAGTTGGTTCCTGATAAACCAGTTACCTCAAAATGTAATTCCTTATGTAAAAACCGGAATAGAAAATTATGAAAAGAAAATTTTGTTTTCTGAATTTGGCTGGAACTAATTTTTTAATCTTATGAATCCAGAACAACAAAAAATTATTCAGAAAGTTGCTTATGAAGTAAGACAAAAACTCGAAGGCGAAGGTTCGGGGCACGACTGGTGGCACATTGTACGAGTTTGGAATATGGCCAAACATATTGGCACCAGCGAAAATGCTGATATGTTTGTGGTAGAACTTGCCGCACTTCTTCACGATATAGCGGATTGGAAATTTTATGACGGAGATGATACTGTCGGCCCCAAAATAGCTCGGCAAATTCTTGAAAAATATTCTGTGTCCGCCGAAGCTATCAACCAAGTCTGCGATATTATTATGGGTATGTCCTTTAAGGGCGCGGGCGTAAAAACTGAAATGAAAATCCTTGAAGGTAAAGTTGTTCAAGATTCTGACCGACTTGACGCTATCGGAGCCATAGGTGTCGCCCGCACATTCGCTTATGGTGGACATAAGAATCGGCCGATATACGACCCGAATAAAAAGCCATCCATACACCAATCGAAGGAAAAATATTTTAAAAACGAAAGTCCAACTATAAATCATTTTTACGAAAAACTTTTGCTTCTCAAAGACAGAATGAATACCAAAACCGCGAAGGAACTTGCCGAAGGTCGTCATCGATTTATGGAAGAATATCTCGACAGATTTTTCCAAGAATGGGATGGGAAAATCTGATTTAAATTTTTTGTATTTATAATTCATAATTAGAATACCGCTAAAAACCCCAGTAGTACAACGAAGCTGACTACGAGGCATGCTTGAAATTATCAGTGGTATGGCTCCCCGCCCGCGCCGAGGCTTCGGCGGACAAGCGTCGCCTTTCTGAATTTTCGCGGGAGGGATTCCCTCGCCGCCGCAGACGGCGAAATAGGTTCCCGCCCAATTTTTAAAAATTGGGCGAGGCTCGCCCACCAGAGTGGGCGGCGAACTAATTCAAAAATACTGCACCAAACTGGACTTTGTGATTTTT
>JAHXGO010000021.1 GCA_019923695.1 Candidatus Liptonbacteria bacterium
GGCGGCAAATTCTTTTATTATTTTATTCCTTTGGCAAGATGTTTCAAGCCGCTTGCTCCTTCGTAAAAATCTTTAGCCCAAAGTATTCGGTCAAAATTTCGCAACGAAAGTTTATATTTGCGAGCTAATTCTTTACACTTTTCTAAATATTCAAAATAGACAGAAATTTTGGCGGTCGGATTTCCGATTATTTCTCCGCCAAAATCTTTGAGAGATGAACAAGCACGATAATCCGCGATAGTAAAATCATTGGGATAACATACTGTTAAAATTGCGGAAGCCATTGGAATACCAATACTGGGAATTGAAGTAAGGATATTAAGTTTCTGTTCGGGCGTTTTAGCCCGAAATATTTCCGATGTAATTGTATGAATAGTTTTTTGGCTTTTTCCAATTCCTCTGCGGACATTCGTTTTTGCTCGGTTAGATTTCCAAATTACAATCGCAAAAAATTCTTCAGGGGTAAGATATCCTCGCCTTTGGAAATTTTTGTTTACATCATTAAAAAGATAATCTTCAAGGAAATAGTATTTGAGATATTTTTTATCAAACAGAGTTTCCCACCATTGTTTTTTAGATTTAGTCATAAAGATTAAAAAATTTCTTTTACCCTTATTGATAAATACTTTTCGTTTTTGCCAAAAAAGCCCTTTCAAACCCTAGACGAGTGAAGCGAGGATATTTCCTCTGACTTAAAAATTTCCTAATTGGCGGAGAGGGTGGGATTCGAACCCACGGTCCCGTTTCCGAGACAACACGTTAGCACCGTGTCCCATTCGGCCACTCTGGCACCTCTCCATTTTTTCTCTTGTTTTTATATCATTTTTTTGTTATTTTTACAAAGCCTATGAATACAGAAATAAAAAAAATTAAAAAACCTCCTGTTGTTGTTGTTTTGGGTCATGTTGATCACGGAAAAACAAGCTTACTTGATTATATCAGAAAAACAAAAATTGTTGAAAAAGAAGCGGGCTTAATTACTCAAAGCACAGGAGCTTATGAAGTTATTCATTATCCTGTGGTTAATAAAGAACAACCTACAACCGAAGAACAACTTGAAAATTCAAAACAAGGAGAAAGGATAACTTTTATTGATACTCCTGGACATGAGGCTTTTTGGGCAATGCGTCAAAGAGGGGCAGATATCGCGGATATAGCTATTTTGGTTGTTTCTGCTGATGAAGGTATAAAGCCGCAAACAGAAGAATCTATAAAAATTTTAATTGAAACAAAAACTCCTTATATTGTAGTAATCACCAAGGCTGATTTACCAACAGCTAATATTCAAAAAGTTAAAAGTGAATTAATGGCTAAAGGAGTTTTACTTGAGGGACTCGGCGGGGATATAAGTTGGCAGGTTGTTTCTTCAAAAACAGGGGAAGGCATTAATGAGCTTTTGGATTTGATTTTGCTTTTAAGAGATGTTTTGGGACTTAATTGCGATTTGTCTTTAAACGGCCGAGGATTTATTATCGAGTCTAAGATGGATAGTCAGCGAGGAATTATGGCAAGCGTTATTTTAAGAAATGGCGTTTTAAGATTGGAAGAAAATATTTTTACTTTGACTGCCAGCGGAAAAATAAAAACTTTGGAAAGATTTTTAGGTAAACCGGAAAAAGAAATTTTTCCTTCGTCACCAGCTGTTATTTTTGGGTTTGAAGAATTACCTAAGCCGGGAGAAGAATTTAGAACGGGGAAAATAGAAATTTTAGAATTGGGAGTAGTAGAAAAAATAGATGTTTCAATTTTAAAAGAAGCGTCAAAAAAAGAGCTGTTGCCAGTTGCTATTCTTAAAGCAGATGTTGCCGGTTCGCTTGAGGTTTTAACGAGCGTTTTGGGAGATAAATTAAAAATTATTGGGTCTTCGGTTGGAGAAATTACTGATGGTGATATTAATTCAGCCATAGCCAGCCAAGCTTTAATCGTTGGTTTTAAAACTAAGTTGAATAAAAGATCAGAAAGTTTCGCGGGGATTCATAATGTAAAAATATTTATTTCCGAAGTTATTTACGAACTGGTTAAGGCAGTTGAAAAACACTTGGCAGAGATTATTTCTTTTGAAATGTCGGGTCGCTTAAGAGTAATTGCGGTTTTTGGAAAAAAAGGAGATCAACAAATTATTGGTGGTCGAGTTTTTGAGGGTGTATTAAAAACCAATAGAAAAATTGAGATTACAAGAGGTTCATCTGTTATTGGTGAAGGGAAAATTATCAATCTTCAGGAAAACAAAGAAGATATGAAAGAGGTGGGTCTTGATAAAGAATGTGGAATTTTAATAGATTCTAAAACTATAATTAGGGAAGGAGATGAAATTTCGCAGAGAGCGTCTTAGTAATTTAATCAGAGAGAAAGTTGCCAAAATAGTCAGTCGGGAAGTAGAATTTCCCGAAGGGAAATTGGTTACTATAACACAAGTTAATGTTTCTAAAGATTTGAGAGAAGCGGTTGTGAAATTTAATGTTTTTCCTTCGGACGACAAAATAGAAGGAAAAAAGATATTAAATACACATAGAAATTTTATTCAAAGCCGGCTTTTTAAAACTATTGAAATAGCAGTAGTGCCAAAAATCAGGTTTGAATATGATAAGGGCGCGGAGAATATCGCTGTTATTGAAAAAATAATTTTGAAGGGATAAGATTATTTAAAGAAGAAACAGGACAATTTGTTTAAATTATTAAAATTATGATTTAGTGATTAAAAATAACGCAGTTGTCTATTTAGATATTCTCAAGGCCTTTGATTTTGTTAAAATATTAAGGGTCTGTAATAGTTCGAAAATTTTTGATATATTTTATGGCGTGGTGGCGAAGAGGTAACGCGGCGGTCTGCAAAACCGCTATGCGAGGGTTCAAGTCCCTCCCACGCCTTAGAAACTTTAAGATGTCGTTGATAAAATAATTATGAGTTGGTTTGGATTCGGCTTAAGTTTCTGTGAATTTTATTTAAGAGCAAAGAGCTTGGTTATAAAATTTAATGTTTTATGATTGACGAGAGTACAAAATTATAATTTGCCCGGGTGGCGGAATTGGCAGACGCGCTTGACTTAAGATCAAGTGTTTTAAACAGACGTGAGAGTTCGAGTCTCTCCCCGGG
>JAHXGO010000022.1 GCA_019923695.1 Candidatus Liptonbacteria bacterium
TTTCATATTTTTGTGTTTCTTGGTGCAACGATAGTAAGTGTAATTATGAATATTGCCATTTTTCTGCTTCTTAATTTTATATTTGCCAGTTATCATCATGTTACAAGTGGCGCAACTCAACAAGCCACAAAATAGTTGCGGCTCATTTTTTTCTTTTGCGGCTTGTCTCTCTGCTTCAAAACTTCTTGGATTTTATAAAGCCTTAATTTTATGAAGTTTTTTAATCGGATTCGTTTATAATATACACAATATATTGGCATCAAATGATTTATTTCGGTTTATAATGATATGAATTTTTATTGAGGTTTGTTGAGCTTGAACTGTGATAAAATTAATTTTGATAAAGTTAGCTTCGATAAAAAAGTTGTTTGATAAAGTTAAAATTGACGAGATTAAATTTCATATTTTTTTACTTACATTCATTATTAACCTAAATTACCAAACACTATGCTATAGCATAGTGTTATGAGGTATTATAGTGGCAAAGTGTTGTGTGATAAAAGTACTAAGTTTTATGAAGTGAAATTTTGTAAATTCGCAAGCCTCTAATTTCCAATTTTCAATGAATTTTCAATGATTCAATTTCTAAGCTTAAGAGGTTTTTAATTTTTTATTTTTTACGCTTTGGATTATTTTATTATTATCTGAATTTATCAAGGTTGAACTTCGATAATGATCGATAATATACGATGACATACAAAAAGATCGCAATGGATTTTAAAATCAATATCCTCGATGCAATACATAATTTATTAAAGTCCAAAATAGCATGAACATATGCAAACTATTTAAAAATTTATTTTTAATTGTTAAAATTTTGATATGGAGCCATTAGCGTCAAAAATAAGGCCTAAAAGTTTAGAAGAATTTATCGGGCAAGAGCATTTAGTTGGAGAAAACAAACCTTTAAGAGTGGCTATTAAAAACAAACATCTTTTTTCTTTGATTTTGTGGGGGCCACCGGGAAGCGGAAAAACAACTTTGGCAAAAATATATGCCAAGAGTTTGAATGCCAAGATTTATGAATTATCCGCGGTTTCGGCTGGAAAAGCGGATATTAGAAAAATATTAGCAGATTTTCAAGATACCCCAAAAGTTTTGTTTTTAGACGAAATTCATCGTTTTAATAAAGCCCAGCAGGATTTTTTGCTTCCTTATGTTGAAAGGGGGGAAATAACGCTTATTGGCGCGACAACAGAAAACCCGAGCTTTGAAGTCATACCACCCTTACTCTCTCGATGCAGGGTTTTTGTTTTAAACGGGCTTTCAGATGAAAATATGAAAGCGATTATTAAAAGAACGGATTTTCAAATGAATAAAGAGGCGGAAGATTGGTTGATTAATATGGCAAATGGCGACGCCAGACAAGCAATAACATTATTGGAAGATACGAGTGAACTCTACAAGAAAATTACGGTGGAAAATTTAAAAAACGCTCTTCAGTCGAAGTTTTTGCGTTATGATAAGAAAGGAGAAGAACATTATAATATCATAAGCGCTTTTATTAAAAGTATGCGGGCAAGTCAATCAGACGCCGCTTTGTATTATTTAGCGCGAATGATTGATGCTGGAGAGGATCCGAAATTTATTGCTCGGCGAATGGTTATTTTTGCCAGCGAAGATATTGGTTTGATCCAACCAACGGCTTTGGTGGTCGCCAATGAAGTTTTTCGCGCAGTGGAAATAATCGGCTTGCCAGAATGCGCTATCAATTTAGCTCACGGAACCGCTTATTTAGCTAGGTGTAAAAAAGATAGAAGTTCTTATAACGCTTATCTTGCGGCCCTTGAAGATGTGAAAGAATATGGTAATTTGCCAGTGCCTTTAAAAATTAGAAATGCGCCCACTAATCTTATGAAAGAATTGGGATATGGCAAAGATTATGAAAAATATTCTAAAGACAGTTTTTTGCCGGAAAAATTAAAAAATAAAAAATATTTAGAATAATATGGACATCGTTACTTATGAAGATTTTAAAAAAATAGATTTACGAGTGGTAAAAATTTTAGACGCTGAAAGAATAAAAAGCTCTGATAAATTAATTAAAATTCAGGTTGATTTAGGAGAAGAAAAGCGTCAAATTATTGCCGGTATTGGAAAGGTTTATAATCCTGAAGATTTAATTGGAAAGCAAGTTGTGATCGTGTCTAATTTAGAGCCAAAAATTTTATTTGGTCTTGAGAGCAGAGGAATGATTTTAGCCGCAAGCGATGCAGAACAAATTGCGCTTTTAGTTCCTGATAAAAAAATTCTTTCTGGTTCAATAATTGAATAAAAATATAAATAAAAGCCAAACATTTCGGCGATTTGAAATGAAAACTGTGGTAAAATAATAAAATATAGCTAAATTTTTTACTATTCAAGATTTGCCGCCTTCCGAGTGGTTACGAGAAGGGCTGTAAAAACTTAAGTTGATAAAGCAATTAGGAAAACAAATTTATGTCGAAGCGTAAAAATTATTTTA
>JAHXGO010000003.1 GCA_019923695.1 Candidatus Liptonbacteria bacterium
AAAAGGAGGAGACAGATTTTTTGATGAAATAGAACCCTATCTTTGTTTTGTCGCTATTTTTTTACTTGGTCATCCGGGATGGATTTTTTATATTTTATCTTTGATTATTTTATATTTAATTATGCATTTATTTTATTATTTTAAGGGGCTTGTTTTAAGTAAGTCGGGGGGAACACAAAACATCAGAATCCCTCTTTATAATTTATGGCTTCCTTTGGCGTTATTTGTTTTATTAATGAATCATTTTTTACTTTCAAGGTTTTTCTTTTGGGATCTTCTTTCGTTTAATTAAAGCGCAAGAAAGGATATTAAGGTCTTGTCATTTTTGTAGCGAGCGGCGCTTTGTTTGGCATATTGAACATTTTGTTTACTATAGCGAGATACAACGCTTTGCCGCTATGACGCATCATAGCGCTATGCTATAGCATAGCGTCCATCAGACTAAAATTCGTTATAGATAGTTTTTGTTTTGGCCGCGTTTAATATTCGATTGCAAGCGCGGATTTTCTTATTTTGAATTTTAGTTTTTGAGTTTTGGCTTTTGACAAAAACAGAGCATTACTATAACTTCTCTTTAGATTTTTTCTTTTTTATTCTATTATTTAATAATGAATCGCAAGGTTCAAAGTTGTTAATAAATAATTTGTAATCGCAATTATATTATTAGATATGCTTCAAGTTCCAAATGATATTTTAAAAGATTCTTTAGTCAAAGAAGGGTTTATTGATTCTGTTTTGTTTGATTCTTTGGCTTTTGAGAGCCAGAGATTTAACCAAAAAATGACGGATATTCTTGTATCCAGAAACATTGTCACAACTTCTTATCTTATTAATTTTTTTAGCCGTCACTTTAATGTTCCTTTGGCTGATTTGGGTTTAAGAGGTCTTGATGAGAATGTTTTAAAATTAGTTTCTGAAGATATCGCTCGGCAAAAAAGAGTTATTCTTTTTGGCAGAGAGCCGGATAACAGTTTTTCCGCGGCTATGGGAGACCCGACTGATTTGGAAACCATAGAATTTTTGGAAAAGAATTTAAAATCAAAAATTAAACCGTATTTGGCTTCGGAGGATGACCTTAATAAGGGTTTTGCCGTATACGGAAAAAAATTAGCCGAAGAATTCAGGAAAACTATTGAAGTTAATATCTTTGAATCTTTAAGGTCTGGTAAATGGGGGACTGAAGCGGCGACCGAAGTCCCGATAGTTGCCATCATTGATAATTTGATAGCTTACGCTTTTTATCTTAAATCTTCTGATATTCATCTTGAAATTTTTGAAGATGCAATTTTTGTTCGCTATAGAATAGACGGAATGTTAAGAGAAATTATGAGAATTTCCAAAGAAGTTCATTCAGCTTTGGCCGCGAGAATCAAACTTTTGGCGGGTTTGAGGATTGACGAACATTTTAGACCGCAGGACGGCCGTTTTCGTCATAAAATAGGAGGAACAGATATTTTAGATATCCGCGTTGCGGTAATTCCTACTTATTACGGAGAAAAAGTGGAAATGCGTTTACTTACAGCCGCTCAAAGACCTCTTTCTCTTGAAGAGTTAGGAATGTTTGAAGATACTTCTAAGATTATTAAAGAAAACATCAGCCAAAGTCATGGGATAATTTTAGTTTGCGGCCCTACCGGTTCTGGAAAAACAACAACTATGTATTCTTTGCTTAGCATTTTAAATCGGCCGGAAGTGAATATTGTCACCATCGAAGATCCTATTGAATATGATATTAAATATGTTAATCAAACCCAAATTAATCCGGCAACTGGCGTTACTTTTGCTAGTGGTTTACGGGCGATTGTAAGGCAGGATCCGGATATTATTATGGTTGGTGAAATTCGAGATAAAGAAACAGCCGATATTTCAATTCAATCGGCTTTGACTGGACATTTGGTATTATCTTCTTTACATACTAATAATGCTGTGGCGACTATCCCCCGGCTTTTAGATATGGATATTCAGAATTATCTGGTAGCCGCTGTTTTAAGAGCAATATTGGCCCAGCGTTTGGTTAGAAAAATTTGCGCAAATTGTATTTATTCAATAAAGCCTTCGGAAGAAATTATGGAAATCGTTTTTCAACAAATGAAAGAATCAGGCCTTGAAAAAAAGTTTAAACCGTTAAAGCTTATTTATGAGGGAAAGGGTTGTTCGACTTGTGGAGAAACGGGTTATAAAGGCAGGATGGGTATTTTTGAAGCAGTAAACATTTCAGAAGAATTGAGAAAAATAATTATCAGCCGGGATTTTTCCCTTGATGTTTTAAAGAAAAAAGCTCAACAAGAAGGAATGATTACAATGTTTGAAGATGGGATTAGAAAGGTAGAAATTGGTTTAACTACAATTGACGAAATTTTAAGAGTCATTAAAGAATAGTTGTTTTGTGAGAATTATTGCAGTTGAATTTTGTAAACTTGTAAGTCTTCAATTTCTAATTTTCAATGAATTTTCAATGATTCAATTTTCAAATTTAAGAAGTTTTTGATTTTATAATTTTGCGCTATTTATAGTTTTGATATATCGGACAAAATTTGCTATATTTTTTTTATGAACTTTTATTATGTCGCTATTCAATCTAACGGGCAAACCGTGAAAGGACATATTGAAGCTGGTAGTTCTGTTGAGGTTTTAGAGTGGATGGCGTCTCAAGGGTTAAAACCGATTTCTGTTAAGGCCTTAAAGGGACTTGAAATAAAGGGACTTCAATCAGTTTTCGGTCAATCAATTAATATTTCCGATAAAGTTTTTTTAACAAAATATTTAGCTTTGATGTTAAGAGTGGGCACGGATCTTTTTCACGCAATTGATATTTTAATTTCTGATTTTGACAAAGCGGTTGTTAAAGCTTTTTTAATAGAAGTTAGGGAAAATTTAAGAAAAGGTCGGCCGTTTTATACTACTTTTTTAAAGTATCAGAGTGTTTTTTCTCCGGTTTTCGTGAATTTAATAAAAGCCGGCGAATCTTCTGGAAGTTTGGAAAAAGTTTTTGGAGATTTAAGCGAATCCTTGGAAAAAGAAAAAGATTTAAGAAATAAAATTAAATCAGCCCTTGTTTACCCGATTATTCTTTTAGTAATGGCTTTTATAATTATGATTTTAATGGCGGCGTTTATTTTACCGAGAATTGCCAATGCTTTTGCTGAAACGAATGTTGACCCTCCGTTTTTTTCGAGAATTGTTTTTGGAGTTGGATTATTTATTGGGAACAATATTTTAATAATTCTACCTTTAATGGTAGGGGCTATTTTCGGGCTTTGGTATTTTCTTTTTAAGACCGATTTTGGCAATAAAATTTTTACAAGATTTATTAATAAGGTTCCGGTTATCAGTGTGTTGCTGCAAAGAATAGCCCTGCAGAGGTTTGCCGCGACTTTTGCTTCTCTTTTAAAGGCTGGTTTACCGATTACCGAATCTTTAGAAACTACTGCTGACGCGGTTGGTTCGGAAGAATTAAAAAGCGCTCTTTTAAGGATTTCAAGGGAAGGCATTCTTAAAGGAGTGACAGTCGGAGAATCTTTTAGAAAAGAGCCATATTTTCCAAAAGTTGTGGTTAATCTTATAGCTGTTTCGGAAAAAGCTGGTCATATGGAAGAGGTTTTGGAAACTTTGTCGGATTTTTATACTTCGGAAATAGATTCTTCAATTAAGATGTTGGTCGCTTTTTTGGAGCCGGTGCTTTTGCTTTTTATTGGTTTGGTGGTGGGGGTTCTCGCAGTTTCTATTATAGCTCCGATTTATCAATTAGTAACCGTTATTTAAAATAAAAATTTTTTTATGAACGATGATTGAAAAAAAAGACAGGAAGGGACAATCATTGATGGAAATAATGATTGGCGTAAGTATTTCTGTTATTATTTTAAGTGGTTTATCCGACGGATTAACGGTGGCTTTAAGGTCTAATCTTTATGCCCAGCGGGAGGCAGTGGCAAGCGGTTTAATGCAGGAAATAATTGATATTGCCAATAATATCTCCAATGCTGACTGGAACAGAATTTATAATTTAACTAAAGCCCCTTCGGCGCATCATTTTTCACCTAGTGGTTCAATTATTAATATTGTAGCCGGGACAAATGTTGTTTCTATAAATAATGTTAATTACACTCGTTCTTTTACGGTTGAAAATGTTTTAAGGAATGCCAGCGGAGCCATTGTTTTAAGCGGAGGCAGTGATAATCCGTCAACTCAAAAAGTTACTGCTAGAATAAGTTTTCCTGTGTTAGGAGCAGCAAGAGAAATAACTTCAGTTGTTTATCTTACAAGATTCAGGAATCATTCTGTCAGATTTAGCGATTGGGTTGCCGGTTCAGGTGTTGAGGGTCCAGTAAACAGTTCGAATAATGGTTTTTCTTCATCTTCAGCCAATATAGTTTTTAATGTTAGCGGTCAATTAACAATTAACGACACAATTGAAGGTAATTTGATTTCTTCAACTTTTGACACTGAAACCGGTACCGCTGGAGCGGGCTTAAATTATATTGTTTGGCGGGGAAGTTTAAATACCGGCACAGTTAGATTTCAGTTGGCGACTGCTAATTGTCCAAACGGAGCAACTAATCCGCCAACTTGCAACAGTGGTGTTGGCTGGGGAGGAGCTAAAACCTCGGGAGATGGCGCTTTTGTCGGGACTGATGGCACTGCAGGCACTTTTTATACAATGAGCGGTCCGGGAATAACCGCAAGACTTGGTTCCCATCACAATAATAAAAGACATTTTAGATATAGAATACTTGTTTTAAGAAGCGGAGCTAATCCTTCGCCGATTATTGAAGATATTATAGTAAACTGGAGTCCTTGACCGAATGTATATAAGATTATTAAAACATTGGCAAAATGAATATCTTTAAAAAAATACAAATTTTAGCGAAAAATAATAATGGAGTTGTTGCTTTAGCCGCAATTTTATCAATTTCTTTTATAACTGCTAATATAATTGTTTCTTTGCTTATAGTTTCTTTGTTGTTTGCCCAAGGCAATCTTGAAAGGCGTTTGGCTGTTGGGGCTTTATCAAGCGCCAGAAGCGGTATAAACGACGCGATTTATCGGGTTGTTTTAGGAGATGATTTAAGCCTTTGTACTGTGGCCAATCCGTGTCTTTTAGAGACTGAAGGTAATAGTCGGGCGCGTGTTTCTGTGGAAAGGGACCCGGCGGATTTAGGGTCATGCGGCGTTGTCTGGGGATGTTTATTTAGAATTCGTTCAGTCGGTGAATTGCAAAACACTCGTCGTCGTTTGGAAGTTATTTTAGAAGTTGGCGATCTTTCCAGAGAGATTAGGGTTCGCTCTTTTAGGGAAATTGTGGTTTAATTAAAGTATCTAAATAAAATGGAGGCATTTAAAAAAGTTCAAAAAGTTTTAAGAATTTTTGGCCAGTTAAAATCAGCCGGCGGTTTGATTATTTCTGATTCCGGTTTAAAATATGTGAAAATAAGCGATAATGGCTTAATTAAGTTTTCTCTTCGTCTGCCGCCAAATATCATAGAAGAAGGGAAGATAAAAGACCGCAAAATAGCTCTTGAGGCTTTTAAACAACTCAAAAATTATATTGAGCCGAAGCCGCGGAAAAAAGTTGATGTTGTTGTTTCTTTGGGGAATAATCTTGTTTATCCGCAGGTTTTCTTTTTACCGCATCTTTCAGACAAACTTCTTAATGAAGCGGCAGATCTTAATATGCAGATGATTTCTCCGATTGATATTAAACAAGCTTATTCTGCTTATCAGATTATTGGTTCTTTTGCGGGGAATAATCATCAAATTGATTTATTAGCGGCTTTTGTGCAATCAAACGTTGTTGATGATTTTGTCAATTTACTTAAAGAAGCGGATTTTAGCATAGCGGCAGTTGAGTTCCAGAGTCTTAGTTTAGTCAGGGCGTTGGATCATCTTAAACAACTTGACCAAGGGCTTGGTTATATTACTTTAGTAGTTTCTGCTGAAGGCCTTGATTTTGCCATTATTAAAAATAATAGTCTTTATTTTGATTATTTTTCTTCTTGGAAATCGATTTTGGGCGAAGACCGCCGTATTCCTTTTGAAAAAGCGGAACAACTCATTATTAGTGAATTGGAAAGAGTGATGAATTTTTATTCTTTTCGCTTTGCGACCGAAGGACAATCTGCGTTGAAAGAACAGCCCATAACTAATGGGCAATCTATTATCAACGGGCAACCTATGACTGAAGGACAACTTAGCGGAAAGGCCAGTCGTCTTTTTTTATTAACTCAAGGACTGACCGAAGAAATTAAAGAAATTATCAAGAAAAAATTTAAAAATCTTCAAGTAGAAGAAGTAGTTGTAAATAATCAGAAATTTTATCCTGGTTGGATTGAAGCATTAGGCGCCGCCGTCAGAGGCGATATGCCGCGTTCAAAAGACAGTTTTATTACTTTTGGCGCAGTTTCTGTTCTTGAGGAATATCATCATAATCAAGTTTTAAATATGGCAATTTTTTGGAGAAATGTTTTTGTGGCGGTTTCTTTATTTTTCTTTTTAGTTTTTTCTTTTAGTTTTGTTTTTTTTAGGAATATTTACGCTAATTTAGAAACTGTTCAAAAAGCTCCTATGAGCGTTTCCGAGGTTGAAGAATTTAATCATTTAAAACAATACGCCAAAGATTTTAATAGCGCTGTGAAGTTGATTGGTGAAATTAAAGGCAAGGAAATATCTTTTTCGCCTTTTTTGGCCCAGCTTCAAAAACCAGTCGAGGATAATGATATCAGAATAATAAGAATTTTTATTAATCCCGAACAAAAGCAGGTTTTAATAAAAGGGTCAGCCTTGTCTCCGTCAGAGGCTTTTAAGTTTAAATCTGAAATTGAAAATATCCCTGAAATAAATAAAATTGATTTACCCTTTGCCAGTTTTATAGAAACTGGCGATAATCGAGTTAGTTTTTCTCTAACCATTGAAACAAAATAACCTTCATTTGTTTATAGCGCTATGATGTATCATAGCGGGAGTAATCTAAATTAAAGGAGTTTTATTTTTATAGTTAAGTTTTACGGCAAGTTATAAGACTTTTTTTACGAAACTTATAAGATATTTTCACGAGGCAAGTTTATTTTTTCAAAAACCTCTTTTATTTTTTTTTGGTCAGTAGGAGTTATTTTTTTTAAAACGAATTCGCCCGCTTTTGCTCGAATTTTTTCTTTTTCTTTTGCTCTGACGCCGAGACGCAATCGCCAGAAAGATTTTGTTTTTAACGAAGAAATAATAGACTCGACTCCTTTATGGCCGGCGCTTGAGCGTCCAAAACTAAGTTTATATTTTCCCAATTCAATATCGGAGTCATCGTGAGCGACTAAAACTTCTTCGGGTTCGATTTTTTTGTTGTTGGAAAAATATTTCATCGCTTCTTTGGTTGCCTTGCCGGATTGGTTCATAAAGGTCAGAGGCTTTATGAAAACTAATCCATCAATATTTAAATATTCAAAATAATTCATCTTTTTAAATTTTGGTTTATCATTTTGATTTTTAATATTCAATATCTGATTTATAAACAAAATGCCGACATTGTGATAAGTGTTTTCGTATTCTTTGTCGGGATTGCCTAAACCGATTATAATTTTCAAGTTTTTTTGATGAGCGGCGCGCTGTTTGATGTTTCGAGAATTTGTTTTGCTGTCCATCTTGTTCATTTTAAATTTTTGTATTAAAATATGTTTGTTAGATTGTATTGAATTTTCGATTCACTGTAAGGATAATTCTTTAAGGGGTGGCCGGTCAACATTATTTTAAAAAAGACATAAAAAAACAACATAAATGAAGCAGTATTTATTAGCGGTCAAAGAGGTATTTGGAATTTTTTTTGTAGCGTTTTTGTCAGTTTTTCTTATTCATCAGTTTTTGGCCCAGCCATTTTTAGTTCAAGGAGCTAGTATGGAGCCGAATTTTAAAAACGGGGGCTATCTTTTGGTTGACAGAGTTTCTTATCGTTTTAAAGAGCCGGAAAAAGGAGATGTCATTATTTTTCGTTATCCTCAAAATAGGTCTTTGTTTTATATTAAAAGAATTGTTGGTTTGCCCGGCGAAAAAATAGAAATTAAAGGAGGGGATTTATTTGTTAATAATAATCTTTTAGAAGAAGAATATTTAAAACCAGGCACTGAAACTTCTTTTTTTTCGGTTGATAAATTTATTTTAGGCAAGGACCAATATTTTGTTTTGGGAGATAACCGCCCTTTCAGCTTTGATTCAAGGAGGTGGGGGCCGATTAATGAGAAAGATATTATTGGCGTTGTTAGAGTTCGTTTTTGGCCGAGATTAAGTTTTTTCTTTTAAAGATGAAAAATAAGCAAAAAAAAAATAATAAGCAGTTTATTCTTCAGACTTTAAAAGGGATGCGAGATATTTTGCCTGCAGATTATCCTTATTGGGAGAAGGTTGAAAAAGCTTTCAAAAAAACAGCTGAATTTTATAATTTTAAATTTATTGAGCCGCCGATTTTAGAAAGGGCAGAATTATTTATTAGAGGCACTGGTGTAAACACAGATATTGTTGAAAAAGAGTTGTATACTTTTAAAACTAAGGGTAAAGACCTTGTTGCCTTAAGGCCGGAGTTTACCCCCTCTTTAATCAGGGCTTATATTGAGCATGGTATGAGTCGTTTACCCCAGCCAGTTAAAATGTGTTATTTTGGTCCTGTTTTTAGATATAGCGCTCCACAAGCAGGCAGATTTAGACAGTTTTATCAAGCTGGATTAGAAATTATAGGTGGTGAGGCTGATCCAATATATGATGCTCAAATTATTGTCAGCGCTTTCAGATTTATTGAAGAATTAAAAATTAAAAAAATTATTGTTCAGTTAAACAGCATCGGTTGTCGGGCTTGCAGGCCTGGTTATCGAAAAAAACTTCAGGAATATTACCGCCGTTATGCTTCTTTAACAAAAACAAAGAGAAAGATTTGCAAGGATTGCGAGCGTCGGATAAAAATTAATCCTTTAAGAGTTTTAGATTGTAAGAATGAATTGTGTCAACAAACCAAAGAAAACGCGCCGGTTAGTTTAGATTATCTTTGCCTTTCTTGTCGATCGCACTTTAAGGGCGTTTTGGAGTTTTTAGATGAAATTTCTTTTCCTTATGTTTTAAGTCCGCATTTAGTAAGAGGGTTGGATTATTATAACCGAACGGTTTTTGAAATAATTGAAAGCGGAAATCCTTCTTTGGCTTTGGCCGGCGGCGGTCGGTATGATTATCTTGCCGAGTCCTTCGGTAAAAGAGCAATCCCGTCAGCTGGCGTGTCTTTGGGGGTTGAAAGAATTATTGAAGTTTTAAAATCTTTATCTCCGATTATTTTAGAAAAAACCAAAGATAAGGTTTTTATAATTCACGCTGGAGAATTAGCTAAAAAGAAAACTTTTGCTTTAATTGAAGAGTTTAGAAAGACCAATATTAAAATATTTGAAGCTTTAGGGAAAGAATCTCTTGAGTCTCAACTTAAAGCCGCGGACAGAGAAGAAACCAAATTTGCTTTGATTATAGGTCAGAAAGAGTTTTATGAAGAAAGTATTATTTTAAAGGATATGGAAAACGGAGTCCAAGAAACAGTTTCGATAAAGAAAATCGTAGAAGAGGTTAAAAAAAGATTGAAAGATTGATATGTCTTTTATCAAGCTTTAGTTTTGTTTTTTTAAACAAATTGAATTAGATATGAATTTTTTTTGGGCTTGGTTAAAAATTGAGAACTAATTTTGATAGAGTGGGACAGAAGACAGGGTGTTGATACTTTTGAATAGTTTTTATTGTTTTATCCAAAATTTATAAAATTATGGCAGATTGTTTATTTTGCAAAATAGCCAATAAAGAAATTTTTTCTTATATTGTTTATGAAAATGAAAAAGTTTTGTGTTTTTTAGATATTCTTCCATTAGCAAGAGGTCATTTATTGGTGATTCCCAAAAATCATGCTGAAAATATTTTACATCTTAAAGAAGAAGATTTAACAGCAGTGTTTAAAGCGGCAAAAACAATGACTAAAAAATTATTTAAGGCTTTGAAGCCTGATGGGTTTACAATTGGCATAAATCACGGTAAAATTAGCGGACAAACAATTGATCATTTTCACTTGCACATTATTCCGCGGTTTAAAGGAGACGGCGGAGGGTCAATTCATTCTGTTGTCAAAAGTTCCTTGGCTAAAAATTTTTTAACAGAAGAATTAGAAAGCGTAAGAGTAAAAATTATTAAAGTGAAGTAAAGTTTTGAATAAATTAAAAATAAATTAAAAAAGAAAATATGGGAATTGAAGTTAAAAAAAAAGAAGGGGAATCTCCGGCATCGTTGATTTCTCGCTTTATTAAAAAAGTTCAGCGAACAGGTCTTTTTTTTGAAGTTAAGAGACGAAGTTTTTCAAGGAGAAATCCTAATAAAAGATCTCGCAGGCTTTCGACTCTTTATAAAGTTAAAAAAACCGCCGAAGTAGAAAAAGCCAAAAAAGAAGGGTTGATGTAGGCTTCTATTATATTGTTTATATTGAGCGGTGTGTCGTTCAATATATTAAAACTTTGTTTTGTTATGGTTAAAGGACAAATTCAAGAAAAAATAGAATCAGATTTAAAAGCAGGTCTTAAAAAAGCTGATTATTTTTTAGTTGGGGTTTTAAGGCTTTTAATCGCAAGTATTCATAATGAAGAAATATCCAAGCGCGGTAAAAATCGGGCTGATATTTTAGTTGATGAGATTATGACTGATGATGAAGTTATAAGTGTTTTAAAAAAGGAAGCTAAAAAAAGAAAAGAAGCGATAGACATTTATTCTCAAACCGAAAGAAAAGACTTACTTCAAAAAGAGCAAAAAGAATTAGAAATAATTTTTCAATATCTGCCGGAAGAACTTGAGGAAAAGGTCGTTGAAGACATAGTCAAAAAAATTATTTTTGACAATCAACAGACAGCCAGTGGTCAAAAAACAACCAAAGGGAACAGCGATTTTGGTTTGGTTATGAAAGAAGTGATGAAGGAGTTGAAAGGCAAGGCTGATGGCAATTTGGTCTCTGAAGTGGTTAAGCGTCTTTTACAATAACGAGTTTTGGGGTTGAGATATTAAGTCTACGGTTTAATATGGCGAAGTAAGGCCCTGAAAGATAATTAATATGGCCAAACAAAATTTTTATAGATTGGAGAATTTTTGTGAAAAAATCCTTTTGGAATTAAATAAATCCGGTTTTTTAATTAATGTTTATTTAGCGCCGGATGAATTAATGCTTCAGTTAAATAAAAAATATCGGCGTAAAGAAAAAGTTGCCGATGTTTTATCTTTTAAATTTCCCGCAACTTATGGACAACAAAAAATTCCTTATCCTGAAACAGAACTATGTTTTTTGGGAGAAATTTATCTTGCCTCTAACCTTGTAAATAAAAAAAAAGATATTTTTGGACTGCCTGTTGACTATGGATTATCCGTTGGTCACAAACTTTTGATTCATGGCTTGCTTCATCTTTTGGGCTATACTCACGCTAAAAAAAGTGATAGAATAAAAATGGAAAAAAAAGAAAATCAATTATGGCAAAAAGCATGGTCTTGGGTTTAGATATAGGCTCTTCTCAAATTAAAGCTGTTTTAGCTGAAGCTACCGGAGATAAACTGCGAATTATAACTGGTTTTAGTCGGCCTTCGCTTGGATTAAGAAAAGGAACGGTGGTTGAAATAGATGAGGTCACAAAAAATATTGGCGAGCTTTTAAATGAAGTAAGATTGGTTTCTAAACCAGCCGTTAAAAATATTTATCTTAATGTCGGTATTACGGATATAAGGGCCCAAATTTCAAGAGGGATTATTGCTGTTGCCCGGGCCAATTCAGAGATTCATGAAGACGACATAGAAAGAGTTATCCAGGCTTCGCAGGCCATTAATCTTCCTCCAAACAGAATGATAATCCATACTATTACAAGAGAGTTTATCGTTGATGGTGTTAATGATATTAGAGACCCCTTAGGAATGCTTGGTTCAAGGTTAGAGGTTTCGAGTTTGGTTGTTGACGCTTTTTCTCCGGCGGTAAAAAGTTTGATAAAATGCGTTGAAACCGCAGGTGGCGGAATCAGTGGTTTATTTTTTAATCCTTTGGCTTCTAGCCAGCCGATTTTAACAAAAAATCAAAAAGAATTAGGAGTTGTATTAATAGACATTGGTTTTGCTTCAACTAGCATTGCGGTTTTTGAAGAAAATAAACTTTTTCATACTAATATTTTTCCTATTGGTTCTGGGCATATTACAAACGACTTGGCTATTGCTTTAAAAATTCCGGTTGAAGCTGCCGAAAAGATAAAAATTAATTATGGTTGTGTTTTACCAAAAAGCATTCCTAGCCGGGAAAGCGTTGATTTAAAAAAAATCAGCGAAAATCTTAGCGGTACTCCTTCTAGGAAATTTATCGCTGAAGTTATTGAATCAAGAGTTCAGGAAATTTTTGAGTTGGTAAATAATGATTTAAAATTAATAGGGAAAGCCGCTCGTTTGCCGGCTGGGGTGGTTTTGACCGGCGGAGGAGCTAAATTACCGGGCTTAGCTGATTTGGCTCGTCAGGAGCTTAGACTTTCCGCTCAAATCGGATTGCCAAGTCCTTCTTTATTTGAAACTCAAAGCGGGGAACTGAATGAATATATTGAGTCGCCAGAATACGCTTTAGTTTTAGGGTTGGTTGTCTGGAGCAAAGAGTTAGGGAAAATAAAACCTCGTTCGTCAGATAATATTTTTACAAAAATCGTCGCTTTATTTAAAAATCTTTTGCCTTCTTGATAGAAGATTCTTAATTGAGTATATTTAAATAAATGTCAAAAAAAAATAAAATGTCAGTAAAATTATCTCCGAGCCGTAAATTATCTTTTAGTCGTAAAAAAATTCATATTGAAGAAAATCCACCAATTGTTGGGTTGTCTTCGGATCGCAAAAAGAAAAAAATATCGCCTTATCTTCAAATTAAAGTTGTTGGTATTGGCGGCGGAGGAGGTAATGCCGCGTCCAGAATGAGTAATGATTTTATTAGAGAAGTGGAGTTTGTCGTTGTTAATACTGATATTCAAGATTTAGAACATTGTAATGTAAAACATAAAATTAATATTGGCAGAAATTTAACTAAAGGGTTAGGAGCGGGGATGAATCCTGAAATTGGTCGGCAAGCGGCAGAAGAAAATAGGTCTGATTTAATAGAAGCCTTGCAAGGAGCGGATATAATTTTTTTAACTGCTGGTTTTGGCGGCGGCACCGGAACAGGCGCTACACCAGTAATAGCTGAAATAGCTAAAGAAGTTGGGGCTTTAACTATAGCGATAGTTACAAAACCATTTATTTTTGAAGGCTCCCAAAGAATGAAAATAGCCGAAGAAGGAATTTTAAAATTAAAAGATAGAGTTGACGCTTTATTTATTATACCGAACGATAGAATTTTTAGTATTATTTCCAACGACACTTCAATAATGAAAGCATTTTTAAAAATAGATGAAGTTTTAAAAAATACCGTTGAAAGCATCGCTGAAATGATTTCTTCAGCCGGTCTTATTAATGTGGATTTTGCCGATGTAAAAACAATTATGGAAAATACTGGTTTAGCTTCGGTTGGAATCGGATATGCCGCAGGCAATGACCGAGCGGTTAAGGCGGCTAATCAGGCGATTAATTCTCCGCTTTTGGAATTTACAATGGATGGGGCTAAAGGAGTTCTTTTTGGAATTTGCGGCGGTCATGATTTAAAAATGGTTGAAATTAATGAAGCTGCTAAAATTATTACCGAAAACATTGATCCGTCGGCAAAAATAATTTTCGGCGCTTATTATACTCGTCGGTTAAAGCCGGGCCAAATAAGAATTAATCTTATTGCTACGGGTTTTAATGGTATTGCTCGTGAAGGTCATCATTTTAGCTTATTTTCTTCAAAATCTCATGAAGAAAGTAAAAAAATAGAAAAAGAGGGTATTTCAGGTCAGAAAGAAGAGAATTTAAAGACAGAAGAAGAAAAAATTTCAAAAAAAGAGGAGAATATTTTTGACATTCCAACTTTTTTAAGAAAAAAGCGGAAGTAAGATTAATAAACGGACTTATCCACATTTTCACCTTGATTGAGGGGTGGCTTTTTTATTTTTTTAAACTACAATAATGAAGTAGACAAAAAAATAAACTATGTTAAGTAAAAATACCGTGAAAAAAATAAATAAGAATCAAGATAAAAAGTGGGAAGAAAAATTTTCGGAAAACGCTTTAGAGATTATGAAAAAACGGTATTTTTTAATTGACGAGCAGACAGGAAAACAAGAAACTTTTTTTGAAATGGTTGACCGTGTAAGCGGAGCATTGGCAGAAGCGGAAAAAAAATATGGGGGCGATCAAAAATTTATTGAAAAAACTAAAGAGGAGTTTTTTGAGGTAATGGCGAATAAGGAGTTTGTTCCCGCCGGCAGAACTTTGGCTAATGCCGGAAGTTCAACTGCCTTAATCGCTAATTGCGTTGTTTTGCCTGTTTGTGATTCTATGGAGGAAATTTTTCAGACTTTAAAAGAAGCTAGTCTTTTACAACAGACTGGTTGTGGTTTAGGTTTTGATTTTTCCGAATTAAGGCCAGCGATGACTCCAACTAAGCGTTCTCGGGGTTTTGCTTCTGGTCCGGTTTCTTTTATTCAAGCTTTTAATCAGGCCTTTTTAGTGATTAAACAACAAAACCGTCACGGCGCTAATATGGCCTTGCTTTCGGTTGAACATCCGGATATTTTAGATTTTATAAGTTGTAAAAAGAAGGAAGGAGCTTTAAAAACTTTTAATATTTCAATTAAAATTACTGATAAATTTATTAATCAGTTTTTAAAAAATCCGAATAAACAATGGTATTGCGTTTGGAAAGATAAAAAAACAAAGCCTCGACGAATTATTCGTGATTATCACGGTGATGATAATAGTACAGTAATTGGGTCTGAAGAAGTTGATATCACCGCTAAAGAATTATTTGATCAAATTGTTGAGTATGCTTGGTTAAACGGCGAACCCGGCGTTATTTTTATTGATGAAATAAACAGAAAAAATACTTTGCCGGGGTTGGGTTTGATTCAAGCGACTAATCCTTGCGGGGAACAACCTCTTCATCCGTATGATAACTGCAATTTAGGAGCGATTAATTTAGGAGTTTTTGTGAAAAATCAAAAAATAGATTATAAGCGGCTTAAAAAAGTAACGGGGACAGCGGTTAAAATGCTTGATAATGTTATTGATCTTTTTAATTTTCCCGTTGATAAACTTAATGAAGTAGCTTTGAAAAATAGAAAAATTGGTTTGGGGATAATGGGATTCGCCGATATGCTTTATCAGTTAAACATCAAATACGGGTCTAAAGAAAGTCTAAAAATTGTTGAAAAAACAATGCAAACAATTCAAGAAGCCGCTTATGAAACTTCTCAGAAGTTGGCGGAAGAAAAAGGAAATTTCCCGAATTGGCATTTAAGTATTTTCGCCAAGAAAAAAATAAAAATAAGAAATTCCTCTTTAACTACTATTGCTCCGACTGGGAGCACTTCAATGATAATGGATGCTTCTTCTGGTATGGAGCCGAATTTTGCTTTGGCTTATGTGAAACAGGACAAAGACAACAATAAATATAATTATTTTAATGTTTATTTTGAAAAAGCTTTAAAGAGTTTAAAACTTAATGAGAAAAAAATTGAAGAGATAAAACAAGAAGTTATTAAAAAAGGATCTGTCCAACATCTGTCTTTTTTGCCGAAAAAATTTCGCGATATTTTTGTGGTGGCAATGGATTTAACATCGGAAGAACATATAAAAATGCAGGCTGCTTTTCAGAAATATGTTGATAGTTCTATTTCAAAAACAATTAATTTTAAAAATGAAGCTACTAAAGAAGATGTTGCCAAAGCTTATATTTTAGCTTGGAAATTAAAATGTAAAGGATGTACTGTTTATCGGGACGAGAGCCGTAGTGTCCAGATTTTGACAATCGGCGACAAAGAAAAAAGCGTCAATAAAAAAGATGAGGCTATTACGCAATCTCCGGGTGTTCAAGAGCAGCCACTTAAGGTAATGGTTGATAAAACAGGTATTTATCCAAGAAAAAGGCCAATGGCTTTAATAGGTAAAACTTATAGAATTAAAACCGGTTATGGAAATTTATATATTACGATTAATAATGATGAGAATGGATTGCCTTTTGAAATTTTTGCGACTATCGGTAAAAGCGGAGGTTTTTTTCAAGAGCAGACAGAGGGAGTTTGTCGTCTTATCTCTTTGGCTTTGCGTTGCGGAATAAAAATTGAAGAAATAGTTAGCCACCTTAAGGGTATTCGTGGTCCAATGCCGGTAATATCGGAAAATGGAACTATTCTTTCTTTACCGGACGCTATTGGACGGGCTTTAGAAGAACATGTTAAATTAAACGGAAATTTAAAATCACCAATGGAATTACCCTTGGGTTGTCCTTCGGCCGCAAGTGTCGCGCTCCCGGGTATTTTTGTTGGCGCGCCAAAAGAAAAAATAAAAAAATCTCTTGCTGATTATGGAGAAATGCCAGAATGCCCGGAGTGTAATTTTGAACTTATATTAAGTGAAGGATGTATGAATTGTATGAATTGCGGTTATAGCCGTTGCAGTTAATTTTAGATAATCAGGACTTATCCATAATCCTAAATGTATTTGGGCGCAATTGTTTGATTTCTTTGTTTAAAAATAATAAAATAGGCATATTCCGGCGTAGCACAGCGGTAGTGCAGCTGCCTGTTAAGCAGTTGGTCGTAGGTTCGAATCCTACCGCCGGAGCCATCTTTCGCTAAAGCTTCAGAATGGCATGCCTATAAAAATGTATTATTGTTATATTCTGCTAAGTTCAAAATCACATATTTAGAGCAAAGTTCTTTATCAGTTTGATTTACTAAAGAGCAAAACGCACAATCTTTCATAGTTCATCAATCTTTTTTGATTATATGTGTTAAAGTGTCCAATTTGTTGTTCGCCATCAAATCCTTAACAGTGAATGGTCTAAGATCTATTTCTTTCAATTCATCAATAGAAACCCATTTGATAAATAAGTGTTTTTCTTCACCACGATCGATTTCTATAACTTCTCTGTCAACTGTTTCAACGTCTTCTTCTAGTTCAATAATGTAGTAGTATTCTACACCATGTTGAATAATTCCTCCTTTCTCATAGAAATTCTCTTGAATACAAAATAGATTTGTATTTTTAACGGTGTAACCTAATTCTTCCTTAATTTCTCTAGTAATAGTAGTAATAGAATCTTCGCCTATTTCAATATGTCCGCCTGGAATGTGATAATATGGTGCATTATCCACATTCATAATTAGGAATTTGTCACTGTGTTTGATAATTCCTACAGCTCGATTATAGTAATTATAATCCTCCGTTTTAAATTTAATTTCTTGTTTCATTTTCAATATTTCCTTTCTTATAAATATTTTCAATTTGTCTTATATCCATAAAATTATTGGTTGTATCATAAACAATGCTTGCTTTTGCCCCATTGTTCAATATGCTATACAAAACAATTAAGTCGGGTTTATCGGAAGGACTCCACTTGATTATTTTACTGTATTTAGATAAAAAATCTTCATAATCTAAGTCCTTAAAATCGTTTAATATTTTAAGAATTGTTCTATTTATGTATTCCATTATAACTTTGTACCATTCTATATATTCATCAAGAGTTATAATCTTTTCATAAATAGCACATCTTAGAAAGTACGTTCTTAAATCTTCATTTTCCTTAATTGGCTCATTGTGAGTAAACTTAAACACGTTATTTTCAATATCTTCTTCAAAAAAATTGTTCTTAAATATTCTAGGTCTAAAGAAAGACCATTATGTAAAGAAGCAAAGGAATTACACAGTGTTGTTTTACCACAACAAGGCAACCCCGCAATACTAATAATTTTTGTCATTGTGTCCTTTCTTAATGAATGGTTACTCACATTACAAGCTATTGTCTGATTGTTTGAAAATTTATTTATTGTAGCATACTGACTGGTCGAGTTGAATTTTAATAGTTCAATGGATCACTCCATTGAGCTATTAAAATAAAAAGATTATTTTTAGGATTTCAACTTTATTATGTTTTTCTAATTTTGAAGTTAAAATTGTGGGAAGTGATTGCTCACTCCCCACGGTTGCAGTCTTGCTCAAGAAGAGCAAGGATAGGTAATGGAACGCTAATTCCTTCTTCTTGACATAGAGCCAAAATAGTCGCTGCCTCTTCCGCGTCATCAGGAGTATGCAATCTATTTTCAGCTAGTTTGTCTTGAAGTGATAGGCCTTTGTAGCCCATCAGGATCAGTTCATCTTTCGAGTGATAGCGAAACCTATTCCTGATTCCACCCGTATCCATTCTTCCTTTTATTATAACAAGCCATAAATTTGATATATTAATCAGCATATCATTCGCTATATCGAGTTAAAATTTTATATAATTTAAAAAATGCGGTTGTACGATATTGTTTTTTATTCAGCCATATTTTTTATGGTTGGAATTGTTTTTGCCAGTTTTAGGATTAACGGTTTTTTTATTTTACTGGTTTCTTTTGTTGTTTTTTTGTTGTTTTTGGCTTTAAGTTTATTTAAAAGAAGCGGATTTATGATAGGCCGTCCTTTAGCTGTAGGCTGTCTTGCGTTTTTTATAATAATCGGCGCTTTTTATTATCATTTATTTTTTGTTTTACAAAACGAGAATATTGTTTTTAATAAAGAAATTGATTTTCACGGATTGATTGTTAATGACCCCAAAATTGGGATAAATAATCAGGAGTTTTTAATTGAAATTCAGCCTCCTTTCAAGGGGAAGATAAAAGTTTATTCAAATGTTTATCCGTCTTGGCAATACGGGGATATTTTAAGTTTTAATGGAGAAATTAGAAAAACTTCACGCGGAAAAAATATTTTAAGTTTTCCGGAAATGGAGCTTGTGAAAAGAAATACCGGCAGCGATTTTAAATTTTTTCTTTATGAATTAAGGCAGAGTATGAGCGGTAATTTAAACAAGGTTCTTCCTTCTTCGTCGGCGGCTTTGATAAACGGCATTCTTTTTGGAGAAACAAAAAGATTTGATAGTGATTTCAAAGATGCCCTGATTGAAACCGGAACCATCCATATTGTGGCTCTTTCCGGTTATAATGTTTTAATTATCACTTTAGGTGTTTCTTCTCTTTTTTCTTATTTTTCTTCTCGGCGGAAAAGTTTTTATTTGACAATACTGGCGGTTTTGGGTTTTGTTTTAATGACCGGAGCAGAGCCTTCGACTGTCAGAGCGGCAATTATGGGTATTTTAGTTTTAACTGCTAAGCAAATGAGTCGTTTATCTAATTTAAGAAATTCCGTTACTTTAACGGCTTTTTCAATGACTCTTTTTAATCCCAATTTTTTAGTTTTTGATTTGGGCTTTCAGCTTTCTTTTTTGGCTTTGTTGGGTATAGTTTATTTTGAACCAAAAATAAAAAAAATATTAAAATTTGGGGATGAAGAGGGATTTTTCGGATGGAAGAAAAATTTTTTAACCACTATATCTGCTCAACTTGGAGTTTTACCATTGCTTTTATTGGAATTTGGACGTTTTAGTTGGTTTTCTTTTTTGCCGAATATTTTAATTTTAAATGTTATCCCCATAACGATGTTGTTTGGTTTTTTAACTGCTGTTTCAGGGTTTATTTCTAATTTTTTAGCGGTTATAATTGGTTTAATTCTTAATATTTTGTTGCGTTATGAAATTGGAGTTATTAATATTTTTTCTTATCTTTTCTAATATTTTTGTTTGGCATTCGGTTTTTTTAACTATTAACCACAAAGGGACAGAAGTTTATTTTTTTGATGTCGGCCAAGGAAGTAGTTCTCTAATAAAACTTTCAAATAGTGTTGATATTTTAATTGATGCCGGCCGCGTTAATGATGTAACATATTGGCTGGAAAGAGCTTTGGCGCCAACAGATAAATATATAGATTTGGCGATTCTTTCTCATCCTCATCTTGACCATTACGGAGGATTTATCGATATTTTAAGAAATTATGAAGTGGGAGTTTTTATTTATAACGGAGAAAAAAGCGATTCTTTAGCTTATCAGGAGTTGGAAAAAGAGCTTAAAATATCCGAAACAAAAACGATTGTTTTAAAAGAAGGGGATAGAATAAAATACGCCGGTAATTATTTAGAAGTTTTGTCTCCATCCGAGAGTTTAAGACAGAATAAAAGAACTAGCGTTAACGACAATTCTTTGGTTAAACTTTTTCAAAATAAAGATGGTAGTCTGCTTTTTACCGGAGATATAAGTTTAAAAATCTTTAGAAAAATTTTAGATAAATACGACAACTTAAACATTGATTTTTTAAAAGTGCCTCATCATGGTTCAAGGTCAGGAATGGATGAAAATATTCTTCAAAGGATTTCGCCTTCTTTTGCCCTAATTAGCGTCGGTCAGAAAAATCCTTATGGTCATCCTTCAAAGGAAATTATAGATTTTCTTGAAAAATTAAAAATCAGATATTTTAGGACAGATCAGTATGGGTCTGTTAAATTATTAATGGAAAATAAAACAATGGAAGTTTTTCGTTTAAAATGATATAGTTTTAATTATAGTCAGCTATATTGATTTATAGTGGAGTTTGATTAATTTACTAAAGTCGTTTTTTGATTGTAAAATAAATTGATTAAATTTTTAACGAAAGGTGTATTTTTAGTAAAAAACAATAATTTATGATGCGAATTTTAATAAAAAATATTTTAAACAAAACAGGTGAAGAAGTTTCTTTAAAGGGCTGGGTAAACGGGCGTCGCGATCACGGTAAAATTATTTTTATTGACCTTCGGGACTTGAGTGGGGTTATTCAGCTTGTTTTTACTCCTGCTTGTAAGGATTATAGTTTGGCTGAAAAACTTCGGCTGGAATGGGTTATAGGGGTTAAGGGTAAGGTTATTTTAAGACCGCAGTCAATGATAAACGAAAACATTGATACCGGAAAAATTGAAGTTAGTGTTGAAGAACTGGAAGTGATTACAGAAGCTCAAACTCTGCCTTTTGTTTTAGATACTGATGGCAGGGAAATAGGCGAGGACTTGCGATTAAAATATCGTTATTTGGATTTAAGGAGAAAAAGAATGAGCGATAATTTAAGGAATCGTTGTCAAATAATTAAATATATGCGTGATTTTTTGACGGAAAGGGGATTTACGGAAATTGAAACGCCGATGCTGACTAAATCCACTCCTGAAGGGGCAAGAGATTATCTTGTTCCAAGTCGAATTCATTGCGGAAAATTTTATAGCCTACCTCAATCTCCTCAACAATATAAACAACTTTTAATGGTTGCTGGTTTAGAAAGATATTTTCAAATTGCCCGTTGTTTAAGAGATGAAGACCCTCGCGGCGACCGTCAGCCGGAATTTACTCAACTTGATATTGAAATGAGCTTTGTTGAAGAAAATGATATTTTGGATCTTGTTGAAGAACTTCATATCGCATTGGTTAAAAAACTTTATCCCGGCAAAGAAATTAAACTTGATGAAAATAATAGAATTCCAAGAATGTCTTATCAAGAAGTAATGAAAAAGTATAATACCGATAAACCGGATATTCGAAAAAATAAAAACAATTCAGATGAATTAGCTTTTTTGTATGTTGTTGATTTTCCTATGTTTGAATGGAAAGAGGGTGATAAAAGGTGGGGGGCCAATCATCACCCTTTTACTCAACCGAAAGTAAAAGACGAACATGATTTTAAAAGGCTTTTTGAGGAAAATCCTAGTCAAATTTTGGCAAAACAGTACGATTTTGTTTTAAATGGTTATGAAATAGGGGGTGGGTCGATAAGAACGCATAATCCTTATTTATTAAAATCTATTTTTGAAGTATTAGGGAATAATCCGGCGGACATTGAAAGTAAGTTCGGCCACATGTTTGAGGCTTTCAAATATGGAGTCCCACCTCATGGAGGAATTGCCTGCGGAATAGATAGGATTGCGATGATTTTGCAAAATGAACCAAGCATTCGGGAAGTTATTGCTTTTCCGAAAACAGGCGACGGTAGGGATTTAATGATGGACTCTCCTTCAGATGTTGATGAAAAACAATTAAAAGAATTAGGTATAAGCATTGTAAAAAAAATCAAAACAATAAATAAAAATAATAAATAAAAATGATAAATAAAAAAGAGCAAACATTAGTTATTATAAAACCAGACGGTGTTCAAAGAGGTCTTATCGGGGAAATTATTAAGCGTTATGAAAAAAGTGGCTTGAAATTAACGGGTTTAAAAATAGTTATCCCGACAAACAAATTAATTGAAAGTCATTATCTTGTTGATTTGAATTGGAAAACAAAAGTGGGCGAGAAATCAATTGAGGCCTATAAGAAAAAAGGATTAATTTCTCCTTCTGAAAACCCAATTGAAATCGGCGACAGGGTTTTAAATAATTTAAAGAAGTATTTAACTTCCGGGCCGATAATAGCTATGGTTTGGGAAGGAATGAATGCGATTGCGATTATCAGAAAAATAACCGGAGGAACAGAGCCTTTAGTCTCTGATGTTGGAACTATCAGGGGTGATTTAACTATTGATTCTTACGAAGTAGCTGACAGCGACGGCCGGGCAGTTAGAAATTTAATTCACGCTTCCGGAAGCGCTGAAGAATCGGAAAAAGAAATTGCTTTGTGGTTTAATAAAAACGAGATATTAAGTTACCGTTTGGTTAGTGAGTCGATTTTGTATGATGTAAATTTGGACGGCATTTTGGAATAGGACGGATTTAGAAGTTAAGTGTTTTTTCTTTCTATTATTTATGGCTTAAAAACAGCTTTTTATCATTTTTTTAAGTTTGTTAAAAAAATCAAAAATGTTATACTAAATGTGGTCTCGTTCTTAAAAGATTCCGGATTTATAATTTATAAAGGGAGGGCAATAGTATTTCGGCTCTTGGGTCGAAGTTGAACTCACCCACTTGGCGTAAGCCGGAGGCATCTTTAAAGGACGGGGCCTTTTTAGGTTTTATTATATTATAATTATAATAGATGAATAATTCTTTAATTAATTTAATTGTTCCGAAAATATCTTTATTAGACTATTCCGGTAAAAAAAATAAAACTTCTTTTTTGGATTTTTCTGTTATGGAACCTCCTTTGTTAAAAGACAAGATTTTGATTTTTGCTCCTCATCCGGATGATGAAGTTTTGTCGGCTGGCGGATTTATAGCTTTGGCAAAAATTAATAAAGCTTTAGTTAAAATTATCATTGTTACGGATGGCAACAAAAGGAATTTAAAAAAGAAAAGATATAAAGAAACTTTAAAAGCAGTGGAAATTTTAGGAATAAAAAATAAGGAGGTTGTTTTTTTAAATTATCCTGACGGCAAATTGAAAGATTATAGACAAAATCTTTCAAAAAGTATTTCTCAACTTGTAGTTCGTTTTAAACCGACAATCATTATTTCGCCTTATCCGTTTGACACTCATTCTGACCATAAAGTTTTAAGTTTGGCGGTAAGAAATATTCTGAAAGAATTAAAATATAACGGAAAAATTTTTGAATATCTTATTCATTTTCCTCGTTACCCCCAACCTAGAGGATTATATGAAAATAAACATTTAATTCCGCCAGTCTTTCTTTTAGGGTTAGATAATAAAAAAAGATGGTGTCAACTTCCCCTTTCTTTTGAAATAAAAAAACTTAAAACTAAAGCAATTTCGCAATATAAATCGCAGCTACGCTTTCCTATGGTTAAAAATTTACTTTTGAGTTTTATCAAAAAAAATGAGCTGTTTTATAGCTGGCGGTAATGTTGCTTGATATATTGCATTTATGGTTTGTTATGGTAAAATTAAATAAATAAAAAAAGTCGAACTTAATTTAAAGAAAAAATATGGATTTAATTATAATTATTTTAGTTTTATTAGTTTTATTAATTGTATTTGTCGCTTTTATCTATAATCGATTAGTTGCTCTTAGAAATCGTGTTAAAGAAGCTTGGTCGGCTATTGATATTCAATTAAAAGAAAGATACAACGTTATTATTAATTTAGTTGAAGCAGTTAAAGGTTATGCTGCGCATGAAAAATCAGTTTTGGAAAAAGTGACTGCGTCAAGAGTGGCTGCAATGGGAGCTAAAACAACAAAAGAGCACGCAGAAGCTGAAAATATGCTTTCTCAAACGTTAAAATCGCTTTTTGCGGTGGCTGAAGCTTATCCGGACTTAAAAGCATCGGCTAATTTTTTACAGCTTCAACAAAGAATTTCAGAAACTGAAAGCAAGTTATACGCGGCAAACAGGTTTTACAATAATACGGTTAAAGACATTAATATTGCCGTTGAAAGTTTCCCGATTAATATGATGGCTTCTGCTTTCGGCTTTCATAAAGAAGAGTTTTTTAAACTTGATGAAGCGGAAGCGTCAAAAGCGAAAGAATCTGTTTTGGTAAAATTTTAATTAAATAAAAATCAGTTAAAATTAAATTATGAGTTTATACAGCCAAGCTGAATCAAACATCAGGAAAACTTGGGGGTTTCTAATATTGTTTTTTATATTTGTTATTTTTCTCGGTTGGATTATTTCTTATTTTTATAATGAGCCCTTAATTTTGTGGTTGGCTGTTTTTTTCAGCTTTTTTTCAGTTTTTTTCTCGTATTGGCATTCAGACAAAATAATTTTAAGAATGAACAACGCTCGGTTAGTTGAAGAAAAAGACAATCCGGAAATTTATAATTTGGTGAATAATCTTTGCACTGTTGCTGGTCTTCCTTTACCTAAAATATATATTATTGAAGATGAACAACCGAATGCTTTTGCAACCGGTCGAAACCCGAAACATGCGGTTATAGCCGTGACAAGAGGATTACTTAAAAAATTAGATAAATTGGAACTTGAGGGTGTTATCGCTCATGAGCTTGCTCATATTGGAAATCGCGATATGTTACTCCAGACAATTGTGGTTGTTTTAGTTGGAACAATAATTATGATGACTGATTTTTTCTTTTTTTCAAGCTTTGGGGGCAGAGGTAGACAAGGCGGCCATCCTATATTTTTAATAATTTTTTTGGCGTTGATGATTTTAGCGCCTATTTTTGCTCAATTGATGAAACTTGCTATTTCTAGAAAAAGAGAGTTTTTGGCTGATGCTTCTGGCGCTTTGTTAACTCGTTATCCTGACGGGCTAGCAAAAGCTTTAGAAAAAATATCACAACATCCTTCTTCGTTAGCAAAAGCTAATGATTCAACCGCTCATCTTTTTATAGTTAATCCTTTTAGGGGGAATGAAGGGAAAAGCTGGCTTCATAGATTGTTTATGACTCATCCGCCGGTTGAAGAAAGAGTCAGGGCCTTAACAGGGATGAAAATTTAAAATAAAAAATTAATATGTTTGAGAAAAAACAGATTCAAAAACTAACGGAGGAAATAAAAAAATTAAAAGCATTAGCTTACAAGGATGAACTAACCGGTCTTTATGGTCATCGGGGGTTAAAGAAGAAGTAAAAAATTTCTTAATAAGACTATTTTATTTAAAAAATCTTCGGAAAAAAGAAAATCTTTTGTAATAAAAGGTTTTAGTTTAGTGATTTTTGATATTGATGATTTTAAAAAACTTAATGATACTTATGGTCATGAAGGGGGCGATTTAAGTTTAAAAGTTTTAAGCCGCTTGATTTTAAAAAGGATAAGGAGTGTTGATTTGGCGGCTCGTTGGGGAGGAGATGAAATTATTTTAGGTTTGGTTGGCGCCAACGCAAGCGACGCTTTTAAAATTGCTAATGATATTAGAGAAAAAACTGCTAAGTTAAAAATTAAATATTTAAATAAAATTCTAAGTTTTACTGTTAGCGGGGGTGTGGCAGATTCTCATCGGGCAAAAAGTTTTAATGATTTATTTCGTTTAGTTGATAAAGCGTTATACAAAGCTAAAAAACAAGGTAAAAATAAAATTGTTGGATTGTCTGTTGGCGCATAAACTATCCGTTGGTTATAGATTATGGCAGGATAGATTTTGATATATTGAGCTAAATTACTATAATATAAAAAAGGTCGATTATTATGAGTTTTTTAAAAAAAGATTATGAATGAAGAATTAAAACAGGGAAATCAAGATAAAAAAGCAATTGCTTTATTAAGTTATATTGGGATTCTTTTTTTGATACCTTTTTTTGTTGAGAAAAGTAACCCGTTTATAAAATTTCACATTAAACAAGGTATAACTTTATTTATTGCCAACTTGATTGCTGGGGCCATATTAATAATTCCCATTATCGGCTGGATTGTGGGACTTGTTGCTTTTTTTACTTTTTTTGTTTTTGCCATTATAGGGATAATTAATGTTTTAACCGAAAAGACAAAACCATTGCCTTTAATTGGAAAATACGCTGATTTTTGGAAAATTTAAAAAAGTATTAAGAGTTTCCGTATAAAATTTAATAATTAAAATTAAATTTATATACGGAATATGGAGAGGTCGCATAGTGGTCTAGTGCACCGCCTTGGAAAGGCGGCATACCGCAAGGTATCGTGGGTTCAAATCCCACCCTCTCCGCCAGTTAGGAAATGAAGTCATTGGCTCGCCCGCTACCTGCCCGCAATCGCCTGGAGCGATAGCGACTGGCAGGCGGGCGCGGGCTCGCCAGCCCTGCCTGCGGCAGGTAGGCGTTTTTTAGGGAAATTTTCCGCCATAGACGAATCTGCCTCCGGCATGACAAACCGTTTTACCTGCCCGCCAAAGCCTCAACACAGACGGGAATGAAATCAAGGCCAAAAGTTTACCCGCCTCTGGAGGACGGACTTTTCTTTTCGGAGCTGAAAGAGTTAAAATAATTTTGCCATCATAGTGCTATAATCAGTTATAAGAAATAGTTGCGTTGTTTACAGTTCTTTGGGATAAAAATAATTGATTAGTTTTTCCTCTGGCCGGTTTAACAAGGTTGTAGCACTATGCTATAGCATAGTGCTAATTACACCACCTTGCACCGCTTATCCAGCCAAGTTCTAATTACTCTTTCTGCCTTACTGTTAGTTATCGAAGTCTTGATACAAATAAACTCTTGGTCGAGCTTGTTATCCCGACCCAACTTCATAATTGTCATATTGCTTACACCTTGTCTCAAAAGGATTAAAAGTGTAAACAACACTCCGATTTCCTACAAATCAGTATAATACAAGCAGTGATATTAAAATATTGAGACTATGATAACGATTAGTGAGAATATTAAAAAGACACACAATAAGTTTGGAACAACCCAAAATGATTTGATGAAAAAATCCAATATAAAACACACTCCCCTTACCAAAATTAAGAGTAATGTTGTTTTAAACCAAGTATCCAAACTGTTGCCAAAATTGCCAAGGCATTAAGTGTTTCAATGGAAAAATTTTTGAAATAAATATCCTATGACTAACAAAAAACTTTTTGCGGGAAGAAAAATTGTTATCGCCACAATGCACAAAAAAGAGCATGTTATTGCTCCGTTGCTTGAACAACAACTCGGCGTTACGACTGTTGTTGCTGATGGTCTTAACACCGATAAATTTGGGACTTTTACCAGAGAAATTAAAAGGATAGACGATCAACTGGAGACGGCAAGAAAAAAAGCATATGCGGCTATGGAGTTGACCAAGACTGATTTGGCAATAGCAAGCGAGGGAAGTTTTAGTCCTCATCCTTCCGTCCCGTTTATACAATCAAGTTTAGAGCTTGTTCTTTTTATTGATAAAAAGCATGGGCTCGAAATTAAAGGACATCATCGCGCATCAGAAACAAATATGAATGGAGAATATGCAACAAATATTGCAGAGGTCATAAATTTTGCTACTAAACATAACTTCCCCGAAACTGGAATCATTTTGCGTTTTGGAGAGAATATTCGATTTGGAATATATAAAAACATTCTTACATTAGAAGAACTTTCCTATCAAGCAAAAAAAATGTTCTCTTATCCTTTCGTAAAAAAGATTTTTATTGAAACTGATATGCGCGCGCATAAAAATCCAATTCGAATGAAAGCTATAGAAAAAGCGACAATAGATTTGCTTAAAAATATTCAATCAGTTTGCCCAGAATGTAAAACGCCAGGATTTGTTGCTGTTGATTTTGAAAAAGGTTTGCCGTGCTCTTTATGTAAGATTCCCACCGATTTGCCAATTTATGACATATATCATTGTGAAAAGTGTGGTTTCTCAACCCAAAAACCTGTCACAAAATACGGTGACCTCGCAGATCCAAAATATTGCGGGCACTGCAATCCGTAAAATCTGAATTTATATAATTATTTTCTCTGTATAACCACACTCTGTTTTGAATTTCAAAAAAGCTTTGAATAATATTATTAATCTTTGATAATATCAAAAAACTTTATAGGTGTTGGATAAAATTTACACTTCCCAAAATAAGTTTTTTTCGATATAATTTATAAAAGAGGTGTGGAGTCGACCCTCTTTAAACAAAACAATAACCAAAATTTACGATTTTATGACTATAAATTGGAAAGTCTGGGTGCCAGTTGGGGTTATTGCAATAGCGATTTTTGTTATAATCAACTTCAATCAATTTTGGACAAAAATACCTGCGCCAACCACCGAAGAAGAGCCGCAAGCGCCGATTGTTGTATCGCAAGAATTGCCGATTGCAATTACACAACCTGCCACGGGCAACATTAATGACGCAATAAACGCAATCCTTACCGGTGTTTCTGACGATCAAGCGCTTTTTGATGATGCAGTCAAAGATACCGAATTAATTGTCGCCGACAGTCAAGCAATTAGTGATTTTGGTCAATCCTATAATGAAAATGAATTCTAAAAAAATCTTTACTGGTATTCTCGGAACGGCAATAATAATAAACCTTCTTTCACCTGCCTTGCTTTTTGCCCGAGAAACTCCGACTACACGAGGATTCTGTGCAAGGGTTGATGAAATTACTTCGCGGATTGATCAGCGAATCGCTAATAGAGAAGCAAGATTGCAAACAAAGCGTCAACAACGATCGAATAATCTTACAGAACGAAGAAACACACGAGATGCGCGGCGATCGGAAAATCGAACTCGACGAGATGCAAATCACGATGAACATTATGCCAAATTAGAAGCGCGAGCAACTACTGATGCGCAAAGACAGGCTGTTGTAATTTTTAAGACAGCAGTTGAAACAGCGGTAAGCGCGCGAAAATCAGCAGTTGATACAGCAATAAGCGCGCTTAAACAAAAAAGCGATCAAGTGATTGCCTCACGAAAATCAGCAACTGATACAGCAATAAACGCGTTTAAAAACGCAAGAACCGCAGCCATTACAAAGGCAAAAACTGATTGCGCCGCGGGTATTGACTCAAAAACCGTTCGCGAAGCATTTCGAATCGATATGAAAGCAGCCCAGAATAAGTTTGAAAGCGATAAACAAGCGATTGAAAAATTAAAAGACTCACTTGAACCAGTTCGCGCCGCAAGAAAAGCAGAAGTAGACAAAGCCATTGCTGATTTCAAAGCCGCAATGGAAAAAGCGCGCGCTAATCTTAACGCCGCGTTTCAGCAGTAATAATTAAAAAAAGATATTGTAAAACCAAATAGTAAATATTTAACGAGGTGAGTTTGGTTTAAAAGTTCTGGTAATTATTTTTATAGCTTTTTCAATTTGATTTTTATCAGTTTGTCTTCCAAAACTAAACCGCAAACTGGAAAGAGCTTGTTTTTCGCTAAGGCCTAAACCTAAAAGAACGCGAGAGGGTTTAAGACTCCTGGCTGAACAAGCAGAACCGGCTGAAACCGCTAATCCGTCTAAATCCAATTTTATAATCAACTCATCAGCCGGATAACCGGTAAAGCAGATATTCAAAATATGCGGTAAAAAATCATATTTTTTAATTGATTCTAAATTAATATCCTCTTCAGCATTTAATTTAATAAAAGTAAGTTTTTCTTTTATTTTTTTCCAAAAATAATATTTAAGGTCGTAGATTCTTTTTCTTTCTTTGTCTCTTAAGCGAACTGTTTCTTCGACGGCTTTGGCGAACCCGACAATTGACGCCACATTTTCCGTTCCAGAACGCAAGCCAAATTCCTGACCGCCACCAGTTATTGCCGGCTCAAAAATTTTATTTAAATCAGAATTTTTAAGACAAAAAGCGCCGATGCCTTTTGGACCATAAATTTTATGAGAAGAAAAAGTTGCCAAGTCCAACCCCAGCTCTTCTAAAGAACAATCAAAATATTGAAAACTTTGAACAGAATCCGTATGAAAAAGCGGATATAAGTTTATTAAATCTTTGGAATTCGGGGTTTTTTTTAGATTTCGAAACTCTCGGATAATTTTTGCTATTTCAGAGATTGGCTGAATCGAGCCGATTTCATTGCTACCAAAAATAATTGAAACCAAAACAGTTTGTTCATTTAAACTTTCTTTTATTTTCTTCAAATCAACAAATCCTTTTTTATTAACTGGAATAATAACAACTTCTATTCCTTTTTTTTCAAGATCTTTCGCGGTTTCAAAAACAGAATCATGTTCTATTGAAGAAATAATTAAACGGGGCGGCGAAAAACCCGCAAGACAACGATGAGGCCGCTTTACAGTCGTAAAAAAATTAACTGCTCCGCGAAGAATTAAATTATTTGCTTCAGTGGCAGACCCAGTAAAAATAATCTGTCTAAAACCATCTCTTTCGGAAAAACCAAAAATTCTAGCAAAAGTTTGACGACTTTCATCAACCGCCTTTAAAGCTTCTTGTCCAAAACTGTGAAGAGAGCCGGGATTCCCAAACTTTTCCAAAAAATAAGGCTCCATCGCTTCTCTGACCAAAGGGCTAAGAGGTGTTGTGGCGGCAAAATCAAAATAAAGTTTTTTCATTTGAAGCTTCTGTTATCACATTAGTAAAATCAAGTTCTATTTTACTTAAATGAGTGGAAAAATTTTCCGGCAAATAAAGATAACCGCGAAGTTTAGCCAATTCAAAAATATCCCGGGTTATTTTGACATCATTAAGACAATATTCTTCAAGTTCTCCAAGTTTTTTTTCATTCCAAAGTCTTATAGCTTCAAGACCGCTGTGATGTGTTTTGCCAACTCCTAAATTCGCCCTCGCCAAAGAATCCAGACTCCAACGCCGACCCAAAGTCATTTCAATTTCATCTAAAAGGTCTATTCTTCTTAAAGATTTTAAATTGAATTTGAAATATTTTTCCAAAACCGGCAAATCAAAACGGTTGATGCCAAAACCGACGATTAAAGAACTTTTTTTAAGTAAATCTCCTAAATCAGAAATTTCATTTTCCCAAAAACTTAAAAATTTGTCAGAGGCGTAAGAATAAACGCAAGCCAAAGAAAGATCTAAATGTTTTATATTTTTTTCTCCGCCAACATCAAAAAAAGTGTTTTTGGTTTCAATGTCTAAAACAAAAAAATTAGGATTCATTTTGATATTAATTATTTAACAACTTAACTGTAGCGGTCAGCCACTTTAGAAGCGGCATAACTGTAAGGTTTAACACAAACATCAAAGTTATTTGCTTTTACTATACCGACAATTTCCGAAATCATATTTTTTGTTTCTCCGTTTTGACCAATATCAACATGAATCTCAAAGTTCCAACTAAAACCTTCATTAAAATCAGAAGCAAAAATATTAGAATCACAAATTGTCCTTTGATTAACAGTCATTTTTTGGTCAAGGGTCGCTCTTTGGCCGTAAAAAGCCACAACTAAATCTTTAGCTGTTTCAATTGAAAGCAAAGCTTCATTAAGAATGCGGTCACGCAAGGTATAAAATTTACCCAAACTTTTACGACGCCAAAAATAACGGCCGCCTTTGCCTTTTCGATGAATAACTACAGCCGTTATAAAATCCGTAAAATCGCCGGTGATAATTCCCGCGGAAGAATCAGTGCCAACCGTAATTTTATAAGACGCAAGAACATCTTCGTTAATAAAAAAAAGAAGTTCTTTGGCTAATCCTTTTAAATCCAGTTTTTCTCCTGAATGAGTATTAAAAAAACTATTCATAACTATTCAGTGATTGTACAATAATTATTTATCTTGTAGCAAGAAAAAATTCCAGTTTGTAAATAATAAATAATGCTTTGATATATTAAACTAAAACTTGCTATAATAATAAGCAAAATACTCAACATATTGAACAGTCTATCGCTTGCTATGGTGGACCTAAAACCCAATATGTCAAGCGATCTACTGCTGGCTATAATAAATATAAAATGTCTAAAAAATATAACCATAAAAAAAATAACGAAGGGAACAAAAAAGAAGTTTTGTTTTCTCTTCATCCCGAAGCGAAAAAATCAATTGGTGGAATAATTCTTGTCACTACAGCGATGATTTTAGTTTTTGCTTCCTTTAATATGGCGGGAATTATCGGAAGGGTAATTCATTTAAATTTAATCGAATTTATCGGCTGGGGATACTATCTCTTAATATCAATTTTAGTTTTAATGGGTCTAATAATGCTTTTAAACAGGAAATATGAATTAAGCCTTTTTTCACTATTAGGGGCTTTAATTCTTGTCCTTTCTTTTTTGGCAATAATAGATATTTTTTTTCCAGGAAGCGGCGGCTTTTTAGGAAGAGTGTCAGTTATTTTTACAAAATTTTTTGATAAAATTGCGGGGGGTATCATTGCTTTCGCCTTAATGCTTATCGGATTCATTATTACTTTTAATATCCCCTTAAGACCTCCTTCTTTTATAAAATTTCTTTCAGCCATAAAATTTTCAAAAACAAAAGAAATAATTTCAGAGCAAAAACAAGAATCTGTTCCAAAAATAATAGAGCCGTCTTTATCACCTCAAACGCCTGAAGGAAAATCGCCCCCCCCAGAAGCTTCAGTTGAAGAAAAAGCTGAAAAAAAAATATTGAAACCCTCAATAAAAAAACTAACTTTTAAAAATTATATTCCTCCACCAATAGAACTTTTAAGAACAGGTATTGAAAAACCGACCGTCGGAGATTTAAGGGCAAACGCAAATATAATAAAAAGGACACTGGAGGGTTTTGGTATTCCGGTAGAAATGGGAGAAATAACAATCGGCCCAAAAATAACTCGTTATACGCTTAAACCAGCCGAAGGAATGAAGCTTTCAAGAATAACTGCCCTAAATCAAGATTTGGCTCTGGCTTTAGCCGCTCATCCTTTAAGGATTGAAGCGCCGATTCCAGGAAAATCATTAGTAGGGATTGAAGTACCGAACAAAACAGCGGCATTAGTTAGATTAGGCAGTTTAATGGCTTATCCGGAATTTTTAACTTCCGGTTCTTTAGCTTTCGCCTTAGGAAGAGATATCAACGGAGAACCAATATTCGCCAATATTGATAAAATGCCGCATTTATTAATTTGCGGCAGTACTGGTTCCGGAAAATCAATCGCTCTCCACTCGCTTTTAATTTCTTTGCTTTATAAAAACTCACCCGATGTTTTGCAATTAATTCTTATTGATCCAAAAAGAGTGGAATTATCAATTTATGAAGGTCTCCCTCATTTAATAACCCCGGTGATAATTGAAGGTAAAAAAGCCATCGGCGCCTTAAAATTCGCTATCCAAGAAATGGAAACAAGATATGAAACCTTACTAAAGGCCGGCCGCCGAGATATTTCGGGTTATAACAACGAACACAAAGAAAACCCTATGCCTTATCTTATCATTATTATTGATGAAATGGCTGATTTAATGGCCGCTTACGGACGAGAAGTTGAAGGAAGTATTGTTAGGCTGACACAAATGGCAAGAGCTACTGGAATTCATTTAATTGTTTCAACTCAAAGGCCTTCAGTTGAAGTCATCACCGGTTTAATTAAAGCCAACATCACAACTAGAATGGCTTTGCAGGTCGCCAGTCAGGTTGATTCTCGAACAATTTTAGATATGGCTGGAGCGGAAAAACTTTTAGGAGGCGGAGACATGCTTTTCTTATCATCTCAATTTTCAAAACCAAGAAGAATTCAAGGCGCCTATGTTTCGGAAGAAGAAATAAAATCAATTACTGAATTTATCGTAAAAAATAACGATTTGCCGGAAAAAATGGAATTGGAAGAAATAATGCCGCTGACTGAAGATTTTTTGATGACCGGAGAAGAAGACGAACTTTATTTTGAAGCGATAAAAATAATAGTTGAAGCAAAAAAAGCCTCGGCTTCCCTACTCCAAAGAAGATTAAAACTCGGTTATGCCCGAGCGGCCCGGCTTCTTGATATAATGGAAGCAAGAGGATTTATCGGTCCGGCAGACGGCGCAAAACCAAGAGAAATTTATTTAGATAAAATCAATAATGGATAAATTAAATTTAAGTGAAATATTGGACAACTTAATGAAAGAAAAGGGGTTTACTTTAGAAAGACTTTTGATAAACACCAATATACCGAAAAGATACGCAACCGCTCTTTTAGAAAACGATTTAGACAAACTTCCGTCTTCGCCTTATGTAAGAGGATACCTTCTAAAAATCGCAAAAGTATTAAATGAAGACCCGGAGATTCTCCTAAAGGCCTACAAAGAACTCGCCTCTAAACGACCTGACAAAAACGATATTCTACCGATAAACAGATACGCCTTTAAAAAAACAAAAATCAGTTGGCAAAAAATAGCCATAATTTTAATCCTCGGTTTTTTGGGATTTTTATGGATAAATCATTTTTTCGGCGCTCCAAGAATAAAAATAAATTTGGAAGAAAATATTACTTCAACCAATTCTCAAATTTTAACTATTCAAGGGTTAATTAACCCGCGAGACTCTTTATCTATAAATGAAGAAAATATTTTTATCAGCCCGGAAGGAGAATTTGAAAAAGAAGTTATACTCCAAAAAGGATTAAATACTTTTGAAATAAAAGCAAAAAGGTTTCTTGGTCGAGAAACAAAAATTATAAGACAAGTTTTCTACAGCGAACCATAAATTCGATATATCAAACAACCTACCGCTCGCTATAGCAAACTATAAATTAATATATTACAATTTCATCTTGTTATGAAAAAAGAGAAAAAAATCAAAGAAGAATCTGCCTTCGGCCACAAACAAACCGATGAATTGGATTCTTTAATAGAATCAATTAATGAAAAATACGGCGAAGAATCAATAATGAAGCTGGGAGAAGAAAAAATAGCAAATGTCCCCGCTATATCCACTGGTTCGTTTTCTTTGGACGTGGCCTTGGGAGTCAATGGCCTTCCTCAAGGAAGGATAGTTGAAATTTTTGGTCCAGAAATGTCTGGAAAAAGCACTTTAGGACTTCACATAATCGCTGAAGCTCAAAAAAGGGGGTATAGGGCGGCTTTTATTGACGCGGAGCATGCTTTAGACCCTGAATACGCTAAAAAAATAGGAGTGAAAATATCAGAGCTTTTAATTTCTCAACCAAACGACGGAGAAGAAGCATTAAATATTATGGAAAGTTTAGTCCGCTCCGGAATGATTGGAGTTATCATTGTCGATTCAGTCGCGGCTTTAACGCCCCGGGCGGAAATTGAAGGAGAAATGGGAGCCCAGTTTATCGGGCTTCAGGCAAGACTAATCAGTCAAGCAATGAGAAAAATAACGGCCTTGGCGGATAAGACAAAAACTTTAATTATTTTTATCAACCAATTAAGAGAAAAAATTGGAATGATGGGATACGGAGAACCGACAACCACCCCCGGAGGCAGAGCTTTAAAATTTTATTCTTCGGTAAGAATTGATTTACGCCGCATTGCCCAAATTAAAAAAGGAGAGGAAGTTGTGGGTAATCGAACCCGGGCTAAAGTAGTAAAAAATAAAGTAGCCCCTCCTTTTAAAGTAGTGGAGTTTGATATTATTTACGGCAAAGGAATTTCTTATGCCGGAGACATACTTACTTCAGCCGTCAAATGCGGAGCAGTCTCAAAAACAGGAAATACTTATTCTTTTGAAGACAAAAAAATAGGAGTGGGTTTTGACACAGTAGTAAAATTTTTAGAAGAAAATACGGACTTAATGGAAAAAATAAAAAACCATTTAGACAAAATCTACAAAGAAGCGAAAAAAGAATTAGATTAATCAGTCGTTTAAATCAAAAAAATTCTCGAATATCTTAGCAACTAAAATTGGGCCGGTGCCTCCGGGAACAGGAGTCCAAAAATTTAAGTCATTCTTTGGTTGTAAATTTTTAATTTGAGATAAATTAAAGTCTCCGGAAATTTTACCGCCTTCGTCTACTGAATAACCAAAATCAATAATTCCAGCGCCATTTTTTAATATTTCCTGCTTAATTAATCCTGATTTCCCAACGCCTGAAATAACTAAATCAGCCTCCTTTAAAATATTAAAATCTCCGCCTTTATCCAAAAGAAAAATTTCAGGACATTTAGCAATCAACCAATTAACTACTGGTTTACCAATTAAAAAACCTAGCCCGACTACGGCAACTTTTTTAGTACTTAAAAAATTGTTTACAATATCATCGCCATTATTATCTTGCTTATTTGTCTCCCCAGCAACAACAAATTTAATTATTTCTTTAACCACACCAACTGACGGCGGCAAAATTCGACTTCTACCGGTATAAAAAGCGCCCAAAGCCCTTTCTCCCAAAACATCCACATCTTTTTCTACGGGCAAAACATTTAAAAGATAATGACGATTTAAGCGCGAAGGTAAGGGTAATTGAATAATGGCGGCGCCGCAAGTTTTGTGTCTGACTATTTTTCCGATTTCCCGCCGAAAAAAATCATTATTGAGGCCGCCCTTTGATTGTAAATCAAAAGAAAATTTATAAATCCTAAAATCTATTTTTAATTTTTCAGCAATCCGTTTTTTTTGCTCCAAAAAATGAACTGACGACGCGTCACTGCCAATTAAAAAAGCGGCAAAAAACTTTGAGGGCTTTTTTCTTGTTTTAAGTTTTTCTAAAATCTCGGCAGCAATTTGTAGGCCGTCAATTTTTAACATCAGAAAGTATGGTATAAATTCTTTTCGCGATTTTTTTCATATCGTTTTCTTTCATCCCTTGAGTTGTCACCGCCGGAACGCCAATTCTTATCCCCGAAGGATTAAAAGGAGAAGTGTCTCCCGGAACACTGTTTCGGTTAGCAGTAATGCCATTTTTTTCCAAAAGTTTTTCAGCGATTAATCCATTAATATGAGAATTTTTATGACCGAAAGATGACTTAATGTCGATAAGAATCAAATGATTATCTGTCCCGCCCGTAATAAGATTAAATCCAAGACTTTTTAAAGAATCAGCTAAAACTTTAGCATTCTTAACAATCTGTTTTTGATATTTTTTAAAAGACGGTTTGAGAGCTTCGTAAAAAGCTTGCGCTTTAGCAGCGGTTACATTGTTATGCGGCCCTCCCTGAAGGCCGGGAAAAACCGCCTTATCAATCAAGTTAGCAAATTCTTTTTTACAAAAAATAACCGCGCTTCTTGGACCCCTTAAAGTTTTATGAGTTGTTGTTGTGACCACATCGGCGTAAGGAAACGGAGATTGATGCAATTTAGCGCTAACCAAACCGGCGATATGAGAAATATCAACCAAATGATAAGCGCCAACAGATTTGGCTATTTCGCCAAATTTTTTAAATTTTATTTCCCGAGAATAAGCGGTCGCGCCTGAAACAATAATTTTAGGCCTAAATTTTTGAGCTAAGCTTTGAATCTCATTAAAATCCAGTAATCCATTTTTATCAGTGCCATACTGAATAAATTTAAAAAATCTGGAAACTAAAGAAACGGGATGACCATGAGTAAGATGGCCGCCACTAGAGAGCTTCATCCCTAAAATTTTATCTTTGGGTGTAGTTAAAGCCGAATAAGCGGCAAAGTTTGCCGAAGAGCCAGAATACGGCTGAACATTAACATGCCATTTATTAGGGCTAAGATTAAAAACTTTTAAGGCGTAATGTTGGGCTAGTTTTTCAATCTCGTCATAATATTGATTTCCGGGATAATAACGTCTTCCGGGATACCCCTCGGAATATTTATTAACCAAAGGGGAGCCTAAAATTTCCAAAATTTCCCGGGAAACAAAATTTTCAGAAGCAATAAGATTTATTTCTTTTTTTTGACGCTCTTTTTCTTTTTTTATTAAAAAATTAAGTTTTTTGTCCAACATTTTTCAATTAACCTCTGTTCAATAAATAAATGATATATAAAAAATAAAAAATAATAAACATAGCCCCCTGCCATCTTTCTAAAACAAATTTTTTACCGATAAACATAAAAATTATAAGGAACAAGGCTGATAAAATCGCTATTAAAATATCCGCGTAAAAAAAGGCCGGTATATTGCTGATAGGTTTAATAATGGCGCTTGCTCCTAAAATCATCAAAAAATTAACGATATTAGAACCAATGATATTTCCGACTGCGATTCCAGCTTCTTTTCGAAAAGCGGCAGTAACAGAAACAGCAAGCTCCGGTAAAGAAGTGCTTAATCCTATTAAAGTCAAAGCAATTAGCGATTCACTAATTCCAAACAAATCGGCAAAAACCATAGTTCCTTCAACAACCCATTTACCTCCAAAAATAACGCCTATTAATCCGGCTAAAATAATTAAAATGGCGACAGGTAGTGTAAAAAGCGCCGCCGGAAAACTATCTTCGTCTTCAGGGCTATCCGGCTCTTTTAAAACCGAGTATAACCAAAAAGCGAAAATAACAAGCAATAAAAAACCTTCAAATCTATTTATCTCCAGATTAGAAAAGGGTAACAAGGCAAAAGCCGACACTATTACAATAGAAAAAACATGCAAAATCATATCTCTTTTAACCCAAAGCTTTTTCATCCGCAAAGGATAAATTAAGGCCGCTAACCCCAAAATAAAAAAAATATTAAAAATACTGCTTCCAATAACAGTACCCAAAGAAATTTCATTATTACCGAATAAATTAGCAAGAAAAGAAATACTAAATTCAGGGATAGAAGTTCCAATCCCAACAATTGTCAATCCGATTATCCAAGGAGAAATTTTTAATTTATAAGCTAAAAAAGAAGCGCCGCTAACTATTAAATTGGCGCCCTTGACGAGAATAAAAAAACCAAAAAAAAATAAAAAATAAGTCATAAATATTACAAAAAAATATATATAAATATTTTTGGGGTGACCAACGGGAATTGAACCCGTATCGCCGCTTCCACAGAGCGGAGCTTTACCATTAAGCTATGATCACCATATTTTTATATAGTTTATATTATAGCGATTTAGTTCAATATAGCAAAATAAACTTTTTATATACACTTGATGCGATCGCAAAAGATGTATATAAAAACTTCATATGATTATAGCGAACTTCGAGTTCGATATATTGAACTAAAGTTCGATATATCAAAATTTTAACGAGAAATTAATTTTATAATAATTTTTCGACAATTATTCATTTTCATCCTCAAATTATCCGCTATCAAATAAAAAAAATATAAAGGAGAAAACGGAAGGTCATAAGCGCCAAAATACTCTATCTCTTCTCCTCTAAAACCCTTTTTAAAAAGACTAATTTTCGACCATGGATGATTGATTATTGCTTTGGGGGCGATACCCCAAAGGTCAAGTTTTTTATAACCTTCCTTTTTTAAATCTTTAATTATTTCCCAATATAATAAATAATTCGGAAACTTATTATTCAGTTCCTTATCTCTGATTGAGCCGGCATAAAGCAGATAACCCTTTTCTCCAAAAGTCAAAACAATAACTCCCGCTAATAAATTTTCTTTAAACCACGCCTGATAAAGACGAACGTGATCAGGCGCCATAGTTTCCCATACTTTTTCTATCTCTTTCCAAGTTCTTGATATAAACCCACCACGCTTAGCAGTAATTAAACAAAGATTATGGACGCTCTTAAGAGAATCAATATCCGATAGACTGATGATTTTTTTTATTTCTGTATTTTCTCGTTCAGCCCGCTTAATTGAATAACGAGTGTCTTTATCAAAAGATTTTAAAATATCCTCTTCGCTTCTTGTTAAATCAACAATTGAAGTATTCCCGGGTTGAATTGATTTGTTATTTTTTTTAAAACCAATTTTATTCAATACATCAGGTAAATTAAGCTTATCAGCTTCATCTTTTTTAATTGTCGGTTCAATTTTCCAAAATAAAAAACGCTTATTTTTAGAAATTTTAACAAGATATTCTTTAATACTTTTTAAAATCTCTCCAGTATCAGACTGGGAACCCTCCCAATTAATAACCGGCCCATAAGGCGAATAAAGAATTCTGAAGTTAAAGGGCAATTTTTTGATTAAAATTTGAGCAGCGGCAACTTGTTTGTTTTCGCGATAAACCCCCAACCGTAAAGCTTCCCAGTTTTTACCTTTTTTAATCTCTCCCCATTCCCAGGATTGTAAAACATTAAAAAGAGAGTTTGCGGCAATAAACTCATTCCACTCTTTTCGTTGTTCTGACAAAAACTCTTTAACTTCCATAGAATAATATTTTACCTTCAATCTAAATTTATGTTAATTTGTGCCTAGGCGGTGAATCGAACACCGGACGCCTTGCTCTTCAGGCAAGCGCTCTACCACTGAGCTACCTAGGCATAATTAAAATTTATCTTATATCACCCTCCCTAAAATTACAATAACTTTCTAAATAAGAGATAAAAATACTAACGCTCTTTAAAATTAATCTTAGATATTATACACTTATTCAGGTTTTTTTAAAAATCCCATAATTTAAATTCCCCCATATTTACTTCCTAAAAAATGATTATTGCAGATCAGATAATAAAATTAACAACCCCTCGTAGTTCAATGGATAGAACGGGAATCTCCTAAGTTCTAAATGCAGGTTCGATTCCTGCCGAGGGGATATAATAAAATGTAAAAAATAATAAAATCATTTGAACTTCTTAGTATCGCCTTTGTCGTTGATTCTTGCGTCAATGAATTGAAATCTGCTAAAATTTAAATGTTTTAATTCTCGTAGCTTCCGCTAAAGACAAGCTCATTCCCAGCGGATAACGAGTCTTATATTAAAATAAATTATTTTAGTATGAGGTAAATAAAACTGCGACGTTCATTTCCCAAATCCAATTTACTTAGCGTCCCCATAGTTCAATGGACAGAACGACTCCCTTCTAAGGAGTAGATCGAGGTTCGACTCCTCGTGGGGATATTAAGCAAATCAAGCGGACAAGTAATTTTCGATAATAAAGAAAAATAATATAAATTAGAAATTTTATCGGGCCGGCGTATGATGGTGGTACGTCTGCTTTGGGAGCAGATAGACTGGGTTCGATTCCCAGCGGCCCGACCAACAACTCGAATTTTGACCGATAAGTCATTCACATATTATGACACTCTCCACGACTAAAATCAGAAGATTCCCGGAATTACCCAAAAACTCTACCCAAATCTAAAGCCCGAAAATGTTATTTATATCAAAAAACCATTCGACAACAAAATCAACTATGGCCTTTTAAATGGCTCTTTTAAACTCTTCTATTAAAGTGTGATATTTCCGATTAAGTTCGTTAATAGTCACCACTTCGTTGTTAATTTTTTCTATTAATTCGCTTGTTTTTACTTCAGAAAACTCCGGGCTTAAACCCAAAAATTTATTTTTTAGGTTTTCTAAAAGAAGATTCCAATATTCGTTATAAATTAAAAGATGAGTAACTAAAGCAATCTCGCTTGAAATCGCCTGTATAATCAATTGTTGGGCTTTGGGGGACTTAATATCTTTTGCGCTGGCCGCCATTTTTTGAAGCTCATTCGAAAGAAGAAGGGCCTGCTCTCGTACTTGGTTATTTTTTTTAATTTCCTCGATCGTCATATAAAAAGCTTTTTCATAATTGCCGGCCTTATGTTCCAAATTTATTTCTTCAAGTTTTTTTACTGATTCATTAGTAGAATTAGTAATAAACCTCGAAATTTGAGAAGCAGCCGCATTAGCTTCAAGAAAAGAATCAGGTAAGTCTTCCTCTGTTTTAGCTTGCAACAATAAAAAAACAGCCGCAACTATTAAAAATATAATTAAAAAAACGGCAACAAAAATATTTTTATTTCTACGACTGAAAAACGACCCCCAGCCGGAGAATAACCTATTAATTCTAAAATTAAAAAACATTTATTTTATTTAATAATTCTATTAAATATTCTAACATTGAGCAAGATATGCATATTAAACAGTATACTACTCACTATAACAAAAAAAACCTTGATATGTTAAATGTTCTGCGCGCTATAAAGCGCGAATAGTCTCTATAATCTCCATAAAGAGGATTTTCCTTTATCTTTCTAATGAAATAAATAAATTTGCCTAATTGCTTTAAAAAATATACATTTAAGAAGGATGATAATTTTAAAAAATTCCGTTAAAAGACGATAGACAAAACATTTGTTTAGATTGGACTTTTACAATAAATAGGATATTCAATGTATTAAACAATGCGCCATTTATATATTAAATCTTTGATTTGTTATTATGAATGGTATATTGCTCAATATATCAAAACTTCGCTTTGTTATAGACAGTTTATATGAACGCGGGTGTAGCACAGTGGTAGTGCATCTGGTTGCCAATCAGAGTACACGGGTTCGATTCC
>JAHXGO010000004.1 GCA_019923695.1 Candidatus Liptonbacteria bacterium
AAGATCGAAGTGTTAATAAGAAGAAAATCAAATCGCAAATGAAGTCAAAATTTATTCCATCAAAGATAATCAGGGTAATACCTTGTTGGTTTTATTTACTGAAAAAAATATAATCGAATTAAAAAGACTGGAAAGTGGGTTAAAGGAGAAATTTAGAGAATTACAGGAGCTTTATGATATAGTTATTAGATGAGAGTTGCGGATGATAGAGTTAAAGGAAGGGGTCAATAAGCTTAAATCAGAATTAGGGGGATATAAAAAGAGATGAAAAGCAGATTTGGTTCCTTAATTATTATTCTGGGGGGTATGGCTTTGAGACAGCAGTGTGGTTATAAGTGTATTGACTTTTGGTTATTAATAAGATATAAATTTATTTATAGTGAATTGAAGTTTTATATATTGAATCTTTAATTTGCTCTAAGAATCATCAGTAAAAATATTAGTCGGATTTTACTGTTATTGATTTTATATTTATTTAATTACATTTATGAAGGGAACAATCAAGACTTTAATTGCAGAAAAAAATTTCGGCTTTATCACTCCCGAGGAAAGCGGAAAAGATATTTTTTTTCATGCTACTTCATTGAGCGGCGTTGAGTATTCTCAATTAGCTGTTGGTGATAAGATAAGCTTTGACGTGGAAGAATCTGAAAAAGGACCACGAGCTATCAATGTTACGCGCGAATAATAAAATTGCAATTATAAAAACCCCTCCGCTGTAGAGGGGTTTTTAGTTTTTCAAGAGGCGCGAGTGTTAAAACAGCAAGCTGGGAAGTTGCTAAGTTGTTTTATGCGCTAGACCAAGCACCCATTTTTTAAGCGAATTTATAGGTAAAATTAACTTATATTTGGATTTTTACAAAAAAGGCAACATAAAAGAAATTTTTATTTTAAGGGTAAATGATCTAAAATTTAGTAATGGATAAAAATTCTCTTTCGAAATTGATAAAAAAACTTTCAGGGCTGGAGTGGTGTTTTATGGCTGGGTTTGCTGTGGAGATATACACCAATGGAAAAAGACAGGCTGGCGAAGATGTTGATATTTTAGTTTCCCCAAAAGATATCAATGTTTTTGCCAAAAAACTTGGTTGCCAAGTTCAAAAACGACGATTTAAAAAATATAATTTCTTTGTCAATGATCGCGGGTTCGAAACTGTTTTCAATAACCTGAAAATTGAGGTGAGCAGCGGTTTTCCCGCAAGGAGAATGAATAACGGAACAATCTATAAGGTTTTTCAGAAGCGAGTAACTAAAAAATATCACGGAATTAATCTTTTCGTGGAACCAGTAGAGGAACTCATTGTTCATAAAGCAAAAATGCTTCGTGAAAAAGATATCAAGGATTTAAAATTATTATCCGATCAAAAAATAAATTTTGACTTCTTGAAAGAATTGGCAAAAGACTGGGGGAAATATTCCCAGACTATTACGAATTTAAAAAATCTTGGATATATTAAAGCGAAGCCTTGATATATCGAACCCACGGTTCGTTATAAGATTCCTAAAAATTGGTTTTAAAAAAGTTTTTCTCTCGGGCTTTATTTGATATGATTGATATAATTGATAGAAATGAAACATTCATTGAAAATAAGTTTTTTTTGGTTCAACTTCCGGAATTATCACCACTCTTGGGTTAATGGTGGGTTTATATTCTGGCACTCAATCAATAACAGCGATTATTGGCGGCATTTTAACCATAACCTTGGTTTATTATATTGGCGACTGGTTATTGTTGCGGTTTGATTATTAACGGAGTTTAATTTGTTTTGTTTACGGATTTATTTTTGGTGATTTTTCATTGATTAAGTTTGTTATATTTTATGTTTCTATTTTACTCTTTAAGTTTTGGTGTCTTTTTATCTTGCAGAACCAATGCCCCTTCGGTGTCATTTTATGATGTTGGATGTGTTATTGATTGAATCCGTTTTATTTTATATAATTAAAATTATGAAAAAAACAATTTTAACAATTATTATTCCGCTTATTGTTCTGGTCGGTCTTTACTTTTTATTGTTATTTTTAAGGAATACGATAAATCAAAATATTCAGCCGGATAATAATCAAAATCAAAATATGGAACAAGGTTTACAAATTGAAATTTTACAAGAAGGGCAGGGAGAACGGGCCCAAGCTGGAAATAGGGTCAGTGTTCATTACACAGGAAGATTAGAAGACGGAACAAAGTTTGATTCAAGTTTAGACAGACAGGTACCTTTTCCGTTTACCTTAGGAGTAGGCGAGGTTATAAGGGGCTGGGATGAAGGTGTTTTAGGAATGAGGGTCGGAGAAAAACGAAGATTGGTTATTTCTCCAGAGTTTGGATATGGAGAAAACAGGGTAGGGCCGATTCCGCCAAATTCAACCTTAATATTTGAAGTTGAGCTTTTAGAAATTATAAATTAATCAAGACGATTGTTGTTTAGGTTCATATAGGTATTGATTATTATTGTATTTTTTATAGCAATTCAATATCTTCAATTTTTACTTTGCTCGTTCGTTTAAATTGTCCACCAAGAAAGACGGATAAGATTATTGACATCATCTTTAGCAGAAGATAACCGTAAGTTGTTATATGTCTGTCAGTATGTTTACTTTTTATAATCAATCTCAATAATTTGTGTGGATAGAGTCCATTATAATAAATTGACTCAAAAGAGAAAATCTTGTAATATCAATGCATTGATTAAACATAAGGAACAACGCATAAATATAAAAATAAATAATCAGATTACAGCTAAAGAGCTTCGGGTTATTGATGAGGATGGCAGTAACTTAGGAGTTCTTCCGTTAGAAAAGGCATTGCAAATCGCTTTTTCAAAAAATCTTGATTTAATTGAAATTGTGCCAAATGCTTTGCCGCCAATTGCTAGGGTTATAAGTTTTGACAAGTTTCGTTACCAAAAAGAAAAAGAATTAAAAAGACAGAAAATTCAAAGCAAGGTCAAAGAATTAAAGTACATCCAAATTAGCGGCCGGTCAGCTCAACACGATCTTTTGTTAAAATTAAAACAGCTTGAAAAATTTGTAGAAAAAGGACATAAGGTTGAAGTTCGTTTAAGATTAAAAGGCAGAGAAAAATACAATAAAGATTGGGCAAAACAAAAACTTCAAGAATTCATCGCCCTTGTGCCGGAAAATTATCAAATAATAGGAGAAATAAAATCGGATAATAAAAGTTTAAATATTCAAATTGAGAAAAAAAGATGAAAAAAAGCGTTAGTTCAAGAATTAAAATAACAAAAAATGGTAAAATTCTTCGTAAGAAAATGGGTGTTTCCCATTTCATGGCAAAAAAACCAAGAAGAAAACTTAGAAGAAAAAAGAATCTTGTTAAGGTCAACAAGATAACTGCAAAAATGATTCAAAATTATTCATAGCGAATAATGGGTCGTTTGATATATTAATAGTTCGATTTTATTTACTATCATTATAAAATTATGCCAAGAGTTAAAAGAGGGAAAGTTGCAGTCAAAAAAAGAAGAAAAATCCTTGAATATACTAAGGGCTTTAAGTGGGGTCGCAAATCCAAAGAACGAGCCGCTAAAGAAGCGCTTCTTCATGCTTGGGTACACGCTTTTCACGGAAGAAAAGAAAAGAAACGGAATTTTCGCCGGCTTTGGCAAACAAAAATTAACGCTGCCAGCCGAAACCTTGGGTTAACTTATAAAGAACTTATCGCCGGCTTAAAGAAAAAAAATATTATTATAGATAGAAAAATTTTATCTGAATTAGCTTCTGATCACCCAAAAATTTTTGAAAAGGTTGTAGAAAAAATAAAAGTATAATAAATAAAGAGCGGATAAAACCGCTCTTTATTTTATTTATAGCAAAGTAAAACTTCGATATATTGAATATTTTTATTGATGTTTGCGCTCATCCGCCTATGTCTTTGATTCTCCCAAAGCTTCATAAGCCTGCCTTAAAATTTTTTGGCTATCTTTATATTTAGATAAAATTTTTATCGCTTCTTTATAAGTAAACCAACCATAGCCGCTATGTTCATTAGAGAGACAAATATCAATTTTTTTTGTTTCAGCTAAATAAAGAATAACAATTTTAAAAATTTTCTCTATTTTATTTCCTGATTTTTTCCAAAAAACAAATTTCTCATAAACTTTAAAATATTTATTTGATTGATCTTGTTTTTTATCCTCTAATTCAAAATTAGAGGACTTGTTAAACAACTGGTTAAATTTTAAATCATTTCGGCTAAGGCCAGTTTCTTCTTTGGTCTCGCGAACCGCTGCTTGAAAACTTTTTTCCTTGCCTCTTAAGACACCTTCAACATTTTCTTGAATATCATTTTCAATTTTACCTTTAGGAAAATTCCAATAACCCCGACCGTGATATAAAATCAAAAACTTTGGTCCTTCAGATGTTTTCCGATAAACAATTATCCCGGCTGAAACTTCTTTTAACATATTATAATTCTATAAATTTATAAGCTTTTATACAATAAATTTGTTTGGGATTATGAAAATCCGCCTTTAACTAAATATTTTTACGCCCTTGATTTGGAATCCTTAAGAAAATTTTTCATTTCTTCTGCCGGCCAACAATTAATAATGTCTTTCCTTTCAGCCCAACCGCGGCGAGCTTGACTAATTCCATATTTCATAAAATTTAACTGCTCTTTACGATGAGCATCGGTGTTTATAACCATTTTTACACCAAATTCCTTTGCTTTCTTGATATATGAATCATTCAAATCAAGTCTATAAGGATTAGCGTTGATTTCTAAAATCGTCCCAGTTTTTTTGGTGGCTTTTAAAATTTCATTAAAATCTACTTCATACTCGTCCCGACGCTTTAAAATTCTACCGGTTGGATGAGAAATAATATCGACATTCGGATTGTTTATGGCTTTAATAATTCTTTTAGTCATTTTTTCTTTTGGCATTTTCATTTGGTGATGAACCCCGGCAATAACATAATCGAGCCTGGACAAAGCCTCATCTTTAATATCAATAGAACCATCAGGCATAATATTGGCTTCACAACCCTGCAGAATATAAAACTTGAAACCTGAAGCCTGAAGCTTTTTATTAATTTTATCTATCTCCTCGCGTTGGATTGTAAGTTGTTTTTCATCTAAGCCGTGTTCAATTCTTAAAAACTTAGTATGGTCAGCAATACCAATATATTGATATCCAATATTTATCGCTGCTTCCGCTATTTCTAAAATCGAATTTTCTCCACCATTATAATTAGAATGAATATGTAAATCGCCTAAAATATCGCTGTAGCCGATAATTTTTGGTAATCCATTGGGTTTATCATGAGTTTGGTTGGGTTTATTTTGAATTTGTCGAAGGGCTACTTCAATTTCTCCCTTGTTTTCCCGCAGTTCTGGTTCAATATAATCCATTTTTAATGCAGCATAAATTTCTTTTTCATTTCTACCAGCAATCATTTTTTTACCCCTAAACAAACCATATTCATTTAATTTTAATCCTTGGTTCATCGCAATTTTTCTTAATATAATATTGTGTTCTTTTGAGCCGGTAAAATATTGTAAAGCTGAACCAAATTGTTTTTCCGGTAAAACTCTTAAATCAACATCAAATCCCTCTTTAAGCCGAATTGAAGCTTTTGTTGACCCCTTTCCCCAAATTTTTACTACTCCCGGCAAAGAAACAAAATAATCAATCATCTTATCTGCCGAGGCTTTGGCAAAAGCGGGATTTTTTGTTTCATCAACCGTAATTAAAATATCAACATCGCCGATGGTTTCTTTACGACGACGAATTGAACCGGCTTCAAAAATTTGTTTTGCTTTTTTCACTTTTTTCAATGCGTCAATAATTTCATAAACTTTTGGTAAAATTTCTCCCAACAAAAATCTGCCCTTGCTCCGCTTTAAAAATTCTATGCTTTGTAAAATGTTTTGCTCTGTTTTTAGACCAAAATTAGGCAAACTGCGAATTTTTCCGGCTTTAGCGGCTTTTTCTAAATCTATTAAATTTTTAATTTTAAGATGCCTGTACAAATCCCTGACCATTTTTGGGCCAATGCCTTCAACAGAAATTAATTCTTCGATATTAACCGGCATTTTCTTTTTGAGTCGCTGATTTTCTTTAATTTTGCCAGTTTTTAAATATTCAACAATTTTTTCCGCCATACTTTCACCAATATTAGGAATTTCTTTTAATCCATTAATCCCTTGTCTTTTATAAGTGTCTTTTACATCTTCAGACAAGGCTTCTAAACTTAAAGCTGCCTTTTGGTAAGCTTGAGACTTAAAAGAGGTTTCTTCTGTTTCAAGACGTTGGGAGATTTCATAAAAAATTTTTGCAATTTCCCGATTAATCATAGTGTGATTTTTAAAAAAAGTATTTTTCCGGCATCTATCTTTATCATTATTGAATCACCTTTCATAATTTCTCCTTTTAAAATTTTCTCTGCCAAGGGGGCTTTAAGATAATTTGAAATAGCTTTTCTTAATGGTCTGGCGCCAAAAACAGAATCATAACCAACTTCGGATAAATGTTCGACAACATCATCTCCAAAAAACAATTCCAAACTTTGTTCTTCCTTTAATTGAAAACATATTTTCTTAAGCTGAAGAAAGGTAATTTTTTTAATATCTTCTTTAGAAAGAGTTTTAAAAATTATAATATCGGAAAAACGATTTAAGAGTTCTGTCCTAAAACAATCAACTAATTTTCTTTTGAATTCTTCTTTAATTTCTTCAATGTTTTTTCCTGCTTCAAGGGAGGTTTTGATAAAATCAGAATGGGCGTTTGAGGTTGCCGCAATTATAGTGTTTTGAAAATCAACCTTTCTGCCAGAGCTGTCGGTTAAACGGCCGTCGTCAAAAACTTGAAGAAATAAATTTAAAATATCCGGGTGAGCTTTCTCAAACTCATCAAGAAGAACCAAACTATAAGGTTTTTCTAAAACCGCCTCTGTTAATAATCCAATTACTTCTCCTTTAGGAGACCCAATCAAGCGGTAAAGACTTTCTTTGTTTTGGTATTCGGACATATCAAGCCGGATCATCATTTCTTCAGACCCAAAATTAATTTTTGTTAAAATTTTTGCCAATTCTGTTTTTCCGACTCCGGTCGGGCCGACAAAAAGAAAACAGGCGATTGGCCCCCCTTTCCTGCTTAAACCGCTGCGATATTCTCTTAAGGCGCGACTAACCGCTATAACCGCCTCTTCTTGGTTAATTAATTCCTGATGAATTATATTTTCGAGGTTTAATAATTTTTCCGCTTCAAGCGCCGTTGGTTTATGAATAGGCACATTAACATAAGATTCAGCGGTTTCAACCACAAAGTCAGCGGTTAGTTTTTTAAAGCCCTGTCTTTTTGCGCTAATTACTGCTTCTTTTAAAAGATCACCAGCCGACCCAGGTAGGGGTTTTTGATGAAAATATCTTTTAGCGATATAAACCGCCGCCTTAACAGCTTTAGAACTTATAAAAATATGATATTGCTTTTCAAGCATAAGGCTGGAAAAAGTTAAAAATATAGTTGAATCCTCCTCGCTTATTTCTTCAACCATAATAAATTCAAAAGCTTGGGCAAAACTGCTGTTAGGTTTTATAAATTGGCGAAACTCCTGGGGGTAGGTTGTGCCAATTGTCGGAAAATCGCCAGAAATAAGAAGCGGAGAAATAAGGTCAGCCGCTGAAAGATAAAGTTCTCCCGAAGTCTTAAATAAATTATGAATTTCGGGAACATAAAGAATGATATTACCAGCGGCAGAAATTTCTTTAAAAATAATATTTATTCTGGCTTGAAGTTCGGTTTGATCGGCGCCAGACAATAATTTACCGATATCCAAAGCAACAACTCTTTTATCAAAAAGCGTTTCTGAAATTCGATCTTTTATAATCATATAAGCCAAATGATTGATAATTGTTTTTATTCCGACACCCGGCTCTCCTACGAAAATAACATTAGGTTTATCGGGCCGCGATAGAACATTAATCATTCGTTCGTATTCTTTTGTATGACCAACCATAAATCCTAACTTCCCCCTTTCTGCCGAATCGGTCAAGTCATAACTAAATTTATCAAGAAAAGAAGTAGGTCTGGCTGTCCAAGCTCGATTCATTGTTCTTTTCCTAGCGCCAAAAAAAACATTTGCGAATCCTCCAATAAACTTTGGTAATTGCCACAAAATATATTCTTTTTTTAAATGTTTTCTAAATCGGCTAAAAATTATAACTCCTTCTAAGTCATTTAAATTAATCTGAAAAAAATTAAAGATTTTAATTATTTTTTTATCCTGAATATATTTTTGGGCCGCAAAAATATCAGCCGGCATAATATATCTACTACCGCCCTTAATAGCGATTAAAACAGCTACTTTCAATAATTCTTCTATTTTTTGAATTAAATCATCAGTTGAATTTTTTTCATCATCATCTTTTAAGGCTTCGCTTATTCGCTGAAAAACTTCTGCTGGCTTAATTTCCATTCTTTGTATTGCCTCGTTAATTTCTTGAAAATCAAAAAGAGTTTTATTTAATCTAAGATAAAAACTTCCTCCTAAAATCAATGTTTCTTGATAGGCAAAAATTATAGCTTCTGAAGCTTTAGGCGACAGATAGTTTTTTAAATTAATTTTTCCTTCTTGAGGTATTTGGTCTAAAGACAATCTTCCTCTATCATAACGAATAATAAAGTCGACGATGAAAATAAAAATTAAAACGCCGACATAAAATAAATTTGGGGCATCGGACATCAAAAATATAAAACACGCAAAAACAAGCACGATAAAAAAAACCTGCAGGATGTTTTTAATAAAAAACTGCGAAGCCAGCCCTAAACGGAAAAACGGATCTTTAAAATAAAATTCTTTATTATCCATTTTGTATAAAAGCTTTATAAATTAAAAAAAACGGAATTAAAAGCCAAATTAAATAACCAACAACAAATATTAGAATAATCGCGGCATATAAAATTAACGCTGTTAAAACGCGAAAACCTCTAAAAAAAATACCGAGTAGATATCCAGCTAAATCGAAGCTCTGATATAGAGGAGCAAAAAAATATTTCAGAGTTATTTTCAAAGCCAGATAATGGTCAAGTTTTTCCAAAATAGAAATAACCAAACGACTCCAGATGGAAAAGCTTGAAAAATACCAGTTTTTCAAAAAATCGAATAAAATCAAAAATATTTGATTACCCAGATAAAAAATAGCAGACTTCATTGTGATTTAAATTATAGCTATCTTTTTTAAAAAATTATAGTAAAGCGAAACCTTGATATATCGAATTAAAGTTCTCTATAGCGAGTGGTAGGCCGCTCGATATATTGAGCCGGAGCTCACTATAGGCGCGAAAAAGACGCAGTTTTAAAAAAGCGTGGTTTTCTTGGATTATTTTTCGATTTTAGTCATTCCCTTACCGCTAAAAATACTAATTTTACCGTATTCTCCGTCATAACCGGGTTTAATATCTAATTCTCCTTTTCTCATAATATCAATTCCTTTGGCGATTTTTTCGTTAATGGAATAAATTTCTTTAATCGGAATTTCCAATAAAATTTTCAATTCGTTCCCAAAAATCTTAATAAATTTTTCGTATTCTTCTTGAACCTTTTTACTTTCAGCCCTAACCCCAAAGGCTTCAGCTATAATTTTGTCAAAAGAAACAAGGTTATAATAAGGAACATATCCATCGCAAGAGTGGAAGTTTCCCTTATTTTTAATTTTTATATTATGATTATCCGTTAATTGCTCAACTCGATTCATAACTCCGATAGTTAAAGATTTTCCGCATTCAGGACAAACGCCGTTATGTTTTTTTGTTTCTTCCGGCGAAAAAACAACTTGACAGAGTCGATGGCCGTCATAATGATATTTTCCTTCTTGAGGAAAATATTCTATTGTCGCCACAAATGTTGATTTGTATTGATTTAAAACTAATTTGCGTTGATTCGGTGAGCCGCTCTTAATTGCTTCTATAATTCCTTGATAAGATAATTTTGTGTCAAAAATATTGGCTTCACGGCCTATTTTTTGTAAAGAGTGAGAATCCGAATTTGAAATTAAAGCAACTTTATCAAGTTGGGAAAGTCGCCAATTTGCAGAAGGATCGCTACTTAAGCCAGTTTCGACCGCAAAAATATATTTAGTATAATCGCCAAAACATTCTTCAATTGAATTAAATCCTGACATTGAACCAAATACAGAAAACCAAGGAGTCCAAATATGACTTGGTATTAAAATACAATTATTATCAATTTCTAAAACGATTTTTAATATTTCTAAAGAGCTTAACCCGACTATCGGCCGACCATCTGACAAAAGGTTACACTTTCTTCTTATTAATTCCGAGTTTATTTTTTCAACGATCGATAAATCAGGGGCAAAAATCAAATTATGAATTCTTCTTGTTTTTCTTCCTTGAGAATAAATACTTGAAATTTCCGTAGTTAAAATAAATCTTACTTCGCTTACAACCCCTTTTAATTTATAAAGACCGGGTTCAGCTGGCTCTAATTTTTCTTTAATTTCAATCAACCAACGCGGATGAGTAAAATCACTGGTGCCAATTACTTTAATTCCTTTTTTTTGACACCATAAATTTATATTCTCTAAGGTCATTTTTTTGGAAACCGCCCGAGAATAAGGAGAATGAATATGAAAGTCAGCAACAACGAGCCTTGAATTCGATATATCAAGGTTTTGCTTTGTTATAAATTTCATAATAATTTAAAAAATTAAAATAAATTTAAGGAAGCCAAGTCCGCTTCTTTCATTGTTTTAAGACAATCGTATTTATAGTCGTCTTTTATCGCTTTAGCCAAATGTTCTCCTCCCAAAAAATGAGGCAAGAGAACATAATCAGCGCCAAGTTTATAAAATTCTTGAGCGCTCCACTCATTATTAGCGGTTAAAATAATCTTTGTTTGAGAGTTAATTCTTTTAACGGTTTCAAAAATCGCAACATTATCACCAAAAGAGGGAGCGGTGGAAATAATTAATTTAGCTTTTGAAAATCCGGCTAATTGTTGAGTTTCTTCGTCAGAGGCATCGCCAAATAAAATATTTACTCCTTTATTTTTCAATTTTTCCACTATTTTTGGGTCAAAATCCACCACTATAAATTGTTGGCCTGTTTCTAAAAGAGCTTTTAAGATGCCTTGACCTAATCGATGAGCGCCGATAAGAATAATATGATTGGAAAATACCGTTGTTCTATCAATTTCCTCTTTTTTTCTTCTAAATTCAAATAAAACAAGAAATTTTTTAAGCTTGTTGTAAATCCAATCATTGTAAATAATTAAATATGAAGAAATAAAAATGGTGATTATACCAACCATTATCACTAAAGAAACGTCTCCCGGAGAAACATGACCAATAGCTAATCCTAAAGCCATAATAATAAAACCAAACTCGGAAATTTGCGCTACTGTTAAGCTGGTTGAAAAAGAAGTTTTAGAGCGATAACCTAGAAAACTCATAATGATTAAGACAATCAAAGGGTTGCCGATTAAAACAAAAAGAGAAAGCAGTAAGGCATGAGGAATATTAACTAAACTTCCAGCTACTAATTGGGCTCCTAAACCGACAAAAAATAAAATAATAAAAAAATCTCTTAAGGGGCGAAGCTTTATCCCAATTTGAAAATGTTCAGAAGAATTTGCCAAAGCCAGCCCCGCTAAAAAGCCGCCAATTTCCTTTGAAAGCCCTATTAAAGGCGAATTTACCAAAGCGGCGATTCCCAATGACCAACCTAAACTAAACAAGAAAAGCAGTTCCGGAGAAGAACCGATAAAATGAAGAACCTTTGGTAAAAAATAAGAAACTAAAATCGTCAGACCGAAGAGAACAAAGCCTTTGATTAAAGTTATCACAAAATTCATTCCAGATCCTCCCTCGGCTTGTAATCCGGCAAGAAATATCAATATTAAAATTGCCACAAAGTCCTGAACTAATAAAAACCCCACTGAAATCCGGCCATAAAGACTATTCAAATCTCCTTTTTCCGATAAGAGTTTGATAATGATGATAGTTGATGAAAAAGTCAGCGCAATAGCAATATATATAGCAGGTAAAAAAGAAAAGCCGAGATAAGTAATAATTAAAAAACCGACAATAAAAGTAAATATAATTTGTCCTAATCCGGTTAAAAGAGAAACCAAACCAACGTGTTTCAACTCTTTAAAATTCATTTCTAAACCAACAATAAACAAAAGAAGAGTTATCCCTATTGAAGCCAAACTTTCAATAGCCTCTAAACTTCCGATTTCAAAAATAGCCAAAGAGCCGATGACAAAACCAGCAATCATAAATCCAATAATTGCTGGTTGTTTTAATAGATGGGCGACAAAACCAAAAGCGGCCGCAACAACAATCGCAATTATTACTATTTCATAAAGTGTCATAAAAAATATTATATAATAAAAATACTAAGGATAAAACCTTATTCAGTTTTGATTTTTCAGGTTTTTCTTTTTCTGTTGATTTATAAGTTCTTTTTTCTGTTTTTTTAAAGTTTCTTGTTTTTCTCTTAGTTTTTCTAATTTGTCTTTTTCTTTATTAAAAAATATTATAACATTTTCAAAGAAAAAAAATAGCAATTTACAAGAATAACAAATTAAGAAATTATTTGGTAATATAAAAATAGACGAATCGTATTTCGGTTCAATGTATAAAATTTATGACATCGTTGCAAGATCAGCAACTTAAACTGCCTCAAGAACGCAAAATTGGGTGGACTCATATAATTTTTTGAAAAATTATATGTATGTTGTATAATATAAAAAAGTCGTTGAATAAAAAGATAAATATAATAAAAAAATAAATATAATATGCTTTCACAATTTCCTATAAATTTGGAAAAAGTTAGAAAAGAAGACATTAATAAAGAAATTTTGCGTTTAGGGATGATAGCTGAACTTGATGCAGTTAGTTTGTATGAACAATTAGCTTCTTATACCGATAATCAAACTCTTAAAAAAGTTTTGCTTGATATTGCTAAAGAAGAAAAAACTCATATTGGCGAATTTCAAGCTCTTTTATTAATGTTGGATGAAGAGCAAGTTCAAGAACTTAAAAAAGGCAAAAAAGAAATAGAAGAGATGCTTTAATAATATGAAATGTCCGAAGTGTAAAACAATAGAGTTGAAAAAAGCAAAAATTGCCGGAATTAGTATTGATTGCTGTCAAAAATGCAAAGGTATTTGGTTTGGAAAAGACGAATTAAGAATTGTCAAAGATAAAAAACTAAAAAAGGCTCGCTGGTTGGACGCCGAGCTTAAGGTTAAAAGCTTGGATTGGTTTAAATTTGATTTATGGAATAATAAAAAGAAATTTAAACTTTTGCGGGCTAAAAGAAAATGTCCGTCTTGTAAGGTTCCCTTAACTGAAGTCGGGTATATGGATTCGGATATTAAAATTGACGCTTGCGGGATATGTTGGGGGGTTTGGCTTGATAAAGGAGAATTTAAAAGAATTATTGAATATGTTAAAAATAAGGCTGATTATAAAATTATCAATAATTTTTTTAAAAATTTTGTTCAGGAAACAGCCGAAGTTTTTGTTGGTCCAGAAAATATTTTTTCCGAAATAGAAGATGTTTTGGTTATGATAAGTCTTTTAAAATACAAGTTTATGGCTCAACATCCTTTTTTGTCTAAACTTTTTATGAATTTGCCTCTTTCAAAATAAAGCATATTCCGTAGTATAATTCTAAAAAACTAACTTCTAATTATTAGAATTTTGTTGTTGAGATAAAATAAAAAATAAGGGTCAGGTTAAATTAATTATTTAATTCTGATGTGAACTAATCTAATAACTGGCATTAGGATTATACTATTGGGTATGAAAAACTTTCCCAATCTTCAAAAAAAGACTTGCCTTATCCGCCATTTTGGACAGAAGAATACAAAGCTATAAAATTTGATAGGCACATGGATTATAGTGGTTTAAACATCGATGGTATTGCACATTATGCTTCTAGGTATAGAGAAACGCGAAGTGTGCTAGAAAGTATTATCAAAACCGCAAAAAGAAACCCAGATGGGACTTACTCTTACAAAACACTAGATGGAAAGGATATGAATATTCCAGAAGAATCTTATCAGGAATTTCAAATAAGAGATAATTGGACAGAAAACAACAAAAACGGTACTCCCGCTTTAACAAAAGTAGAAGCAATAACTACCGCTAAAACGTTTGAAGTATTTTTGAAAAGTAAAGGTTTAGTTTAGGCTCCTAATTTTAGTAGTAAAAGATGCTAAAAATACCAAGGAGGTGTATAATTAATTTAAGGTCTTTTATTAAAATTAAATAAAAAACTATGCGTGCACTTGCAACTGTTTATAAATGTTCGAATTGTTCATCTCCAATTAGAGGAATTGAATTTTTAAGTGGCAACACAATAGGAGGAGTTACGTATTCTGATACATACATGAAAGCTTCAATGAAAATGCCAGAGGGTTATGAGTATATAGGTTGTTTAAATTGTAAAAGTGTTTCTCACAAAAAAGATCTTGAGGTTTTAGAGCAACATGAGAAAATGACTAATGAAGAAAGTGTCAAATATAAAACTTTTCCTGATCCATTGTCACATTTTGAAATGCTAAAAATTTTATTAGAAAACCAAAAATTTTCTACTGAAAATCAGAAAGCCTTCACTCTTTGGTATTTATGGGCTTTTAATCATAAAATTACATCTGAACAGAAACAAGAAGAGATGGACAATAGCAATTATAAAAAATACACTGACAAACTGGTAGAAATTCTTGAAGCTGAAAAAGACAATGTTAATTCAATGGTTTTGAAAGCTGAAATATTAAGAGAAAGAGGAGAATTTGATGAAGCAGAAAAAATATTGGATTCCGTTGATCAATCAAAATTTACTTCCATAAAGATCAAATATGTTTTTGAAGAAATGAAAAAGAAAATTGCCCAAAAAGATCCTGCTATTTTTGAGGCTGAACAAAAACCAGAGTTTATAAAGTAATTTTTATTGCTATTAGCAATCGTGGAAAGTGTGCTAGAATAAATTATTCTTTTGGGAAATATTTATCTTTCAAAAATTCTGTAAAATCTCTCATCTCTTTTCTGTATAGTTCAAGTTTTTGTTTTTGTTCTTTTAGAATAAGCATTGACCACATCTCTCCTCCAAAATTCTGGACGCGAAACCAACCATAAGCACCGACTTTATCAAAAGTCAGGCGTGCATCAAAGGGAGTTTCTCGATCTTTGTAAAACTGTTCAAGAAAACTCATCATTTTTTGTTGTTGCTTTAAATTCTCTATAGTCCATGCTTTTTGTTTTTTTTCACTCTCTTTCCAACCATCTGGTTCGGGAGCATAGACCTCAATCCACGGATATGGTAAACCGTGTTTGTCTTCTCCCTTCTCAGTAAGATGTCCTTCACAAGACCCACTTGTAGTAAATTCGTGGATCAAAAATGTGGCGACAGATTCTTTTATTTTTTCATCAACTCCTTTACCAAGGCTATTTGTTATTTCGTTTACTTCTGTCAACCTTCGTTCCCAAACAATTTTTTGATCAGATTTTTCTTGTTTATCTTGTATTAGGAATCCTTTCGTTTTCATAAATACAATATATTATAAAATCGTTATGAGTAGCAAAAAAACTTTCTTCCCCAATAGCTCACTTCCTGCCATTTGAGTCGTTGCCCCGCCTCACTGCCCGAATACTTGGAGGGTAGAACACCAAAGAAAAAATGTTCCTTGCTTTTTTGTTTTGCGCGGGATGGGGATTTTTAAAAATTGAAAGAACATTTTTTCTTTGGTGTTTGCCGACCAGAGGGAGACGAGAGGCGGGGTCTCGTTTAGTTCGTTTGTAGTGGGCGAGGAGAGAGTCGAACTCTCATGACCTTGCGGCCAATGGATTTTGAGTCCATCGCGTCTGCCATTCCGCCACTCGCCCATTTCCCCTGTTGATAATATCATCAGAAAATTATATAGTAAATATATTATTTTTTTGAATTAAAATAAATTATAAAAAAATGGTAAACGATGAAATTTTAAACTTTTCTCAAAATCAATTAAATCAGCAAAGCAATCAAACAAGCCAAAATCAAACAGATCAGGATATTGATGAACTTCAGAATAAAAATTTTCATAATGTTCCTAAAAATGATGAAGAGGTTCAGTTATCTGGTAATCCAGTTAATCAAATTTTAACAGAACCACTAAATCTGTTTTTTGAAGAGGATTTTCAAAAAAATGTTCAAAGTGTTGATCAGGCGGCTAATCAGAACTTAACGGTTAATCAGGATATAGCGGCTAACCAGGACTTAATGATTAATCAGAGCATAAAAGAGAACCCTCAATCTTTTGATGTTTCTTTGCCCGTTGAACAAAAAGTAAGTTTTAATAACACCGAAGATAATATTAATGATTTAATTATTGTTGATAGTCCAAAAGTCTTTGAAAGAGAAGAACCAAAAAAATTGGGAGCGGTTTTTCAAATTGAAGTTGAAAAGATTTTTCCGAATCCTCATCAGCCTCGTCGTTATTTTGACCAAGAACAATTAAAAGGACTGGCAAGCTCAATAAGGGAATTTGGGGTTATTCAGCCGTTGGTAATTTCAAAAATTTTAAAAGAAACAGAAACAGGAACAAGCGTTTATTATCAGTTAATAGCTGGAGAGCGTCGGCTTTTAGCCGCTAAAATGGTTGGTTTAAGAACTGTTCCGGCAATTATTAAAAGCATCTCTACTGAAAAAGAAAAACTTGAAATATCTATTATTGAAAATATTCAGCGGGTAGACCTTAATCCGATTGAAGTAGCCAGAGCTTATGCAAAATTGCAGGACGAATTTGGGATTACTCAAAGAGAAATTGGCGCAAGGCTTGGTAAAAGCCGCGAAACCGTGGCTAATACCTTAAGGCTTTTAAATCTTCCTTCGGAAATCCAACTTGCGGTTGAACAAGGAAAAATAAACGAAAGCCAGGCAAGAATTCTTCTTCAAATAGAGGATATTTCAAAACAAAGAGAGGTTTTTAATTCTCTTTTAACAAAAGAAGGAGGAGGGCTGACGGTAAGAGACCTTAAAGAAAAGATTAAAACTGAAATAATTAAATCAAAAAACATAAATCCGGAAATTGAAGAAATAAAAGGCAAACTAGAAGAAGCCTTAGGAACAAAAGTTATGATTCGCGAGGACGGAGATAAAGGAAAGTTGGTTATTGATTTTTATTCGATAGAAGAGTTGTCCAACTTGGCGGAGAAAATAATAATTAAACAAAACGATAATCAATTTCTTTAACATTTTTTACTTCTTTTAATTTAAGTATTAGTTTTGAAATTTTTTGCTTATGGCCTCCGGACAATCTATGGCCTCCGGACAACCTATGGCCGGAGGACAATCTGTCGTCTATTTTACAAATGATTTTGATTGTTTGAAATTGGCCGCGGTTGTCGACGTTTGAGCTAACCCTTTTTACATTGATACGAGAATAAGAAATTGTTGTTAGGATATTTTTAAGTAATTCTGTTTTGTTTTCAGCCACGATTTTCAACTCTATTTGTTTTGGTTCTTGAGTTTTAAACTGGCTGTTTTTTAAATTTTTTTTAATGCGATTTTTGACAGAAGCTTTTTTTACGAAATTAAGCCATGAAGCTGATGGTTTTTTTCCTTTTTGAATGATAATTTCAACAATATCTCCTGATCTTAGTTCATACTCTAAGGGAACAATATGGTTATTAACTTTGGCTCCGACGCATTGATTGCCAATATCACTATGAATTTGATAAGCAAAATCAATTGGTGTGGCGCCAGCTGGTAAATCAACAACCGTCCCTTTTGGCGTAATCGCAAAAATTCTGTCTTTAAAAAAATCTACTTTTAAGGAATCAATGAAGTCAGGGGAGTCTCCTGTTTCTTTTTGCCAATCGCGAAGTTTTTTGACCCATTCTATTTCTTTTTCCGGGGTTGATACGGATTTTTTTTCCAGATATTCTTTTGTTTCTTTTGTTTCAGAATATTTCCAAGAAGCGGCTTGTCCATGTTCAGCCTCCTCATGCATTTCCAAGGTTCTTATTTGAAATTCCACTATTTTTTGGTCAACACAAAAAACCGTTGTGTGGATACTTCGATAACCATTAGGTTTTGGCATAGCGATATAGTCTTTGATTCTTCCAGGCAGCGGCGGCCAAAGATTATGAATCAATCCTAAAGCGGCATAACAATCAGAAATAGTTTGGACGACTATTCTTAAGGCCACTAAATCATGGATTTTGCTTATATCCATTTCATAACGAAGAAGTTTTTTGTAAAGACTAGCATATCTTTTCGCTCTAAAATCAATATGAATTGGTTTTATTCCTGCATTTTCAAGCGCTTTTATAACCAAAGGCTTTATTCTTTTTAAATAATTTTCTCTTTCTGAATATTTTTCTTTAATATTATTAACTAACCACTGGTGTTCATTGGGATAAAGATAAGGGAAAGCTAAGTCTTCAAGTTCTCCGCTTAATTTATGCATTCCTAATCGGTAGGCTAAAGGAGCGTATATTTCATAAGTTTCCAAAGCAATGCGTTTCTGTTTTTCTGGAGACAGAGTTTTTAAGGTTTGCATATTGTGTAAACGGTCGCTAAGTTTGATAAAAACAACTCGGATATCTTCACTTAAAGCGATAATCAGCTTTTTAATGTTTTCTTTTTGGTTTTCTACTCCTCGATATTTTATTTTTCCAATTTTGGTTACTCCATCAATCAAAAAAGCTATTTGGTCTCCAAATTTTTTTCTTATGTCTTCAAGGTTTGTGTTGGTATCTTCTATCGTGTCGTGAAGTAAGCCGGCAGCTATAGTTTGTTCATCTAAATTTAAATTAATCAAATTTTCCGCCACTTTTAAGGGATGATTGAAATAAGGTTCGCCAGAAAGCCTTTTTTGTCCTTTATGAGCGTTTTCAGCGAAAAAATAAGCTTGGCTGATTAAGCTATTTGGGTTTTCTTTGATTAATTCTTTTATTGTTTGGGGCTTTGTTTCCAATTTTTTATAATTTAATATTAGCTGTTTTTTTTGGTTATAGCGAATTATAAGCTTAATAGATTAAACTTATGGTTTATTATAGTGGGCGGCAGGCTGTTCGATATATTAAGTCTAGATTTATTATAATGAATCGCTTTTTATATATAATTCGTTATATAAAGGGGAAGAAATTTTTGCCGCTGGAGCAAAAATATTCTGGTTCTGAAAGACAATCTGTCCGAAAATGTAAACAACGCTCGGAATTCTTACAAATAATATAACCTCAATGAGAAAAATTTATAATATTCTCGAAGTTTTTTTAATATAAAACCGACCGTTTAATGACTACAAAAAGATAATTTTGAAATTATGCTGATTAAGTATGCCTTATAAAAACCACTTCTCCGTCCTTAATTTCATAGTCTCTGCCTTCCAGCCGAATAAACCCTTTATTTTTCCCTGCCTGCAAAGAACCAAGCTCAACCAACTTTTCCCAATCTATAATTTCAGCTTTAATAAAATTTTTCTCAAAATCAGTGTGAATAACACCGGCCGCGCAGCTCGCTTTAGTCCCCTTTTTAATTGTCCAAGCCCTGATCTCCTCGTCTCCAATAGTAAAAAAACTTATTAAATCCAAAAGATTGTAAGCGCTTTTTATTAAATCGTTCATTGGCGGATTTTCGGCGAGATTTTTAACAATATAACCGACTTTCAAAAAATTTAACTTCTCCTTTAATTCAGGGGTTATGTCATTTTCCGATCCGTTTAAAAGATAAATTTTTGGCTTGGCAGTTAAAAGATTAAGTTCTTTTAAAATTGCGGACTCGCGTGGAAAATCAAAATTACTTTGGTCAGAGGGTAACTCAACCAAAGTATTTTTATTCAACCCATCCCGAACAATTTTTAAAATTTCTAAATCTTTAAATTGTCCTTTGGCTATAATTTTCTGTTTATCGCCGGTCTTAATTTCTTTTTCAAGACTATTTAACCTTTTATCAAGGGTTTCCAAATCTTTAAAAATCAATTCCGAATAAATAATTTCAATATCCCTTAAAGGATTTATATTTGCTTCAACATGAGAAACTACTGGTTCGTTAAATAATCTAACCACTTCGATAATCGCATTAACCTCCCTAATATGAGATAAAAATTGATTGCCTAATCCTTCTCCTTTATGAGCGTTCTTTACCAAACCAGCAATATCATAAAATTCAATTGTTATCGCTACTCTTTTTTTTAAAGGAAAAATATCGCCTAATTTATTAAGTCTTTCATCCGGAACAGTTACCGCTCCCCTATTAGGATTGATAGTGGTAAAAGCATAATTGGCGATATTAACCTCCTGACTGGTTAAAATTTTAAAAAGAGTTGATTTGCCGACATTCGGCAAACCGATTATTCCGACGGAAAGCTTCATCCCGTTAGAGACAGGAAGCGTTTTAATCTGTTTTTGAGATAGCGCTTACCCATGCCCGATTTAAAATATTTCTCTCTCGACCTTGCGTCAGTAATGTTTTTGCAAGCTTCATAGTAAATAAGTTCAAAAGGACCCCGATTTTTAGTCCAACCAATGACGTTTTTATTATGCTGATTAAAACGCTTCCGTAAATCAACGGTAAATCCTGTATACCAATACCTATCCTTCTGACTTTGTAAAATATAGACATAATAGAATTGATTGTCTCTAACGGGATTCATTAAGAATAATTGTAGAAAAATATAAAAAAATTGGCAAAGAATTTTACCTTGTGAAAAAAATCAGCAACTAACTGGCTGATAATTTTCCTATTCCAAGCCGATAACTATCAATAAATTTATTAAGAGTCTCGAAAAATTAAATCGATTTTGTTCCATAAATTTCGGTGTCTTTTTATATTGCAGAACCAATACCCTTTCGGTGTCATTTTATGATATTAAATGCGGCGCAAAATTGGGTGGTCTCATACATAAACTTGATATATTAAAGCAAGGTTTGCTATAATTAAAATATATATTAAAAATATATTTTTAAAACAATGCTTGATGTAAATTTAATAAGGGAGTTCCCCAACAAAGTAAAAGAATCCATAAAAAAAAGAGGAGAAGATGAAGGCGTTGTTGATCAATTTTTAAAAATTGATCAACAATGGCGTTTATTAAAAGCGCAAATTGATGACTTAAAATCTCAACAAAAAAAATTAGGTTCTAATCAAAGAGAAGAGGCAAAAAAAATTAAAGAAAAAATACAAGCCGAAGACAACAAAGTTTCTTGTTTAGAAAAAGAAAGAGAACTTTTACATTATCAAATGTCTAATTTGACGCAAGATGATGTGCCAATAGGAAAAGATGAAAAAGAGAATGTTGTTATCAAAGAATGGGGAAACAAACCACAGTTCGATTTCAAACCAAAAGATTATATGGAAATTGCGGAAAATCTTGATTTAATTGATGTTAAAAGAGCGGCAAAAATTTCAGGAGCTCGTTTTGGATTTATAAAAAAAGAGGCAGTTTTTTTAGAGTTGGCTTTGATAAACTTCGCTTTTGATATTTTATCGAAACAAAGTTTTGTGCCGATCGTTCCGCCAGTGATGATAAAGTCTGAAATGATGGGTAAAATGGGATACTTAAAAAAAACCCAAGACCTTCCCGCAAAATGGGAAAACGAAGAAGTCTATTTTTTAAGGGACGATGATTTAATTTTAGTCGGGACATCCGAACAATCAATAGGATCAATGCACGCTGATGAAGTTTTTGAAAAAAATGATTTGCCAAAAAGATACGCCGGATTTTCTACTTGTTTTAGAAGAGAGGCAGGAGCGTATGGCAAAGATACAAAAGGAATTTTGAGAGTTCACCAGTTTGATAAAATTGAAATGTTTAGTTTCTGTCAACCCCAAGATTCAAAAGAAGAACATAATCTTTTACTCCAGACAGAAGAAAAATTAATGCAACTTTTAAACATTCCTTATCGAGTCGTAAAAATATGCAGCGGTGATTTAGGTAGCCCTGCTGCGGCAAAATACGATATTGAAGCCTGGCTCCCGGGGCAACCCTCAACAAATTCTGGTCAAGGAACCTATCGTGAAACCCACTCAACCTCTAACTGCACTGACTTTCAGGCAAGACGACTTAATATCCGTTATCGTGACCTCAAAACTAATAAATTGGAATTTGTTCATACTTTAAACGGAACTGCTCTTGCTATTGGCAGAACATTAATCGCTATTATTGAAAATTACCAGACAGCTGAAGGAAATTTTGTCGTCCCTGAAGTTTTAAGAAAATATTTTGATGGGTTATCTTTTGATCATAAAAAAGTGATTAAAAATTAAACAAAGTAAAAGATAAAAAACTTCTTTTGGCTAAAAGATAATTTACGACCGCAGGACAATTTATAACCGCAGAACAATCTATGACCAAAGGATAATTTATGGTCACAAAATAATTTATGATCAAAAGACAGTCTAAGTTTTTTCTTTTGTTTTTTTTAACTATTTTTCTTCTGATAGTTGTTTGGTTTTTTCTTTCTGAATTAAATTTTTTAAAATTTAATTTAAATTTAGAGGGAGTGGAAATAGCGTCTTTTTTAAAAAATAAATTATCCTTACAACAAAAATCGGAAAAACCTCAAAGCTTTAGAGAAATTATTTGGTGCGGAAAAGAATGTTTTTGGTTGAGTAAAAACGGTATTCTTTTAGAACCCGCTCCCTTCTCCGAAGGATTGATTATCCCGGTCATTATTGAAAAAACAGAAAGAGCCCTTTTACTTAACGATGAAGCCTTTAATGAAACCCAAGCCAAGACAATATATAATATTGTTTCTTTTTTGAATCAACTTGAGTTATCTTTTGATAAGATAAAAATAAACGATTTTATTTCTGAAGAAGTTATTGTGGATTTAAAAGACGGACCGATAATTTATTTCAGTCTCAAATTTTCTCCAGACTTTGCAACTTCAACCGTAAAATCTTTGAAAAATTCAGTTAATTGGCGAAAGATTCAACACATTAACTTAACTGTTGAAAATAGATTGTACTATAGCAAATTATAGTGAGTTCGGAATTTTAATATATCAAAATTTCGCTCTAATATACACCAAAAAAATTAATCTTTTTGTTTTAAGGTTGGAAAAATAATAGTTTCTTTTACTGGTTTTTTGGTTAATAAAGCTATTAAACGATCAACGCCTAATCCTAAGCCAGCGGCTGGCGGCATTCCGTATTCTAAGGCTTCTAAAAATTCATTATCCAAACGAGAAGCTTCAAGATTGCCGGCCCGGTAAAGGTTTTCTTGTTCTTCCATCCTTTCCCTTTGGTCAATCGGATCGTTTAGTTCAGAAAAAGCATTTACAACTTCCATCCCGTCAACAATGAGGTGAAACCTATCCGCTAATTCAGAATCTTCTTCCGAAGACTTAGCAAGAGGAGAAATAACTTTTGGATGTTTAATAACAAAAGTTGGGGTTTTGATTTTTGGTCTAACCTTTTTTTTGAATATTTCATCGATTTTATCAGGGTCTATTTTTTTGACATCCTGACCGGCATATTTTTTAATCAAGTCACTATAAGTAATTTTTTGATAAGGACCGGGAATAAATTTTTTTAATAACCTCTCGGTAAATTTCATTAATCCTTCATAATCTTGATAAGTCCAATATAATTCCAACATTGTAAATTCAGGATTATGTTCTTTACTTATCCCTTCATTTCTAAAAACCCGGCCAATTTCAAAAATTTTATTAAATCCTCCCACTAATAATCGTTTAAGATAAAGCTCTGGAGCGATTCTTAAATAAACATCTTCATTTAAAGCATTATAATGAGTAATAAAGGGCCTTGCCAAAGCGCCCCCGGGAATCGGCTGAAGAATCGGCGTTTCAACTTCGGTAAATCCTTCAAACCACAATTTTTCCCTTAAATCTCTGATTATTTTAGAACGCAAGGTAATAATCTCTTTTACTTCGGGATTAAAAATCATATCAAGATATCTTTTTCTAAAACGGTCCTCCGTATCTTTTAAACCATGCCAAACCGAAGGAAGAGGCTTTAATGATTTAACAATAATTTTAGCAAAAAAAGCTTCGACGCTTTTTTCACCTTTTTTTGTCTTAAAAACCTGCCCGCCAACTTCCAAAAAATCGCCGATATCAATGACTTCTTTTAAAAAATTAAAATCTTTTAAATTTTTTTTGCTTAAAACAATCTGGATTTTCCCAGTGCCATCATATACATCCATAAAGACTAAAGAGCCAATATCTCTTAAAGAAAGGATTCTGCCGGCCAACCAAACTTTCTTTTTTGATTTACTTAAACCGCTAAAATCACTCAATAAACTGATGATGTTGTGAGTGATTTGCGTTTTTGCGGGATATGGATTAAAACCAGTCTTTTTGATTAAACTAAGTTTCTTTTTTCTAACTTCAATAATATCTTTAAGCATCTATTCAATTTTAACAATTTTATAGATAATTTCGCCAGAGATGGTTTTAACAATTATTTTTTCTCCAACCTTTTTTCCAAGTAAGGCCAAACCAAGCGGAGATTCGTTTGAAATTAAGCCAGTTTCGGGGTTAGCTTCTGCTGATCCAATAATAACAAATTTTCTTTTTTGTCCATTTTTTTCCACTTCAACGGTCGATCCTATTTCAACAATCCCCGTTTGATGTTTCTTTTTTATAATAACCGCATTCTTGATAATATCTTCAAGCTTAATAATTTGCATTTCCAGTTCCTCTTTTTTTTCTATTGCTTCAGAATATTCAGCATTTTCAGATAAATCGCCGTATTCTTTGGCTTTTTTTAATTTTTCAGCAACCTCAATTCTTTTAACTGTTTTAAGTTCTTTAATTGCTTCTTTTAAACTCTCAAGTTTCTCTTTAGAAAGATATTGAATCATTTTAATATAAATACTTTATTCTGTCGACGATGGCTGGTTATTATAACGCAGTTTCTAAAATTTACAAATATGCTAAAATTAAAAAATAAACTTTAAAAAAACCTCATAAAACCTGCATAAAACAAAATTTTTTAATTTCAATTTTTGATAACGAGCGATATATCATAATCATTCTATTCACCATAGGGAAATGAAAAAAATAACCACTTTTAAAGAAAAACCAACTTCAAAAATCAAAATCTCGAAATTTAAAAAATCTTACCAAATTAAAACAAAGGGCTCTCTTTTTTAATAACAAATCTTAAGTTTAATCTGTGAAACGCTCTATTTATTATCGTTTTGCCCATTGAGGAGCTCGTCTTGCTTTTTTTAAACCGTATTTCTTTCTCTCAACCATTCTAGAATCACGAGTAAGGAACCCTTCCTTTCTTAAAATCTGTCTTAAGTTTTCCTTTAACCATATAGAAGGATCAATTTTAAGCAGAGCTCTTGCAATCCCTAAAGAAATCGCATCAGCCTGCGCTTCTAATCCTCCTCCTTTAACCTTTATGGATATAGACGCAAACTTATCTTTAGCCTCTACCTTTAAAAGAGGGGCTAAGATTTTTTTTCTTTGACGTTCGGTTTGAAAATATTCCTGATAAGACAATTTATTTACTACAATCCCTGTTTTTTCTTTGGAATTAACATAAATTCTTACCCGACTGACAGCGGTTTTTCTTCTCCCAACTCCTTCAAAATATTTTAACTCTTTAAGTTCTTTAACTGACGCTTTAGATTCTTTAACCAACGCTTTGGTTTTTTTAATCGACGCCTTAGGTTTTTTAACTAACGCTTTAACTTCTTTAGTCATTTTTCAAAAAAATTATTTTTTTTAATCTTTTAACAAGCAATCTGTTTTTTGGAAGCATCCCCGCCACGGTTTGTTTTAATAACTTTTCCGGACTTTTACTAAAAACTTCCCTAAGTTTTCTTTCTTTTAAATGGCCGGGACGACCAGTATGATGATAATAAATTTTCTGCTCAATTTTTTTGCCGGTAAATTTTAAATCATTTATATTTTTAATAATAACCCGAGCGTCCCCTTCAAGCCTAGGGTCATAATCCGGAGAATTTTTGCCTTGTAAAATAACAGCTATTTTTGAAGCTAACCTTCCTAAAGATTGATTTTTTGCGTCTAAAGTATATTCTTTCATTTTTATAATAGATTATTCTTTGATTAAAGGTTATCCTTTAACCGTAAAAAATTAAACAAATTCAATGATAGCTAAACCAACTCCGTCCCTTTTCCGCGATTTTGCGGTTTTTATAATCCTTAAATATCCTCCCTTCCTTTCTTTGTACTTTGGAACAATTTCATGATAAAGCTTAAAAGCCGATTTTTCGGGAAGCCTTGCTAAAAAATAACGCAAAGATGTCAAGTTCTGTTTTTTCCCATAAGTAATTAATTTTTCCAAAACAGGCTTTATTTCCTTTGCTCTCGCTAAAGTAGTTTCAATCTTTCCTTTTAAAATAAGATTATTTAAAAGACCCCTTACAAAATGACGCCGAGGGCCTTTTTTTCTTCCAAACTTTCTCCCTTTTTTCAAATGACGCATATTTTATCTTATTTTTTTGAAACTTTCACGGATTTTTTATCTTCTCCTCTAATTTCTTTTTTATCTTCCTCAAAAACAACGGATTCTTCTTCATCCTTAGATTGTCCTTTAACTAAAGATGATTCTTTAATCAGAAAAATCTTTTTAAAATGATCGCACAAAATATTACTTGCCTTATACAATGCTTCCGAAGGCAAAATAGAACCATCAGTCTCAATAGTTAATTTTAACCGGTTATAATCAGTTCTTTTTCCCACTCGCATATCTTCAATCATAAAACTTACATTGCGAACAGGACTAAAAAAGGCGTCTAAGGTAATAATTCCTATTTCTAATTTCTCGGTCTTCCTTTTTTCTACCGAAACATAACCAAGTCCTTTTTCCACTGTTAGCTCCAGCTCAATTTCCGCTTTTTTATCAGTAACCGTAAAAAGATGTTGATCCACATTAGCCACAATAACTTGAGCGTTAGAAGTAATATCTTTGGCAAAAACTTTCTTTTCCCCCTTAACTTTTAAAGTCAAAACTTGAGGGCTATCAGCATAAAAAGAAAACCTTACTTTTTTAAGATTTAAACCGATTTCTATGACATCTTCTAAAACTCCCGAAATAGTTGAAAACTCATGTAAAATTCCCTTAATTTTAAATTGTGTAATAGCTGCGCCTGGGATCGAAGACAAAAGAGCTCTCCTTAGACTATTACCAATAGTCAAACCATAGCCAGGATAAAAGCCTTCTATGTTAAAAACGCCGACTTTTTTATCTTCGGAAAATTTTTTAATATTAACGCTTTCGCTAAGATAAGAATATTCCATATTTTTATTTTTTTATTACAACGAATTTTAATAAAAGGCTATCTTGAATAATAATTAATAATTAAATTTAAATCAAAGACAATATCAATGTCCTTTGGCTCAACTAAAACTTTTCCGATTAATTTTTCTTTATCAAAGTCAAACCACAAAGGCATTTTATAATTCTTTAAACGGCTATCCAAGTCCTTAATAAGAGGACTTTCTTTTTTAACATCTAAAACGATTTCATCATTTAATTTAACTATAAAAGACGGGATAGTTGTCTTTTTTTTATTAACTTTAATATGACCATGACTGACCAACTGACGGGCAACTCTTCTTGAAGGCGCCAAGCCTAATCTAAAAACAACATTATCAAGCCGTTTTTCAAGTAATTTAATAAAAGCTATGTCAGTTGGCTCATTTGATTTATTAGCTAAAACAAAATATTGCTTTATTTCTTTTTCTTTCAAACCATAACTAAAACGAATTTTCTGTTTCTCTGCTAATTGACGACCATATTCGCTAATTTTACGAAATTTTTTATTGTGTTGGCCAGGACGATAAGGCCTCTTAACCATCGCGCACTTCGAAGACGAACAACGCTCACCTTTTATAAAAAGTTTTGTTCCTAAGGCTCTTTCTTTTTTTTCTAAAATTTTAATCATAATATAAATTTATATAATTTAAACTCTTCTCTTTTTTGGGGGTTTAGGACCATTATGAGGAATCGGAGTAATATCTTTAACAGATAAAATATTAAAACCACGATTAATTAAAGATCGCAAAGCAGAGTCTCTCCCTCCGCCAACACCACAGATAAAAACATTGACATTAAAAGGCCCGGTTTTACTTATTTTTTCAGCTAACGCAGACACAACTCTTTGAGCCACGAAAGAAGTAGCTTTTTTTGGTCCTGAAAAACCCATTGATCCGGCTGAAATCCAAGTAATAACATTTCCTAAATTATCCGTTACAGTGATGATAGTATTATTATAAGAAATATTAATATAAATTCTTCCGCTTTCAATAATTTTAGAACTTTTCTTGCCTTGAGAAACTGAAGTTGATTTTGAAACTCCCTCAACTGAAGTTGCTGATTGTGAAACGACTCTTTTTTTACCCATAATTTAAATAATTGATAATTTTAAAACTATTTGATTATTTTAATTCTGTTTTTCTTTTACCGCTGGTAACAGTTTTTCTAAGATTCCCCCTAACTGTACGAGAATTAGTTTTTGTCCGCTGCCCCCTTGTTGGTAATCTTTTAGCGTGCCGCGTCCCCCGATAAGTATGAATATCTTTTAATCTAACAATGTTCTGTTTTATCACTTGACGCAATTCACCTTCAACTTTATAGTCACGCTCCATAATTTCTTTTATTTTGCTAACTTCTGAAGAACTTAAATCTTTAGCGCGTTTATTGAGATCGATTTTTGCTTCGCTTAAAATCTTTTTGCTTGAAAAACGACCTATGCCGTAAATATAAGACAACGCCGCTTCAATGCGTTTATTGTCAGGAATATTAATACCAATTATTCTCATAATTATAATTTAACCTTGTCTTTGTTTATGTTTTGATATTTTTTTACAAATAACATAAATCCTGCCTTTTCGACGGACTATTTGGCATTCTTTACATATTGTTTTTACTGAAGGCCTAACTTTCATTTAATCTTTTTATATCTCAATTTGTTATATTAAATACTCTACTTACTATAATCTCCTTATAATTCTGCCCCTAATTCTTCCTTTTTTATCATCATATGAAGACATTTCAACTATAACCTTGTCTCCCGGTAAAACCTTAATTTTATTCCGACGCATTCTGCCGGCAAGATAAGCTAAGGCTTCGCGCTCTAAATTATTCAATTTAACTCTAAAATTAAGATTTGGAAGCGCCTCCACTACTATACCTGTTTCAGTCATATAGTGTTTAATGTTAGCATAAAAAATCTTTAAAGGTCAACCCATTTTAAAACTTCTAAAATTATTCGTAACTAACTTCAACTTTTTCTAATAAAAAGGGTACCGAATTTACCCAAAAGGGCCAAAAATTAACATCAACTTTTTCCACATCTGGCATATTTAAAATTAAAATTTTGATTTCTGACGCTCGCTTTCCTAAAACAGAATTTTTAAACTCTTCCGCATTAAACGGCCTTGTCCATTTTGAATTAAACTCAACATTAACAGAAAAAACATTATTTTCAAAATCAAATTCGGGAAGACTATATTTAATATCATATTTTTTTAAGACAAAATCGCCTTCTCTGTCCTGAATAAATCTGTTGGTAAGCGCCTTCACTAAATCTATTTCTTTAAAAGCAACAACCTTTCCTTCGGCAACAATTGTAAATCTAAAAACTCCCCTTGAGTCCCCTTCTTTTGAAACCTCTTCTTTTATAACATTAAATTCAAAAACATCATCAAAAACTTTCAAATCTTGAGGAATCTGACTTAAAAGTTTTATTTTTGAATTACCTTTAAGAGTTTGACGAGCTCTTTCTTTAACCGAAGCTATATCGCTTTCAGTCGGTATTTTAATTTTTCCGATAAAACCACCTTTAGTCGGCTCTTTTAATTCTCCATAAAAAGCTTCATATTTCGGCATTCCTTGAAAACCGGGAATACTAAGTCTACTTATCGGCCCAAGATTATATTCTTCACCCGGCTTATCGGCTCTAACCATTACTTCAATACTTGAAGGAATTATTGTCCCTCTTTCAATATTGGCGCCAGGCACCCTTACTGCCGATAAAGTTCTAAAAATTTTTCCGTCTGGAGTCATAAAACGAGTATTTTTAATAAGCAACTGTGATTTCGAACTATAAGAATTATAAACAGTAATTTTTCCGGTAGCTTTATTTTCAACATTTTTCTCTCCGCTAGCGGTAAAATCAAAAACCTGATTTTGCATATCTTTAAAAACCTGACCTTTAACAGCTATTTTATTTTCAGTTTGAAGATCATCGATTAAAATTACAACTTCATCATTAAAAACCCAATCTGTTGTTTTAAGAGTTATATGAACATCAGCATGAGGCAAAACCCTTGTTATTAAAGTAAAAATAAGAAAAATAAGTCCCGAAATAAATAAAAATATAAGCGTTTTTTTCAAAAAAATAAGCATTGAAGAAAACCAAGATCGTTTTACTTTTTTTTCTTCTCCATCCCACTCTTCGCTTTCTTCTTGACCTTCTTCTTTGTTCTCTTCTTTATTTTCTTCTTTGTTTTCTTCTTGATTTTCTTTCTCTTCGCGCTCTATGCTCAAATACTTTGTTTTCGATGTTTTTCTAGGAATTATGTCAATAAAAGATTTTTTAGTTTGTCTTAAAAAAGGTATAGAAGCTTCAAAACCAGCCGAAACCGCCATATTAACAATATCTTCTTCAAACGACTCAACAATAACTTTTTTTCTACTTCTTTTTATTTTCTGTTTAATCGCATAAAAATCATTTTTCCCTTCTTCAAATACTAATCCTTGCTGAATATGAAGCAAAATTTCTTTATCTGGACAATTTAAAATCTTTTGGATAATCGACTTTAAATTATCTTCTTTACTAATGTAAATTTTTGTCATTCCTTTATTTTTGTATATTAGTATTTCATTTATAATAAGTCTTTTACTTACTATAACAAAATAATCTCCGCTTCACTATAGCAAGCGGGGGCCGCTCAATATATTAAACTCAAAATTCAGTAGCAAATATAATATTCAATATAACAATTAATAAAACTTTTTAAGTTTAATCTAAAAACAACAGAAAAAAACGCTTTGTGTCGTTTAAATATAAATATCAGCTTTTATCCGCCTTATCCCTTTTGCCACCGCCTCTTCTTTTAAAATTTTAAATTCTTTTAATTCCGAGGTTCGGGCGGCATGGGGTCCGCCGCAAATTTCCCTTGAAAAAATATAGCCATCTTTCCCAGTCGTATAAACTTTAACTTTTGTCTTATATTTATTTTCAAAAACTCCCAAAATTCCTTTTTGTTTAGCCTCTTCTAAATCCATCTCTTCTGCTGTCACTATTAAATCTTCTTTAATTTTTTCGTTAATTAAACTCTCGATTTTTTTAAGTTCGTTTTCGCTTAATTTTTCGTTATGAGAAAAATCAAATCGCAATCTTTCAGTAGTAATATTGCTTCCTTTTTGAAAAACATGATTCCCTAAAACCTCCCTTAAAGCCGCTAAAAGAAGATGAGTCGCAGTATGAAGCTTAACTGTTTTTCCGCTTAGATCAACCAAACCTCCTTTAAATAAGCCCGCTGAAGCAGTCCTTGAAAGTTCTTGATGTTTCTTAAATTCTAAATTAAACCCTTTTTCATCTATTTTTATCTCTCTTTCTTTTGATAGTTCCTTAATAAGCTCAAAGGGAAAACCATAAGTCTGATATAAATCAAAAGCCTCAAAACCAGAAATTTCTTTTCTGTCAGAAATTTTTTCAAACTCCTTCAACCCTTTTGCCAAAGTTTTAATAAACCTTTGTTCTTCTCTTAAAATTTCTCTGATGATAAAATCAAAATTTTTTTCCAATTCAGGATAAATGTTCTGATACATTTCTTTTATGAGCCAAACAATATCCTTAAACCAATCATCCTGATTAATTCCGATTTCTTGAGCGTAGCGTATTGCTCTTCTTATTAGCCGTCTAATCACATAACCTTGACCGACGTTCGAAGGAAAAAGACCTTTATCATCAGCCATAATAAAAACAACTGCCTTAAAATGATCAGCGATAATTTCAAAAGCTTTTTGATTGTTGAAATATTTTTTTCCTGATAATTCTTCTATCTTTTGAATAATCCGATAAAAAAGATCCGTTTCAAAAACATTATTTTTATTCTGAACCATCATTGTAATTCTTTCCAACCCTCCGCCAAAATCAACATTTTTGCTTTCAAGTTCTCGCCAGCCATCTTCGGTTTTCTGATATTGGATAAAAACAGAATTGCCGATTTCTATAAAGCGGCCGCAATCGCAATTGATATGGCAATATTTTCCGAATTTCAAGTTATGTTTTTTTCCGGTGTCGTAAAAAGTCTCGGAATCAGGGCCGCCTAATTCTCCAACCGCCTCGCCCCTTTGCCACCAGTTTTTATCACGATAAGCAAAAATTTTTTCGTTATTAAAATCTATTTCCCGGCCCGGGCCAATTTCTCCTTTTATTAAAGTTTCCGGTCCTTCTTCCGCCTTAATTCCATATTTCTTAAATATCTCTTTTAAAACTCCTACTGATTCCTCATCTTTTCCCACCTGCCCGTCGCCGGCGTAAACAGTCTGATAAAGCTGACTTGGATTTATTTTTAACTCTTCAATTAAAAATTCATACCACCAATTCAACTGTTCTTTTTTAAAATAATCGCCGAAAGACCAGTTACCAAGCATTTCAAAAAAGGTATTATGCCGATTATCACCGATTGAATCAATGTCTTCCGTCCTAAAACATTTTTGAAAATTTACTATTCTTTGGCCGGCAGGATGTTTTTCGCCTAAAAAATAAGGCACCAAAGGAAACATCCCCGAATTAGTAAAAAGTAAAGATGAATCATTTTCCGGGATTAAAGAAGCTGAAGAAATAATATTATGTTTTTTATCTTCAAAAAATCTTAAAAATTTTTTTCTTACTTCGTTTGAATCCATCATTGTTTAATATTCTTTAAATTTTTCGGACTTCTTATGATTTTTTATTTTATCCAAAGCCTTTGCTTCAATTTGCCTTATTCTTTCACGGGTTACTCCAAAAACCTGACCAACTTCTTCAAGAGTATGACTAACGCCATCTTCAAGCCCGAATCTTAATTCTAAAATTTTTCTTTCCCTCTCGGTTAAGTCATCCAAAACCTCCTTGATTTGACCTCTTAAAATTTGATGAGAGACAACATGAGTCGGGCTCAAAACTTTTTCATCAGGAATAAATTCCGATAAAGTAGTATCTTCCTCTTCTCCAACCGGCGACTCTAATGAAAGAACTTCTTGAGATATTTTTTGGATATTACGAACTTTGTCAACATCAATACTCATTTCCGCCGCCACTTCTTCGGCTAAAGGCTCTCTGCCAAGCTCCTGCATTAATTTCCTTTTCGCTTGAGTATATTTGGAAATTGTCTCAACCATATGAACCGGAATCCTGATTGTTCTGGAGTGGTCGGCCAAAGACCTAGTAATCGCTTGTCTTATCCACCAAGTGGCATAAGTTGAAAATTTAAATCCCCTTTTATAATCAAATTTCTGAACCGCCCTAAAAAGCCCAAGATTACCCTCTTGAATAAAGTCTAAAATACTTAAATGAATGCTTCGATTAATGTAGCGTTTAGCGATTGAAACAACCAATCTTAAATTCGACTTTATCAGTCTTTGTCTCGCTTCCTCGTCTCCTTTAAGAATTTTTTTAGCTAAATCTTTTTCTTCATAAGCGGTTAAAAGAGGTGTCCTGCCGATTTCCCTTAAATAAATTTGAACATTGTCCGGTAATTCGTCGCTTATCAAAATCGCTTCTTCCAGTTCTTTTTTAGTAATTTCTCCTCCTCCAGGAAGGTCTATTAATTGACCGACATCAACAATTTTAATGCCGTTTTCCTCCAATCTATCGTAAATTTCTTCTAAAAAACTAATATCATTTTCAACCCTAGGAAAATATTTTAAAATTTCAATATCGGTAACAAAACCCTTTGTCTTGCCTTGAGAAATCAATTCATCAAGCAACTGACTCTCGGCTTTACCCTTTTTTACCGAAGCTATATTTGAAGAAGGTTCAAAAACTAATTTTTTTTTCTTATTATTTTTTTTCGCCAATTTTTTAACTTTGACTTTTCTTTTATGGATAAAGGACGACTTACGGCCAAAAGACGACTTGGCTGTTTTTTTTGTTTTTTTCTGCTTCAGCTTAGGCTTTAAAACTTTCTTGTTCTTTTTTTGTTTTTTATTTTTTTTCATATTTATTAATCAAGTTTTTGGCTTTATTTTTAATTCATCAATTTTTTTCGCGATTGTCTGAAATTCTTTTAAATACTCTTTCAATCCTTCAATAGAATCGTCTTCGGACTTTTCAGTTTTCTTAATTAAATCAGCTAAATTTTCCTTTTTTTCAGATAAAAACTCAATCTGAAGACAACGGACAAGATCATTAAATTCTTCTTCGATTTTTAACTTATCTCCATCAACTAAAGACGACTCAAGACAAATTAAATCATAAAAATTGGCTGTTTCTTCATTTTTTGGCGCTTCCCCAGAAACAAGACACTCCGCAATTTCAAAATATTTTAAAGGTAAGTAGTCTTTAAGTTGTCCGCTTACCATAAGTTCTTCAAATTTTGGTTTTAATTCTTCTCGAAAATTAACAATAGCTAAAAATCGCTCACTAATCAACTCTTTTCTTGAGGCTTTTTTACAAACTTCTTCCACCGGGCTTTGAATTCTCGAAAAAGACAACGACGAAACAACCGGTAGTTTTTCTATTTCTTCTAAAAGGTCTTTTTCTCTTATCTTTGTTCTTTCCGATATTTCACTAATCCAATAATGACGATCTAAAGAACTTGCCAAGGTTTTTGCCTTGCCTAAAACAAAACGTAAATTCTGTTTTTTATTTGAAAAATTTTCTTCGCCTAAATACCGGGAAAGATAATAATTCATCGAAGTTTCAGCTTTTAAAACTAAATTTTTAAGGAGTCCGGGAGACGCTTTTACCAAGTCGCCCGGGTCTTTGTAAAAATTTTCTTTTGAAGAAAATCTGTTTAAATCAAGAATTTTTATATCAAAATCATTTTCATGAGCCAAATCAATACTTCTTTCGGTTGTCTGTTGACCAGCTAAATCATTATCAAAACATAAAATAAGATTATTGGTATGACGCTTAAGGATTTTTAAATGGTCACGAGTTAAAGCGGTGCCAGAAGTTCCAACCGAGTTTTTCACTCCGTCCTGATGAGCTAAAATAACATCCATATAACCTTCAACTAAGAGAACAAACTTATTCTCGTTAATAGATTTCTTCGCCTGATAAATCCCGAACAAAATCCTTGATTTTGAAAAAATCGGAGTTTCCGGAGAATTAAGATATTTCGCGGTTTCCTGATTTTCAAGAGCCGGTAAAATTCTGCCGGAAAAACCAACTGTTTTTCCTAAATTATTAAGCAAAGGAAAAATTATTCTTCCTCTAAAACGATCAAAATATCTGCCTTTTTCGCTTTTTATTGCTAACCCTGCCCTTGCAATGTCTTTGATATCAAAACCGAGGTTTATAAGATGCACCGTTAAATCTTCAAAATTATTAGGACTAAAACCCAAAGCAAATTCATCGATTATTTCTTTTTTTAAACTTCTTGAAAAAAGATACTCTTTGGCGACTTTTGATTTTTCAAGTTGGGCTCTAAAAAAATCAGAGGCTGCCCGATGTAAATCATAAAGCACGCCAAATTCTCTCTGGTCAGCCGGGCTCAAACGTTTTAAATCTATCCCCGCTTTTTCCGCTAAAGTTTTCAATGCTTCATGAAATTCAATATTTTCATGTTTCATCAAAAACTTAAAAACATCTCCTCCCTCACTGCAAACACCAAAACAATGCCAAATCTGACGATCCGGAGAAATTATAAAAGAAGGAGTTTTTTCCTGATGAAAAGGACAAAGCGCTTTAAAATTTTTGCCTGCCGGCTTAATTTCTAAATAACCCCTAAGAAAATCAACAATGTCGATTTTCTCTTTAATTTCTTCAATAATTGATGCCATAACGATTAAAAGCCGCTTGAATTATTTTATCTAAAAGTTGAGGAAAAGAAAGTCCGATTGCCTTAGCGCCTTGGGATAGAAGACTAGTCGGAGCGAGCCCCGGAATTGTATTTATCTCCAGAATATAAAGTTTAGCGTCGTCATAAGATAATATCATATCAGTCCTGGACATTCCTGAAGCGCCAATTATTTGATGGGCTTTGACGGCTGTTTCTTGAATCAAGTTTATAGTTTCTGGAGAAAACCTCGAAGGAGTCAGTTCTTCGGACGCATTAGGAGTATACTTTGCTTTATAATCAAAAAAATGAGAAACTCTTGGAATAATTTCCGTCGGCGCTAAAGGAGTAATTTTATTTAATCCGTCATCAATCACCCCGCAGGTTATTTCTCGACCATTAATATATTTTGCAATCAAAGCGTCGCGACTAAAACAAAAAACCACTGATAAAGCTTGTTCCAACTCGTCAGGAACTCTAACTATGCTTACCCCAATCGAAGACCCTCTGTTAACCGGCTTGACCACCCACGGCATATCAAAAGGAACGCTAATTTTGGTAAAATCGCTTTTTTTATTCACAACTATATATTCAGGAACATTAAGATTATGAACTTTAAAAAGCAAAGAAGAAAAATTTTTATTCATACCCAAACCGCTTGGCAAGGGGCCGCTGCCGGTGTAAGGAATACGAATTTTTTCCAACATTGACTGAACTGTGCCGTCTTCTCCAAATTCGCCGTGCATAGCGATAAAAACAACATCAAATCTTTTTTTGAATTCTTTTATTTCAACAGACCACTCTCCGTTTCTTAAAATAACAACCGACGAAACTGCGTATTTTTCCTTGTCCAAAGCAAAACAAACATTTTTGCCACTTATTATGGAAACATCATGTTCTGCTGATGGCCCGCCCATCAACACCGCTACCCTTATTTTACGCTGTATATGATTTGACATTATAGATTATTTTAAAATAATACCATTAAAAAAGATAGAAATTCAATTTGACTGAAAAATCTATAAAGACAAAAACATACCTTGCCCTGTTAAAAATATCTTGTGGTTTACCGCGAAATCTAACTATAGAGACTGGGTTTCTTTCATTTAGAAAGATTGTCCCATAAACAAAACTTACAGGCGCTATGAGATTTTGGTTGAGAACCACGAAGAATTTCCACGGCCTTCTGAAAAACCTGATAAGCGGCTTTAGTGTCAACCGCTACCTTGCGCGGTTCCGCGTTAAATAAAATTTTTGCATCAGCAACCACTTCATTAGGCGAATAAAAAATAAGATAAGCAAATCCTTTATGTTTATAACCATTTTTCTCTAAAAGAAGAGTATAAATATTAAGTTGATTTTCATAATACGAATGAGAGTCATCTTTAGCAAGCCAACCTCGGGTTTTGTAATCAACCGGAATAAAATATTCGCCGTCTATCAAACAATCATCAAGGGCTCCCATAATTTCTGCCTCCAAACCTTTATCATAAAAACGAAGACCTCTTCGATTATTGCGCCATTCGTTCAAAAGTTCTTGATTATCCAAAAGCCGGCCCTCTACCTTATCTTTGATTTCCGGCGGCAATTCTCCTTTATCACGGAACTTATCAAAATATTTTTTGAGCACCGCATCGATTCCGCCGGGCAAAGACGGAAAAGCGCCGTTCGGCCGATGAATACCCTTAACTTTTTCCAACCAAAAACACTTGGGGCATTCAAGAAAAAGATTTAAAGCGCTCGGAGAAAGAATAATCAAATTTTCCATGTCAAAATAAAATTTTAATATATTATTATTATACCATTTACATATTTGCCAGACAAAATATTAACTAATGTTAACGAAAATTAAACCATAAACCACAAGCCATTCAAAATTAGTATGATTCCGGACAATTCCAGGCTTTACGCCAACCAGCAGCTATAGCCTCTAATTCAGTGCAAAACCATTTTTCGCCACGAACACTATTTATTTTTGTTTTCTCGTACGAACCACAATTAGGTAAATGATAAATCTTTTCACCTGAAGCGCTTATATTACCCTTAATCACGCAAGAATTATTCAAATTATTTTTTTGTAAAGCTGGGGGTTGAATTTTAATCGGGGTAGCAACCGGACAGACACCCCACAAACCACGCTTTATTTCTCTTGCTTCTTGTTGAGCGCTCAAAAACATATCCTGATATTTTATATTTGGCGGATATGAATAAGAATAAGCAAAACCCTGTTGTATTAATTCCAAATTTATAAAAACATCGTCTACCCAAACATAACGCAAAAGCCGGCCATATTTATCTCTATCTGTAATATCTTTTTTCAACCACACCATTTTGCCCTCAACTAATTTCTTATTTTTATTGAAGGCTTCTATCCCAAAACACTGAACGGGGCTTCTCGGGTCAACAGTTTCTGGTGTATCAACGCCAATATATCTAATTTTATCACCTCCTTGTATCTCAATCGTATCACCATCAATTACACGAATAACTTTCACTAAATCTCTATTGTTATATTTATTTTGTTTGTCCGAAGTTTGCAAACCAGCAAGGTCGTCATTCGGCTGTAATAAAAGGATGTTTTCGCTTTTATTTTCTAAAATAACTTCTTTTACAGCGTCAGTCCTTCTAGGACTATCAGCCGGCGACACTGTATTATTAAGATGAAAATTTCTACCAATCGCAACACCAATAAACAACACTAGAATAATCCCTGTTGTAACTAAAAATTTTTTTG
>JAHXGO010000005.1 GCA_019923695.1 Candidatus Liptonbacteria bacterium
CAAGCGCGGAAAACGCAAACTTTACAAATTGGCTGCCGGACTTGGATTCGAACCAAGATACCATGCTCCAGAGGCATGTGTCCTACCATTAGACGATCCGGCAATATTTTATATCTTGCCTATTTTTTTGAAAACTTGGCGAGATAAGATGTGTCATTAGACGATCCAACAATATTTACCAAGATAATTTTGGGAAAAACGCTTCGTCATTCTATTTAAAATATTTTTTAAAAAACTAACAATAGTAAATTTTTAACTTAATATATCAAATTAAATTTATTATAAGCAATTGGAATATTGCTATGATATAATAAAAAAGAAGAGATTTCAATCAAAACTTCTTTTTATAAAATAAAAAATGGCAAAAGAAATAATTGTAAAACCGCTTGGGATAACCGCTGATTTAAATGGAATTACTTTCAAAGCTGTTTTAGAGCATTTTAAGCTTTATGAGGGATATATTAAAAAAATTAATGAAATAAGAACCAAAATAGAGACCGTTGATAAACAGCTCGCGAATGCTACTTATAGTGAAATAGGAGAACTTAAAAGGCAGGAATCATTTGCCGCAGATGGGGTTAAACTACATGAAATATACTTCAGTATTTTAGGCGGCAACGGAGAGTCGTCTGGAAAAGTAGCACAGCTTATTAATCGGGACTTCGGTTCTTTGGAAAATTGGATGGCGGATATGACTGCCGCCGGACTTTCGGCAAGGGGATGGGTGATACTTTCATACGATTTAGCGGATAAGTCGCTTCATAATTACAGCGCTGATGCCCATAATGTAGGGTTGGTTGTTGGGACAATACCACTTATAACGCTTGATGTTTATGAGCACGCTTATTTTATGGATTATGGCGTTAACCGAAAAGGATATATTGAAGCGTTTTTCAAAAATCTTAACTGGAAAAAAATAGATGAAATAGCGGAGGAACATAAAATACAATAAAATTTCACCTCATTTTCACTACTTAACAAAATTTTGCAGAATAAGCTTGAGTTTTTATTGTCGCGAGAATAACACAAAAATAAATTTTCACGCGTATAAATAACGGTGGCGCAAACATAATAATAAAATTTGTGAAAAATTATTCAGGAGAAAAAACTCTTCGTTAATATCAAATTTTTTAAAAAACCACAATAGTCGAAACTCAAAATTGACAGGAATTTAGCAAGTTTTTGGATGATACCTTAAATTATAAAAATTATTTAAATAATTATCGGTTTTTTGCCCTCAATCTGGATTTTCTTGAGTTTTAGTTTCCCATCTAGAGTTAAAATAGCCTCTAAAATTTTTATCCGTTTTTCGGTTTTTGTAATTTCGTATAATTTTGTATTTTTGTAAGTATGTGTCCATATTCCCGGCTCGGGATTTAAAGCCCGGATTTTACGATCAATTTCTACAGCAAGCCGTTGAATTTCTTGAAGTGAGTTTGTTGAACCTTGAGCTTTTTCTAAATCTGTTGGTTCAATATAAGCGTCTTGAATAAAAAATTTTTTGGTATAAGTGGCTTGGGATTCGTCTTGAGGTAAGGGGGTAATTTTACCTAACACAAAATCCGGCAAAATTTTAATTAATAAATCCGCTCCTAATTTAGCTAATTTTTGAGACAAAATTAAAAATTTAAAATTATTTTTGTTTATTGAAAACTCTAATTTTTGTTTTATAAGAATTGGCCCGTGGTCCATTTTTTCATCCATTAAATAAAGAGTGAGGCCAGTTTGTTCGTCCCCGTTTAAAATAGCGGCTTGAATAGGGGAGGAACCGCGATGTTTTGGCAAAAGCGAAGGATGAACGCCAATAGCGCCAAGTTTTGGAATATCTAAAATTTCTTTCGGTAAAATTTTTGAATAAGCGGCAACTACGAAAAAATCAGGTTTATAATTTATGATATCTAATTTATGATTTATTAAAATTTCCGGCTGTAGAATATCAATATCATATTTTTCAGCCAAAATTTTAGTTAGCGGGGGAGTAATAATTTTTTTTCTGCCAACCGGCTTATCCGGATTGCAGATAATCGCCGAAGGGATAAAACCGGCTTTAATTAATTCTTCTAAAATAACGGCCGCAAATTCAGGCGTGCCGAAGAATATGTATTTCAAATTTTTCATAATATTTTCTATTTGATATTTGCTACTTTATACAATTGCTTTGTTTTGTCTATAAATAGAATGCCATTAAGATGATCAATTTCATGCTGAATTGCTCTTGCTAAAATTCCCCATGCTTTGATTTTTACTTTTTTACCATTTTTATCAAAGCCTAAAAGAACTATCTTTTTATATCGCGAAACTTTGCCGATAACTCCATCAACGCTCAAACATCCTTCTTCTCCGTCTTCGGTTTCTTTGGAAAACTTTATTATTTGAGGATTAAAAATCGCGTAAAATTTTTCTTTATCGCTTAAAATGAACATTCGCCAATTCATTCCTACTTGATTTGCCCCTAAACCAATACCATTATTTTCCTTCATTATTTTTCTCATTTTTTTGATAGCTTCCGTAATTTCTTTTTTTCTTTTTGTGTCGCGCAAAACAGCAAGGTCAAAATCCGGCGCCTGTTTTCGCAAAAATTCAAAATCTTCTTTTAAGTGTATTTTTAAAAGTTTATTTTCTTTTTGTGTGTTCATTTTTTATTTTTTTTTGTTGATGCCAAACTTTCATAAAATAAGCGCCTTTGTTCTTTACAAGCTTCATTTCCGAAATTGATTTTGCTAATTCTAAAAGCTTTGTTTCGTCGTCCTTTTTAGCCATTTTTATGTAAAGGGACTTATGTTTTTCATCGTCAAGAAGCTGGGCAAGTAAAAGGCCGATTAATTGATATTTTGTGTAAACTCTGGATTTTTTAGCTCTTTCAGCGATTGTTTTAAGATAATCGTCAGGGAAGCTTTCGTTTTTAACCCTGTTGTTGTTTAATGGTTCAGCCATTATATTTCATTGTAGAATAAAAAATATAAAAAAATAAGCCTTTTTATATATATGGCAAGGAGTTTATTTTTAGCTATAAATCTATCTGAAAATATCAAAGTCAATTTTTTTGTTTTTTATTTAACATTAGCGAGGTTTTATTTTCAAATAGATGAGGTTGATTTGGTTTAATTTGTCAACGATATTACAATTGTAAATAATAAAATAAAAGAAGAAAAAGAAAATTTTTCTTTTTTCGCCGATAAGTTTGACCTTATAAAATCAAAGATTCATAAAAACGGGCCTTCTTATAATGTAGTTAAAATAATATTTTTTAATCAAAACAACGAATCCCATTAGAGGCGATTCAATAAAATTGTTTGGGGATATTGGTTATTTTTAAAAAAATTATGTATAATTTAAAAACTATGAAAATAAATATTAAAATTACAAATTTTGATTTAACTCCGGCTATAAAACAATATATAGAAAAAAAGCTTAATTATCTGGATAAATTTTTATCTCGTTATACAACTAAAGGCGAAGCTGAAGTGGATTTTGAAGTTGGCAGGACAACGCGTCATCACAAAAAAGGAGAAGTGTTTTATGCTAAAGCTAACCTTAAGACGCCGGACGGATTTTTTAGGGCGAATAAAACTAACGATGATTTGTTTACCGCTATTGATGAAGTTAAAAGCTGTCTTTTGGAGTTAATTAAGAAGCATAAAACAAAAAAAGATTTAAACAAAAGAAAATAATTGTTAAATATCGGAATGATTTTAGATTTTTTATTTGATTTTAAAAAAGCGTCTTTAAATAAAGCGGAAGCGCTGGTAGAAAAAATTAATCAGAAAGAAAACGAAATTTCTATTTTAAGCGATCAAAAATTAAAAGAACAAAGCCTTCAGCTTAAAAATAAAGTTTCAAAAGGCGAAAACCCGGATGATGTTTTAATAGATGCCTTTGCTTTAATTAGAGAAGCGTCAAAAAGAACTTTGGGTCAAAGGCATTTTGATGTTCAGTTACTTGGCGGAATTGTTCTCCATCAGGGGAAAATAGCGGAGATGTTGACGGGTGAGGGAAAAACTCTTGCGGCTACGACGCCAGCTTATCTCAATGCTTTGACCGGCAAAGGAGTTCATATTATTACGGTTAACGATTATTTGGCTAAGCGAGACACTGTTTGGATGGGCCAAATATATCATTTTTTAGGATTATCGGTTGGATGTTTAACTCACGAACAGGCTTTTTTGTATGACCCAAATTATCAAGAAAAAGACCCAGAACCCGAAATTTTAGTTACAGAAGGAGCGCCAAAAAAAAGCAAATTAGAAATTACAGACAATAATAAGGACAAAGAACGCGATGTTTTAGGCGGCTTTAAAGTAGTTCGTGAATTTTTAAGACCGGTTTCAAGAAAAGAGGCGTATTTAGCTGACATCACTTATGGCACGAATCATGAGTTTGGATTTGATTATTTAAGAGATAATTTGGTTTACAATAAAAGCGATCAAGTTTTAAGTCGTGACTTTGACGAACAAAGCGTTCAAGACATCGAGAAACCTACTATTTATTCTGACGAACAGAAAACTCAAGATATTAAGCGATATGCCGCTCGGTATAATTACGCCATTATTGATGAGGTTGACAGTATTTTAATTGACGAAGCTAGAACCCCTTTAATTATAGCTTCACCCGACTATTCTTCAGCTGAATTTTACAAGTTATTTAATAAAGCCGTTAGTCGTCTTAAGGTGGAAGAAGATTATATAGTTGATGAAAAACATAAATCCGCGGAAATAACCGAGAAAGGCATTGATGCGGTTGAAAAATTAACGGGTATTAAAAATCTTTACAGTCCTCAAAATATTGGATTAATTCATTTTTTGGAAGCTTGCTTAAAGGCTAATTATCTTTTTGTTAAAGACAAAGATTATGTTATTAAAAGTGGAGAAGTTGTTATAGTTGATCAGTTTACTGGAAGGCTGATGTTTGGTCGGCGTTATTCAGCTGGTTTACATCAAGCAATTGAGGCCAAAGAAATGGTTCAAATTAAAGAAGAATCCAAAACCTTTGCCCAGATTACTATTCAGAATTTTTTCAGGCTTTACAAAAAGAAAGCCGGGATGACCGGAACCGCTCAAACATCAGCCGAAGAATTTCATAAGGTTTACAATTTAGAGGTGGTTAGCATCCCGCCGAATAAACCGATGATTCGTAAGGATTTTGGGGATGTGGTATATAAAACCGCTCAAGCAAAATATCAAGCAATTAGCGAAGAGATAAAAAAACGTCAAGAAGCTGGACAGCCAGTTTTAGTTGGTACGGTTTCAATTGAAAAAAATGAAGCTCTTGCGGATTATTTTAGGCAGACAGGTATTTCTTTTGAAATATTAAATGCTAAAAATCATGAACGCGAAGGTTCGATTATTGCTCAAGCTGGAAAATTGGGAGCTGTAACTTTAGCGACAAATATGGCTGGGAGAGGAGTTGACATTGTTTTAGGAGGAAATCCGTCGTCTATATCTGAATCAGAAAAAATTAAAAAAATAGGAGGACTTCATGTTATCGGAACCGAAAGACATGAAGCTAGAAGAATAGATAATCAGTTAAGGGGAAGAGCTGGTCGGCAAGGAGATCTTGGGTCTTCGCAATTTTTTCTTTCTTTAGAAGACGATTTAATGAGGGTTTTTGGAGGCGATAGATTAAAACAATTGATGCATTCTTTTAACATACCGGATGAACAGCCTATTGAGTCGCGATTGGTTTCATCGGCGATCGCTGAAGCTCAACGAAAAATCGAAGGAATTAACTTTGACACTAGAAAACATCTTTTAGAATACGACGATGTTTTAAATAAGCAAAGAATTAATATTTATCGCCGTCGTCAAGAAGTTTTGGACGCGGATGAAAAAAGTTTAAAAAATATCGTGGCTAATTTGATATCAGATTATTTAAAAAAAATAAATGATAGCGATAAGTTTGATGAGATAAGAGAAAAAATTAATCGATTTGAAAATATTAGTATCATCAAGAGGCCGGTTCTTATGATTCTTGATACTTTGTGGATGAATCATTTGGAAGATATAGAATCTTTGACGGACTCGGTTAGGATTAGAGCTTATGGCCAACACGATCCTTTGGTTGAATATCGGCGAGAAAGCCACATTTTATTTAATGAATTAATTTTAAACTTGGAGCGGTGGGTTTTTGAAAATATTTTTAAAATCCGGTCTTTATTGGAAAACTCTTCTGAAAATTTGCAGGTTAAAACTAGTAATTTTTTTAAAGCCGGCAGAAACGACCCTTGTCCTTGCGGAGCAAAAAAAGAAGACGGCACACCGATTAAATATAAAAAGTGTCATGGTAAATAAGATAAAGCCGGATTATTTGTCTACAGCGGGTTCATCAGAAACGGGGTTATTGGTTAGAACTGTCTATGAGTCAAGGATTGTTTATTAACCGTATAGTCTATAAAAAAGAATTAAAAATACGGCCGTTAAAAATATTTATTATTAAGACTTAAATATAAAGTACAAGTTTATGGTGAAAAAGAAAAATAACGATAAAGAATATTATTTAACTGATATTCGTCAGCCTCACAAAAGTGATTTAAAAAAGAAAAAAGCAGACGACCCCGATGTTTCGGTTAAGGCTTCGGTTTTGGGCCTGGGTGATAATTTTTTGTTTAAAACCGCGAAAAAAAATAACAATAAGAAAAAATTTTCGTTTAATAAAAAAACTTTTTTAATATTCACAGCTTTATTTTTAATTTTGACGGCAGTTTTATTTTTTCAGGTTCAAAATTTTTTTTCATTGATTGGTGGAACATTTTCAGACTTTAATCAGGAAGCTTTGCGGCCAACGGATAATTTGTCGCAAGAATTAAAAGTTGAAGATATTAACGAGGGTGATAATAATTCAATCCAACAAGGATTTTCTGAAGTTCTACGGCTTTTGGTTTCGGCGCCTTCTTTATTTGCTTCAACAAGGAAATTTGTTGAAGAAACTCGTTCTTTATCGGAGATTTTTTTAGAAATAAGATTAAAAGGGATAAACTGGATTTTTGAGGACGGAAAAGCTTTGATAGATAAATTAGAAAACGCAAAAGAGAAAACTCAAAATATTAATAATTTTTTAACTAAAATAAAGGGGCTTGGCATGTTACCTGTTGATCAGGGGTTATCCCTTGGTCAGGAATTACCCCTTGATAATATTAATTATTTAGAAATTCAGCATCGTTTGGTTTTAGCTGAAGATTTTTTAGAAGGATTAATCGCCATATTACAACCGGAAGACAATCCATTAAAACAAAGTCATCTGATATTGCTTTTTAAAAATGCTTCTGAAATTAGGCCGGCCGGAGGTTTTGTTGGGAGTTACGCTCATTTGATAATATCCGACGGAGAAATTAAAAATATAGAAGTTTATGATATTGCTTATCCAGACAGACTTTGGGATTCAAGAGTAATTCCTCCTTTGCCTCTTCAATTAATCACCACAAGTTGGGAGGCTCGGGATGCTAATTGGTTTTTTGATTTTCGGACTTCAGCCAGAAAAATTAAATTATTTTTAGAATCATCTCCACTTTATAGTGGTCAGAACGCTCAACAAACTAAACCTCGGGAAGGGTACCCGATTATTTTTGACGGCGTAATAGCCATTAACCATCGCGTTCTTGGCGACATTTTTCAAATAATAGATAAAGTAGAGCTTCCTAATTATAAAATTGTTTTAAATAAGAATAACTATCTTTATGAAATTCAACGGGAAGTTTCAAGCGATTCTTTTATAAGAGGAAGCGAGCGAAAAAATATTTTAAAAGAATTAACCCCAAAATTAATAGATAAAATTAAAAATTTTGACGGAAATCAAAAAAATCAACTTTTCAATTTTTTAAGTCAACGGATAAAAAATAAGGATATCAAATTTTATTTTTCCGACACAAAAATTCAGAAATTTATAGAAGAGGTTGGCGCCGCCGGAGATGTTTATGAACTACCGGACAATTTTTTCGGGGATTATTTAGCGGTGGTAAACGCGAACATTGGTGGCGGAAAAACCGATGTTTTTATGAAACAGAAAATTGTTTTAAAAAGTAAATTAGATGAGTCAGGTAGAATTTATAATAATCTTCAAATTGAAAGGCATCATACAGGAGATTCTCAAAAGGCGGATTTTTATCGCGCTGTCAATCAAAATTTTATAAGGATTTTAACTCCTAAAAATTCTGTTGTCAGCTCTGTTTCTGGAAATACCGTTAAAAATATAAGGCCGAAACTGAATTATTCTCGGCTTAATTATAAAAAAGACCCTGATGTTGAATTATTCGAAAAAGGCGAGGAGTCGGGCAAACAAATATTCGGTTATTGGTTTAATGTTTCTCCCGGCAAAAAAGGTAATTTAGAGTTATCCTATCAAAGAACATCTTTAATTTCAGAAGGAGTTTTTAGGTTTATTTACGAAAAACAATCGGGCGTGGATTCCGCGCTTCATTATCACTTGACAGCGCCTAAGGGATATATTTTTGTTGAAACACAAAGCTCTGAATTTATTTATATAAACGAAAACCCTCCATCAAGATTAATAATTGATTTGAATTTAAAAAAGATAGATTAAAAATAAATGGATAATATCAGAAATTTCGTTATTATTGCTCATATTGATCACGGCAAATCAACTTTAGCTGACCGGATACTTGAGATAACAAAGACCATCCCTGTCTGGCAGATGCAGCCGCAATATTTGGATCAACTTGATTTAGAAAGGGAAAGAGGGATTACCATTAAAATGGCGCCGGTTAGAATGATTTATAAACCGCAAGACCAAAAAGAGGCAGAAACTTTTAATTTTGATTTTTACATTTTAAATTTAATCGATACTCCCGGCCATTCTGATTTTTCTTATGAAGTTTCAAGAGCCTTAAAAGCGGTTGAAGGAGCGGTTCTTTTGGTTGATGCTGTTCAGGGAGTTCAGGCTCAAACATTGGCTAATTTTAACGCCGCTCGAAAAGCGGGATTAAAAATCTTAGGCTGTGTTAATAAAATTGACCTTAATCCTTTAGGTTTGGAATCAGTAATAAAGGAATTAGCAGATCTTATTGGTTGTGGCGAAGAGCAGATTTACAAAGTTTCAGCTAAAACAGGACAAGGAGTAAAAGACTTGATAAACGGAATTGTTAAAAATATTCCTTCTCCGGCTTTATCTGATGATGAACAATCTTTAATTTTTGATTCTGCTTATGACGACCATAAAGGAGTTATTGCTTATGTGAGAGTTTTTGGAGGAAAATTTTATCCTAAAAAAGAAGCTCGGCTTATAGCCGTGGAAAAAAGTTTTTTAATCAAGGAAACAGGTTTTTTTTCTCCGCTTTTACAGCCTGTTAACGAAATTAAGGCGGGGGACATAGGTTATATTGCCACAGGAATAAAGGATTCGGGCATTATTAGGGTAGGCGACACAATCGGCGCTAAAGCCTTGTCGGGTTATACCTTACCTCAACCAGTTATTTTTGTATCTTTGTATCCTGACGACGGCAATAAATATGATGATTTAAAAAATGCTTTAAACAGATTAAAATTAATTGATTCTTCTCTTTATTTTGAACCTGATTTTAGCGAGATTTTAGGGAGGGGATTTAAAGTGGGGTTTTTAGGGCGTCTACATTTTGAAATTATTATTGAACGTCTAAAAAGAGAATTTGCTATTGAGATTATCCCAACTTTTCCAAGTGTTGCTTATAAGGTTAAAACAAAAAAAGGAGAAATTATTGTTGAAACTCCAAAAGACTTTCCGGAAGATAATCTTGGAGTTTATGAGCCGATTGTTTTAATTAAAATAATAACACCTTCGGAATACTTGGGAAGAATTTTAAGTTTAAAAAACATTTTTCATTTTTATGATATTGAAACAGAATTTTTGCGATTAAAGGGCGACTCTAAAGACAAAGTTTTACTTTCTTTGAAAATGCCTCTTGCCGAGCTTATTTCCGATTTTGATGATAAGTTAAAATCAGTTTCAGTTGGTTATGCTTCTTTTAGTTATGAATTTTTTGGATATGCGCCGGCTGAAGTTGCAAAACTTGAGGTTTTAGTAGCCGGAGAAATAGTGGCTGGTTTAACTAGAATAGTTTATAAATCGGAAACTTATCATATTGCTAGAAAAATAGCCGAAGAATTAAAAAAGTGTCTCCCAAAACAACTTTTTATTCAACCGATTCAAGTTAAAGTTTCTAGTAGAATTGTGGCCAGAGAAACAATTTCAGCTTTAAAAAAGGACGTTACCGGCCATCTTTATGGCGGCGATCGAAGCAGAAAAATGAAGCTTTGGAAAAAACAAAAAAAGGGGAAGAAGAAGCTTCAAGCAAGAGGTCGAGCAAATATTCCCTTGGATGTTTTTAAGGACTTGTTGAAAAAATAGTTTATTTTTTCTAAAATTAAAACAGAGAAATGAAGTTTGTTATTGTTTGTCTTCTTTTTTTAGTTTTGGTTGCGGTCGGTTATCAGCTTTACGGGGTGGCAGGTAATTATTTTTCTTTAAGAGGTCGTTTTATTGATTTTCAAAAAACAGCCGATGAACTTAAGGTGGAAAATAAAAATCTTGAGAAAAAAATAAATTATTTTGCGAACCCTTATAATTTAATCAAAGAAGCTCGTTTAAGACTTAATTATCGTTTGCCGAACGAAAGAATGATAATTATTGTTCCTCCTCAAAATAATGAATAATAGAAATATCAAGTTGTCTATCAAACTTGCGGATATAGTATAATGCTAATATCTAACTTTTATTGAACATAATTTTGCGGGTATAGTATAGTGGCAGTACGTGACCTTCCCAAGGTTAAGGCGTGGGTTCAATTCCCATTACCCGCTTAAAAAATTGACTTTCGGGCAGAACATCGGCTTTTTGATGGGCGGCGATGCGCGCCGCCCATTGATTTGATTTTGTGGCTCGCCGCGGTGTGCTACTTCATAATTTTAGTAACAAATTTTAGTTTGTCTAAGAGTGTTTGATACTTTAAGTTTGAAGTTTGAAATAAGGGGCAATTATATACAAAAAATAGCAATTTTTTAAAAATTTTGATAAAATTAATTTTATTATGTTAGAGAGAGAAAATCTTTTATTTACTTGATTTTGAGTTTATATAGTTTTTTGTTGTCTTTGTTTTATGATTTGACGCCGGAGTAGCTCAGTGGCAGAGCAGGACTTTCGTAAAGTCAAGGTCGCGAGTTCGAATCTCGCCTCCGGCTTAATATATTAAAACCTAACTATGAATAAAGATAAAAAAGAATTTTCAGAAAATTTAGATAAATTAAAAAAGCTTTTAGCCGAACGCTTGGGTATTGAAGAAAAAAGAAGGAAATTGAGAGAGCTTGAGTTTGAAGTTTCTGATTCTGATTTATGGCAGAATAATAAAATTTTAGCCGAAGCAAAAGTTAAAGAATTCGGAATATCAAAAAATTTAATAGAAAAATTTGACGCAATTGATTCTGTTGAAAAATTGCATCGTTTTGAAGTTGAAGCAATGACTGGAAGCAAATATGAATTTTTACCCTCAATTATTTCTGTTTATCCTGGGGCAGGCGGGAAAGATGCCGAAGACTGGGCAGTTATTCTTTTAAAGATGTATGAAAAATATGCGACTTATCGCGGTTGGGGTTTTTCTTATATTGATGATTTTATTTTAAAAATTAAAGGTGAAGACTCTTACAATATTTTACGGAAAGAATCGGGTGTCCATAGATTGGTCAGGATTTCTCCTTATGATTCAAAAAAACTAAGGCACACTTCTTTTGCTTTAGTAGAAGTTTTACCGGACTTAAAGAAAGCTGATGTGGATAAAATTCAAATTCCCGAAAAAGACATCAAATTTGAATTTTCCCGTTCTTCGGGTCCGGGTGGACAAAATGTCAATAAAGTGGAAACAGCCGTAAAAGTTGTTCATCTTCCAACAGGATTGACTGCTTCTTCTCAATCATGTCGTTCTCAAGCTCAAAACAGAGAACAAGCAATAAATATTTTAAAAGCTAAAATCATTAAATTAATGGAAGTTAATCGGGAGACAGAAATAGAGAAATTAAAAACTAAAACTGTTCCAGAGTGGGGGAGTCAAATTCGTTCTTATGTTATGCATCCTTATAAACTAGTCAAAGATCATCGCACTGGCGTTGAAACTGCGAAAATAGACGAAGTTTTAGATGGTCGACTTGATGATTTTATAGCAAGTCGTTAAGTTTAATATATGGTAAATCGCTAAATTTAATATATCAAAGCTTTACTTTACTATATATAGAATTTGGGTTAAAATTAGCAAATGATAAGTTTTAATAAAGTTTCAAAAAACTATAATCATCACGAGGTTTTAAAAGATATCAGCTTTAAAATAGCCCCAAAAGAGTTTGTTTCTATTGTCGGACGCTCTGGAACGGGGAAAACAACTATTATCAAACTTTTAATGGCCGAGGAAAGGCCGACAAAAGGTAGAATTGTTTTTGGTCAGTATGATGTTACTAAATTGAAAAGTCATCAACTTCCCGAACTTCGCCGGCATATGGGAGTTGTTTTTCAAGACTTTAAACTTTTACCTAAAAAAACCGCTTACGAAAATATTATTTTTACCTTGGAGGTAGCAGGGAGATCACAAAAAGAAGCAGAAGAAATTGCTTTGCAGGCTTTAGAGCTTGTTGGGTTGATTGATATGAAAAATAATTTTATTAATGAGCTTTCTGGTGGAGAAAAACAAAGATTAGCTATAGCCAGAGCTATGGTTAATCAACCAGACCTTATTATTGCTGATGAACCCACTGGTAATTTAGACCCCTCAAACACGCTCGGAGTTATTAATTTATTGTTGAAAATAAACGAATTAGGAACAACAGTTATTTTAGCCACCCATAATAAAGAAATCGTCAATCATATTGAAAAAAGAGTTATTAGTATTGAAGACGGAAGAATAATAAAAGATGAAGAAAAAGGTCGTTATTTTTTGGTATAATAAACTATAAGTTTCATATAATAAAATAAATGATTACAACACTTTATCGCATAATAAAATACGGTTTTCAAAATTTTTGGCGAAATTATTTAATTTCCATTGCTACGGTTCTGGTTTTATTTTTAAGTGCGGCTGGATTTTTAGGACTTTTGATTTTCGGAGCAGTTGGCTCTAAAGCTATTTCATCTGTTCAAGAAAGGATTGATATCAGCGTTTATTTTAAACCCGATGCTCCAGAAGACGATATTCTAAAAATCAAGGAAGGCCTTAGAGGTTTGCCTGAAGTAAGGTCTGTTGAATATATTTCAAAAGATGAAGCTTTGGAGATATTTAAAAAAAGACACGCTTATGATAATGTTATTTATCAAGCGATTGAAGAGCTTAATGTTAATCCTCTTTCTGCCTCTTTAAATATTAAAGCCTATGACCCAGGCCAGTATTCTCTCATTGCTTCTTATTTTGAAGTCGAAGCTTTTAAAAATATTATTGATAAAATTACTTATTCTGAAAATTATCTGATTATAAATCGGTTAGCTAGAATAGTCAGTCTGGGAGAACAAGGAGGGTTAATGCTGACTTTGATTTTAGCTATTATCGCGGCGATTGTCGCTTTTAATGCTGTTCTTTTAGCGATTTATTCCAACAAAGAAGAAATCGCAATTATGCGTTTGGTCGGAGCTTCAAATACTTTTATTAGGAGCCCTTATATTTTTGTTGGGATGATTTACGGTTTTTTAGCTGCTTTTTTAGCAATGGTAGTTTTTACTCCTTTCGTTTATTTTATTTCTCCTTATATTGAAGTTTTTATTCCCACAACGGATCTTTGGTTTTATTTTCTTGGAAATTTTTTTAAATTTTTTGGTTATTGCCTTTTATTTAGTATGAGTATTAGTGTTGTTTCAAGTATAGTCGTTGTAAAAAGATATTTAAATGTTTAGTTTTGCTGGATAATATAAGAAATCATTAGACAAATCTTAAATTCGATTTAATAAGATAAACAAAAATGCGGAGATTAAATCTCCGCATTTTCTTTCTACAAAAAAATGCTATCGTCAGAGGGAACTAGACTTTCATGATTGCTCATAATCACCCAGCTCCATAAACGATAGCATAGTAATTATACCTAAGGCATTTTTTTTGTCAAGTGGCTGTATAACCGCACCCACTTTTGCACTCTTGAGACCTTAGAGGTATTTTATTTTGTAAAAAATATAGCGATGACCTTTTGGCGAAGAAACATTGGAACCGAAATCAACCAACCCAAAAACAAATCCAAAGGAAACGGTTATTCACGTCAAAGAACTAGTTATCTCCAAGAGAAAAAAGTTAAAACAATGCGCTCAAAAACTCCATTGGCAACTTGCTCTTGAAGGCACGATTATTCCTGTCCGCACTATTGGAAAAATTCTGAAGTTGTTGATTTTGCAATGATATCATATGCGGGAAACCGAAACTTTACTAAATGGCTGCGGGACTTGGATTCGAACCAAGATACCCAGCTCCAAAGGCTGGTGTCCTACCATTAGACGATCCCGCAATTTTGGCCGCAAATAAATAATCGACCTTTAAGGTTGATATTTATTTTAACTTTATTTTTGTTAATCGTAAAGTTAGGTATTTAACACATCAAAATGTAAAATTATAAATAATTCAAAAACCTTTTAAGTTTAAAAATTAAATCATTGAAAATTCATTGAAAATTGGAATTATTGAAACTCAACTTCGATAAATACACCTTGCCACTGTGAGGTATTATAGCACTATGCTATAGCATAGTGCTTGGTGATTTTAATCTATGGAAGTTATGTAAAAGTTCAACTTCCATATAACTTTCATATAGCTTTTATACAACTTCTGTAGGGTTTTGAACTTATGCAGTTAACAGGCGCTCGATTTTTTAAAATTATTTTAAATTTTCAATAATTGCCACTTCTAAAGGAATAATAGCAAAAGGAGAATACTTCATTTCACTGTAAGCCCTTATTAAGGATTTTAAAAGAATAATATGTTTTTCAGGCTGGCAAATTTTACTGTGTTCTTTTAACTGTTTTAATTCTTCTAAAGTTAGTTCTTCTTCAAAAATTTTTTCCATTTTTGGGTCAAAAGACAAAACTAAAACCCGTCTCAAATAATGAATAATATCATGATTTAATTGAATTAAATTATATCCGCCTTCGTTGATTTTACTTAAAAATTCTAAAGATTCTTCAAGCTCTCCTTTGAGTATTAAACCAGCCAATTCAGCGGTTTTTGAAAAACCGATTTTTCCCAAAATTTGTTCAACCGTTGATAAATCTCCGTTGCCTAAAAGAATAACTTGGTCAAGCAGAGATTCAGCATCCCTAAAGCTTCCTTCTGCCGCTGTTGCTATCAATTCAAGGCTAATTTCATCTATTTTTATTTTTTCAACTTCAACGACATTTTTCAGCTTTTGCAAAATTTTATTTTTTGATAATTTTTTGAAGTTAAATCTTTGTGTTCTAGAAATAATAGTTGTCGGAATTTTTTCAAATTCAGTTGTGGCTAAAATAAAAATTGCGTGAGAAGGGGGTTCTTCAAGAGTTTTTAATAAGGCGTTTGAAGCTTCTTTAGTTAATTGATGACATTCGTCAATAATAAAAACTTTATATTTATAAGAAGTGGGGGAAAGTCTTATACCTTCTTTTAAATTTCTTATTTCGTCAATTCCCCGATTAGAAGCGGCGTCGATTTCAATAACATCTAAAGCCTTGCCTTCATCGATTTCAAGGCAGGGCCGGCATTTATTACAGGGTTCTCCCTTTTTTTTAAATTGATTATCCGAGTCCCTTGTTTCGCAGTTAACAACTTTTGCCATAATTCTTGCCAAAGTTGTTTTTCCGCTTCCTCTTGGGCCGTAAAAAAGGTAAGCGTGTCCGATTTTGTCGTTTTTGGCGGCATTTTGCAGAATTTCAATAATTGGTTCCTGACCGATAAGTTCTTTAAAGGTTTTTGGACGATATTTACGATAAATGGCTAAAGGCATACTTTTAATAATAGAGTAAAATTTGATAAAATAAAAGAGATGTATTTTGTTTTTCCGATAGAAATTATTTCGGAGATTTCAAAATATTTATCCAAAACAAAGACAATTTAAAAAATTGAAAAATAAAATGATATTTATAACAAAACGAAGCTCTGATATATTGAACCAGAATTTTGATATGTCTTCCGACGAAAAAAAAATTCATTGGACTTCTCATGCCAAAGCGAAAATGAGATTTTACGCTCTATCTGAATCAAGAATTAAAAGGATAATCAATTATCCGGACAGAATTGAAGAGGGGATAGCTTTTGATACCATCGCTTTAATGAAAGATATTTCAGGAACAAAAAAATCGCAGGAGATTTGGACAATGATTCAAAAAAAGAACAAAAAAATAATAGTTATCAGCGCTTGGCGTTATCCAGGAAAAACAAAGCCGGACAATCCCTTGCCTCGCAAAATTCTTATAGAAATCAGTGAGGCCTTATTAATTAAAAACAATGTATAAATTATCAATAAATAATTTTTCTGGACCGCTTCAAAAACTTCTAGAATTAATTGAGGAAAAAGAGCTGGAGATAACCCAAGTTAGTTTGGCGCAAATTACGGCTGATTTTCTTAATTATTTAAAATCTTTAGATAAAATTGAGGCGCGAGTTTTGGCTGATTTTGTAGCCGTGGCCGCAAAGCTTATGGTGATAAAATCAAAAAGTCTTTTACCTGATTTGCGATTAACGCCTGAAGAAGAAAAAGATATTAAAGACTTAGAGGAAAGACTAAAGTTATATAAAGAATTTAAAAACGCCGAAGCCGGCCTAAAAAAAGTTTACGCTGAAAATAAATTTTCTTTTTCCAGAAAATTTTTGCCGGTAACAGATATTGGTTTTTTTTATCCATCATCGAATTTAACAATTAACTCTATTCATTCTTCTCTTGAAAAAATTTATGAAACCACCACTGCTTTAAAATTTGAAAAAGTTGAACGCAAGATGATTGATTTTAAAGAATATATAAATCAGCTTTTTTTGAGAATTGGTTGTCTTTCGACTACAAAAGGGGATGGATTGTCCTCTGGCTATAAATCAAAATTCAGCGATTTAAGTTTTGGTAAAAAAAGGGAAGAAATAATTATGCTTTTTTTAGCTGTTCTTTATTTGATTCAAGATAATCTTGTCAAGATTAGCCAAGAAAATCATTTTTCTGATATTATTATAGCAAAGCGAAGCTTTGATATATTGAATTAAGATTCACTATAGCAAAGTAAAATTTAAAATCTTAATAATGTTAAATTATGAATAATTTAGAAGCAAAAGTAGAGGCCCTGCTTTTTATTTACGGGGAGCCGACAACCTTTAACCATCTCGCTTTAGTTTTAGAGGTAGAAGAAAAAGACATTAGAGAGGCGGTTTTGGGTCTTGCTGAATCTTTAAAGTCCGATAATCGGGGCATTAAATTAATTGTTGACGGAAATAAAATACAATTCGTGACAAAACAAGAATTCGGTTCCTTAATTGAGAAAGTTGTCAAAGACGAATTACGAGAAGAACTTACTCCTGCCAGTCTTGAAACATTAAGTATTATCGCTTATCTTGGGCCGGTAATGCGTTCTACTATCGAATATATAAGAGGAGTAAATTCGGATTTTATTTTAAGAAAACTTTTAATAAGAGGTTTAGCAGAAAAAATTCCTCATCCAAATCGCAATAATATTTATCTTTATGCGCCGTCTTTTGAATTATTAAAGTATTTTGGGATTAACTCGGTTGAAGAACTGCCTGAATATCCAAAATATCGGGAATTATTGCATATCTTTGAAAAAAATACCTAAAATGTCTAAAGAGCTTAAAAAGATATTTTATTATATTTTTTCCAGTATTATTTTAATTTTGTTTATAACCAGTTTTAAGGTTATTTCTGAAATCGATTCGGCGCCGAATCTTAAACAGGTTTATTCTTCTGAAATTTATAACGAGCAGTACGCCGCTCGATATATTGAGTTTTCGATTCAGTATAATAAACAGCGCGCTATTCGATCTATTGAGCTTGAAGATCAATATACCTTTTCTTCTTTAAAAAAATTATCGAATAATTCACAACTTAATAATGAATTAACGAATTTATTGGCTCCGATTTTTTTAGTTTTTGATTTTAGAAAAAATGCCATAATTTTTTCAAAAAATAGTAATCATCGCTGGCCCTTGGCGTCTTTAACAAAACTGATGACAGCTTTAATAGCTTTAGAAAACCTGCCTAAAGATAAAATTATTAAAATAAACGAAAAAGGAGAAGAATTTAAGGTTTTAGACCTGATAAAGGCAACAATAATTTATTCTTCAAACGAAGCGACGCTGGCTTTGTCTAATTCTTTTTCTGAAAAAGAATTTATTTTACTAATGAATAAAAAGGCCGAAGAAATTGGTATGAAAAATACAATTTTTGAAGAACCAACAGGGCTTTCTATGTTTAATCAGTCAACTGGAAAAGATGTGATAAAATTGGTAAAATATATTTTAAGGGTTCAGCCGCTGATTTTTGAAATTGCCCAGCTTCCTCAAACAACTATCATTGAACAAAAAAGCGGAACAAAAATAGATATTTACAACACCCATCCTTTTGTTGGACAGCTGAATTTTATGGGAGGTAAAACCGGACTTATTAGGATTAGCAACGGTAATTTGCTTTCAATTTTTGAAAATAATAAAAATTTAGTTTTAATAGTAGTTCTTGGGGCGGAAGACCGCTATGAAGAAACAAAAAAAATAATGGATATTTATATTCAACAATCAAAACTTGATTAATTATTAAAAACGATAAATTTTTTATCTAAAGATAATCTTAAATAAAAAAATGATATACTCAAGGTCAAGTTTATTAGTAATAATTAGTCAAATTTCTATTACTTAATATGGCAACAACAGCAATAATTATTATTTTAACAATAACAATTTTATCTTTTTTTGTCGCTTTCATCAGCGTTCGTTTTGTTTATAAAGGACTTTTAAAATTTGGCATTAAAAAACAAATTAGGGTGTCAGACTCAACTCCTGTGTTTTCAGCTCTTCACGCGAAAAAAGCCGGAACCCCAACAATGGGCGGAGTTATTATCTGGGGAACGGTTTTAGGACTTTCTTTGTTATTTTTTGTTTTGGACAAATTATTCGGCGGTTTTTTCAGTTATTTAAACTTTATTGACCGCGGTCAAACATATCTACCTTTAGCAACAATGTTTATTGCCGCAGCCTTTGGGTTGTTTGATGATTTTTTGGGGGTAAAACGAATTGGCCCAAAAGGCGGAGGATTGAGTATTAAACACAAACTTATTCTTTACACGGTTATCGCTTTTATGGCCGCTATTTGGTTTTATTCCAAGCTTGAATGGAGCGTTTTATATATTCCTTTTTTTGGAAATTTTGAGATAGGTGTTTGGTATGTTCCGGTATTTATGTTTATTATTATTGCCAGCGCTTTTTCCGCTAACGAAACTGACGGGCTTGATGGGCTTTTAGGCGGAATAATGCTTTTTGTTTTCGGAGCTTTGATGATAATTTCTTTTTTTCTCGGCAAATATTATTTGGCAATGATGATTGGTTCTATTATCGGCAGTCTTTTAGCTTTTTTATGGTTTAATATTTATCCGGCAAAATTTTTTATGGGAGACACCGGTTCTATGGCCTTGGGGATTACTTTAGGCGTAGTAGCAATGCTTACAAATACTCTTTTGCTTTTACCCTTATTGGTTTTGCCGCTTGTCATTGAATCTTTGTCGGTTATTATTCAACTAACAAGCAAAAAATTTTTTAAAAGAAAAGTTTTTCTTTCCGCTCCGATTCATCATCATTTTGAAGCCTTAGGAATGCCAGAATCGCAGATTACTATGCGTTTTTGGATTTTCTCGTTTGTTTGCGCCAGTTTGGGAATCATTATTTTCTTTTTGGATTATTTATTCAAATAGATTAAACAAAAATCATTGAAATGGTTTAGCAAAATTAATCAGCTATTTTATCCTAAAAAACTGTAAATAACACGACTATTTTTACATATAAATATATATGATAATAATATTTACCGGTAACGGAAAAGGTAAAACAACTGCTGCTTTAGGTCAGGCAATGAGGGCATTGGGTTATAATAAACGGGTTTTAATGATCCAGTTTATTAAAGGGTCTTGGATTTCTGGAGAACATATTTTAATATCAAAAATTAAAAATCAAAAATTAAAATTACAAATCAAAAACAAAAAACTTCCGAAAGGATTAGAAAGTTTTTATAATTTTCAGATTATTAAAGCTGGGAAAGGATTTATTAAAATAGCCGGCGACAAAACTTTATTTTCCGAACATAAAAAAGCTGCCCAGAAGGCTTTATTTTTGGCGGAAAAAGCAATTAAAAGTCAGAAATGGGATTTAATTATTCTTGATGAAATAAATGTAGCCGTACATCTGAAATTATTGAATGAAAAAAAAGTTTTGGATATTTTAAAATGTATTTATTTGTATCCACATAAGCCTGTCACAAGTCTGCATAGATCTGCGCTAACGGTGATTTTAACCGGTAGAAATGCGCCAAAATCCTTTATTAAAGAAGCTGATTTAGTCACTGAAATGAAAGAAATTAAACATCCTTTTCAAAAAGGATGTTTAGCCCAAAAATCAATTGAGTATTAAATTGTTCGTTGACGGCAAATACATTGCAGATGAATCAGATAACCATAGCAAACAATATCCTGCTCAATATATAAACTTAAGTTTTGATATAGTAAAATTAAGATTCACCATCGGGCGTTTTTTCTGCTATAATTAATCATAATATGAATTTACTTATTAAAGGTGGCCAGATTTTAGACGGTTTAGGCAATCCGCCGTATAAAGCCGATATTTTAATATCCGGAAATAAAATTTCCGCTATCGGCGATTTTAGTCATCGTTCAGCCCAAGAAACTATTTTAACCAACGGAAGCTATATAAGCCCTGGCTTTATTGAAATAAGAAATGAAGCTGACCATTATTTGACTCTTTTTAATGAGTCTCATCAGAAAAAAATGATTGAGCAGGGGATAACAACAATTATCGGAGGATTTAATGGGTGTTCACTCTCTCCTCTTATTTACGGAGATTTAAACATTTTTAATCAATGGCAAGATTCAGAAAATATTAATATTAATTGGCATAGCTTAAAGGAAATGTTTAATTCATTTAAAAAATTTCCTTTAGCGATTAATTTTGGAACTGTAATTGGGTATTACACCATTAGAAGGGATATTACTTTAAATCGACGGGAATTAAGCGAAAAAGAATTAGAAATATTTTCAAAAATAATTGAAAAGTCCTTCAAAGAAGGCGCTTTTGGTTTATCTTCGGGCTTAGATTATTCTTTTGGTTATCAAATACCTTTTAAAGAAAAACAAATTATTTTAAATCTTTTAAAAAAATTCCGAAAGTTTTTTGCTATTCAGCCGATGGAAAGAAAACAAAATCCACTCCAAGTCGCAGAAGAAGCGGTAGAAATAGTAAAAAACGGAGTAAGTGTTATTATCAACGATTTTCAACCGGTTATCGGCTGTGAAAATGAATATCAAAAAGCGCTGGAATTAATTTCTTTGAATTTGACAAAAGCGGATATTCGTTTTGATATTTGTCCATACGGAATTAATGTGGTTTCTCTTTCTGATTTTTTGCCACAATGGTTTAAGAAAAAAGGGAAAGAGGGGATATTTAATAAAGAAAAACTTACGGCCAAAGGACAATTTACGACCAAAGGACGACTCACGGTCAAAGAACGACTCAAAAAAGAATGGAAGAATCTGGATTTTGAAAAAATAATAATTTTAAACATCCCAAAATTTAATTATTTAACCGGAAAAAATATTTTAGAATTTTCTGAAAACAGAGGTTTAGATGAAATTGAGGGTTTAATTGAACTTGCAAAATTATCCCTTAATCATGAAATAAATTCTTCAGGTCGCCCTTTGGCCATAAACGGAACAATAGGAATAAAAAATATAAATGAAGAATTATTAGAAAAAAATTTAATGCATCGTCAGTCCTTTATAAGTTCTAACTTTACTTCATTAAAAGAAGAAGAGAGATTACCCTTTAGTCGTGAAGGAGCTTTTATGAAGTTTTTGGGATTTTCTTTTGTTGACGACCAAAAAACAGCCTTATTACCGATTGAATCAGCCATAAAAAAAATTACTTCTGAACCGGCAAAGTTTTTATCTCTTAAAGATAGGGGAGTGATTAAAGAGGGCAATGTTGCTGATTTAACGATATTTAAAGAAAAAAAGATCCAAAATGTTATTATTTCAGGCAAGCTGGCCGTAAAAGAAGGGGAGTTCCAAAATATTTTTAATGGTAAAACATTAAAACATTATAGCCGCTAACAAAAAGTATCAATTTAGAAAAAAATAATAATCTACTAAAGGTCATGATTTTTACAAATAATAAATAATCAATTTTTATTATTAGGTATGCTTATTAAACACGCTGATAAAGTTATTTTTTTTACTGTTTTTATTTTAATTGTTTTGGGGATGGTTATGCTTGTAAGCGCTTCTTCGGAATTAGCTAAGTTAAGATTTGATGATCCTTATTTTTTTGTCAGACGTCAGTTAACATACGGATTAAGCGCTGGAATCGTTGGTTTTTTAATTTGTCTTTTAGTTCCTTATAAGTTTTTTAAAAAAATCTCTTTTTCGTTGTTGGTTGTTAATATAATCCTTTTAGCCGCTGTTTTTTCGCCCTTAGGAGAACAATTTGGGGCTGCTTCTCGCTGGCTTAACATTGGTTTATTCACTTTTCAGCCTTCAGAAATCCTAAAATTTACTTTTATTGTTTATTTGGCAGCTTGGTTGACTTCAAAAACTAAAGACAGAAAAGGAAATTTTTTTGAAAGTGTTTTACCCTTTTTAATAATAAGCGGCTTCATCACTTTTTTATTAATTAAACAACCTTCAACAAGCGCGGTTATTATATTAATGTCTGCCGCCTTAATACTTTATTTTGTTCATGGCGTTAAAATATCGTATATATTAAGTTTAGTTTTTATAGGGTTTTTTGCTTTGGTGTTAATTATTTCTTTTTCCCCTTATCGTCTTCAAAGGATAGTAACTTTTTTAAATCCGGGAGTTGATTTACAAGCAAGCCGCTTTCATATTAATCAATCACTTATTGCCATAGGGTCCGGAGGTTTTTTTGGGGTTGGTTATGGAAACTCTATTTCTAAAATAAGGTTTTTGCCGGAACCTATAGGTGATTCTATTTTTGCCATTATTGCGGAAGAATTTGGTTTTTTAGGTTCGTTTTTGTTTATTTTTCTTTTTTTTATTTTAATTAGCGCCGGTTTTTTTGGTAGTAAAAAAATTAGAAATCCATTTGGGAAACTTATTCTAATCGGTTTTTCTTCTCTAATAGGAATTCAGGCCTTTGTCCATATAGCGGCTATTTCTGGTTTGATTCCTTTGACTGGCATACCCTTGCCTTTTATAAGTTACGGTGGGTCTGCTTTAGCGACATTTATGTCAATGAGCGGTTTAATGATTAATGTTTTAAAAAATGCCTGAACTTAAAAATAAAAAAAGAAGAAAACTGAAGATTGTTTTAGCCGGCGGAGGCACAGGAGGTCATTTTTATCCGCTTTTAGCGGTTGCTGTTGAGTTTCAAATTTTAGCGGCCCAACAAAATATAGACCTTGATCTTTTTTATCTGGGGACAGCATCTACAAAATATTATAATTTATTTTTAAAAAATAATATTGTCGTCAAAAAAACGTTAGCTGGAAAATTTCGCCGTACCTTAAGTTTGTCAAATCTCTTTGATTTAATAAAATTCGCAATCGGTTTTTTACAATCGTTATGGCATCTTTTTTGGATTATGCCGGACGCGGTTTTTTCCAAAGGAGGGCCAGGAGCTTTATCCGTTGTTTTTGCGGCTGTTGTTTATAGAATTCCTGTTTTTATTCACGAATCAGATTCTGTTTCTGGTTTAACAAATGTGATTTCCGCTAAATTTTCCAAAGCGATATTTATAGCTTTTAAAGAAAATGCCAAAAGTTTTAATCAGAATAGAAATGTGGTGGTGAGCAGAATGCTCAATATATCAAGCAGTATGCCGCTTACTATAGTTGTCGGTAATCCTATTAGACGTTACATTCTCAACGATATTCCAAAAAAAGAAAGAGCAAAAAAAATTTTAGGCCTTAATCCAGAAATTCCTCTTTTATTGTTTTTAGGTGGGTCTCAAGGCGCGGTTAGAATAAATAATATTGTGATTAAAAATTTAAAATCTCTTCTTTCAAATTATCAAATTTTTCATCAAATAGGAGACGCCAATTATAATGATTTTGAAAACCAAATTAATTCTGTTTTAAAAGAAATTCCTTTTAAAATTCGCAGTCGGTATTTTTTCGTCGATTATTTTTATGATGATTTCAAAGATATTTTAGCCGCAGCTGATTTAGTTATTTCACGAGCAGGCAGTGGCGCTATTTTTGAGATTGCCGCTTTTGGCAAGCCGTCGATTTTAATTCCTTTGCCGGAATCCGCTTCTGACCATCAGTTGTTAAATAGCCAAATATATTCGTCTTCCGGAGCAGCCTTAGTGATGGAAGAAAAAGATTATTTTCCAGAACATTTTCTTAATTTAATTGAAAGTCTTTTATTGAATCCAGAAATTCTGGAAAAAATGTCCGTGAGAGCTAAAGAATTTAGCAAACCAGAAGCGGCTAAAATAATCGCTCAAAAAATAATTGAATTAACTTAAAATTTTAAAATCTAAAATATATAAAAATTAATAGTATGAAAATTGGTAAACTTTTTTGTTTTTTGCTAAAATAAAAAATAATGGCTGATAACCCAATAAAATCAATTAGAGTAAGATTTGCGCCTTCTCCAACAGGCCCTTTTCATATTGGCAATTCAAGAACGGCTCTTTTTAACTGGTTTTTTGCTAAAAATCACAATGGTCAGTTTATTTTAAGAATTGAAGATACTGATAAAGAACGGTCAAAGCCGGAGTTTGAAGAGGATATTATCAGCGGATTAAAAAGCTTGGGTTTGAACTGGGACGAATTTTATCGTCAAAGCGAACGGATTGAAATTTATAAAAAATATCTTGAAAAGATGCTTGAAGAGAAGAAAGCCTATCGTTGTTTTTGCGATAAAGAGCAACTGGAAATCGAACGTCAGGCAATGTTTTCACAGGGTTTAGCGCCTAAATACTCCGGTCATTGCCGATATTTAAAAGACGAAGCAATCAACAACTTAATTAAAGAGAATAAGCCTTTTGTTGTCCGGCTTAAAGTCCCTGAAGAAGGAGAAGTTATTTTTAATGATTTAATTAGAGGGCATATTAAATTTAATTTAAATTTATTAGGTGATATAGTAGTCGCTAAAAATTTAGAAGAACCTCTTTATAATTTCAGCGTTGTGGTTGATGACATATTAATGAAAGTTTCTCATGTTATTCGGGGGGAAGACCATATTTCAAATACTCCGAAACAAATAATTATTTTTAGAGCCTTAGGGGCCGAAGAACCGATTTTTGCTCATTTACCCCTAATTCTTAATTCAGACCGAAGCAAAATGTCTAAAAGATACGGTGATACCGAGCTTCGTTTGTATTTAGATGACGGCTATCTGCCTGAAGCGATTGTTAATTTTTTGACTTTTTTAGGTTGGCACCCAAAAGAAGATAAAGAAGTAATGACAGTTTCAGAAATTATCAAAGATTTTAATTTAAAGCGGGTTCAAAAAGCCGGCGCAATATTTAATATTGAAAAATTAAATTGGTTCAACAAGCATTATATCGCTTCAATGGATATTTATGAGCTTTTAGAAAAAGCGGTTAATTTTGTTCCTTCTGAATGGCCCCTGACAATCCAAATTTTAGAAGCGGTTCGCGGCCGATTAACCAAGCTTTCAGAGTTGGAAAAATTTGTTGAATTCTTTTTTATCAGGCCGAATTATCCAAAAGAGTTACTTTTTTGGAAAGGTAAGGAAGAATTTACGATAGAAAATATGAAAAAACTTTACGAATTTATAAAAGAATCAGAAGAAAAAGATTTTTTAACAATGGATTATTCTCCAACCACAGGCTCTCCTTTGGCTATTAGTTGTCCTTCAACCATAGAAAAAAAGATTTTAGGGGTTATTCCAGAAAACCAAAAAGGGGATTATTTGTGGCCCTTAAGAGTTGCTTTGTCTGGCAAAGAAGCATCTCCGGGCCCCTTTGAAATAATGACTGCGTTAGGAAAACAAGAAAGTCTTGAGCGCTTGCAAATAGCAATAACCAAACTGGAAAAAGAATGAATTATTTTTTAAGAAATTTTGCTTTTAGGCTATTTTTTAGCCGAAAACTCGCTTTTTTTGTTCTGATAATATCTTTTATTTTTTTAAATATTACAAACATTGGATTAGCTTCTGATGATTTTTTAAAGACTCAAATTGAAGAAAAAAACAAAGAGTTAAACGTTATTAAATCTCAAATTCTCGAAACTCAAAAAAAACTTGACGAAGTTGAAACCCAAGGCCAAAGCTTAAAAAAAGAAATTTCATTAATTGATTACCGTATTCGTCAGCTTGTGCTTGGTATTCGTTCCAGTGAAATAAATATTAAAAAATTGACTCTTGAAATTAAAGAGTTAAACACGAATCTCGGCGAAACAAAAAAACAAACAAATAATAAAAAAGAAACAATAGGCCTTCTTTTAAGAGAAATGCAGAGAAAACATAATGAAGACTTACTTATAAGATTTTTAAAATCAAGAACTTTATCTGACAGTATGCTGGAATTCCATTCTTTTATTAATTTTCAAAATAGTTTAACAAGCGAAATTAGCAGATTAAATAACTTAACCGAAGAAACTGATATTAAGCTAAAAGAATCAATAGAAAAAAAAGAAGAACTTAAAATTGAAAATTTAAATTTAAAAAGTCGTCGGAACATTATTAACGAGCAAAAAAACTTAAGACAAAATGTTTTAACTCAAACTAAAAATCAGGAAAAACTATATCAAGCCGGATTAAAAAAACTTCAAAAGCAGCAAAGAGAAATCGCCGAGGAAATTGAAAAAATTGAAGTTGGGTTAAGACCTAAAATTAATCTCGGATTTTTACCTCAAAAAGGCAGGGGAGTGTTGATGATGCCAGTTCGAGGAATATTGACGCAAGAATACGGCTATACGCGTTTTGCAAGACATTCTTTTAAAGGAAGATTTCATAATGGTATTGATATTGGCGCGCCCATAGGAACTCCAGTTTTTAGCGCCGAAGATGGGAGAGTGGTAGCTTTTGGCGATCAGGATAGAACTTGTCCGAGAGTCAGCGCTGGAAAATATATTGTCATTAAACACAATAATAACTTAACTACTTTATACGCTCATTTATCTAAAATTATTATTACTCACAATCAGCAAGTTAAAAGAGGCGAGATTATAGGTTATGTTGGGTCTTCTGGTTATTCCACCGGCCCTCATCTTCACTTTACTGTTTATGATTCTAATACTTTTTATATGGGCCACAGCCGACTTTGCGGCCCAATGCCTTTAGGTGGGACTTTAAACCCAATGGACTATCTTTAATTATTAGTGTAAAATAATATAAATAGCAAAATAAAAAAATAATAGCGCAAAATTTTAATTTGTTATTTTAATATGGAAATTATAAATACAATAATAAATAATGATCAAATTCAACAGATATTCGATACCATTCAATCCTCTTTGCCTGTTTTGATTTCCGCTTTTAAAAGTTTAGTAAATATTTTTGTTTTGATTTTTGAATTTTTTATTGACCTTATCAGGGAAGCGATAGAGCAACTCTAATATCAAGATTCTTATATTTGTCGCATAATATATCTTTTGTGACAGATAATTTTAAAAAATATGAAACAACCCAAAATTCATTTTATTGGTATTGGAGGCATTGGAATGAGCGCTTTAGCTCAATGGTTTTTAAGTAAAAAATGGCTTGTAAGCGGCTCTGACGCTTCAGATAGCCCAATCATCCAATTTCTTAAAAAACAAGGCGTAGAGGTTAAAATTGGACACAAAAGCGGTAATTTCTCCCGTAATTCTCAAATGGCGGTTTATAGCGCTGCGGTGCCGCCTGATAATCCGGAGTTTAAAAAAGCTAAAGAATTAGGTATAAAAACTCTTTCTTACAGCGAAGCCTTAGCAGAACTGACAAAACAATATAAGACTATCGCTGTTTCTGGTATGCATGGCAAAAGTACTACCACCGCCATGCTCGCTAACGTACTTATTAAAGCCGGAATGGATCCGACTGTTATTTTCGGCAGCAAATATCTTTTTGATAATCAAAAACAAGCTAATAATTTTAGACTTGGTAATAGTCAGATTCTGGTTATTGAAGCTGACGAATATCGCGATCATTTTCTTAATTATTCTCCATTTGGCGCGATTATCACCAATATTAATTTAGAACACGTAGATTATTTTAAAAATCTTCAAACTATTAAAAAATCTTTTATAAAATTCATAAATGGAATTAATAAATCGCCTTCTGATTATAAAAATGGACCTATAGTTTTAAACGCTGATGATAAAAATATCGAATCAATAAAAAATAAATTATCCGAACAAAAAATAACATGGTTTTCTTTAAATCAAAAAAACCGCGTTCGGATTTTAAAAAAGAATTTAAAAGTTATTGGAAAACACAATATCGCTAATGCTTTAGCTGTTTGGGCTTTAGCGGAAAAGCTTGGAATTAAACAAAATATAATTTTAAAAGGACTAAAAGAGTTTACTGGCATTTGGCGGCGGCTTGAATATAAAGGCGAAATTAAATTTAAAAATCAATCCTTTAACAAATTCAAGATTGACCCTAAACAAAATCAAGCGGGCCAAAAATCAAAAATCAAAATTAAAGTATATGACGACTATGCTCATCATCCGACTGAAATCAGGGCTTCATTAAATGCTTTAAGAGAAAATTTCAAAAAATCTGATATTATATGTGTTTTCCAGCCTCACCAGCAAAAAAGACTTGAAGCCTTATTTAAAGAGTTCAGCCTTGCTTTTGATGAAGCAGATTATTTGGTTTTATTGGATATTTTTAAAGTTGTCGGCCGAGATTCTTCGGTTTTATCCAAAACAAATAAAGTGTCGCAAAATCAATTTTGCAATAGAGATTCTTTTTGTTGTAAAAAATTATCAAGATTTCACAACGCCAAAAATGTCGTCGCGGAATCTCTTTCAGAACAATTGGCATATGTGATTAATAAAAGATTATCAAAGTTAAAAAATATCAGATTAAAAAAAATTATTTATCTCCCCTACTCTGAACAAGGACAAACTCCAAAATTATTAAAAGAAATTATTTTAAATAACCCTCCTCAACTCGCGATTATTGTAATGATGGGCGCTGGAGATATTTACAAAATAACAGATAAGCTGATAGAATAAACCAATTATAATTTTGATTTTTAAATTTTAAACTTAATTTATGTATTATTCTAATTTAGAACATTTTAAGGGAGCTTGCGGTTATGAAATTGACGGTATATGGTACCCGAGAGTTACCAGTATTGTAAATATAAAAGCAAAACCGGCTCTTTATCGTTTTTACGCGGAAATGAGTAGTTTTAACGAAGGAGAAGCCGTAAAAAAACAATCAGCGACCGAAGGCACTTTAATTCATGAAACAATTGAAAAAATACTTTTAGGCGAAAACCCGGTTATTGATTCGTTAATTAAGCCGGCTGTAGACGCATTTTTGCGGTTTTCGTCAGAAAAAAATATTCAGGTTGATCCTGAATGGGTTGAAAAAAAAGTTATAGACTATGATGAAAGATATGCCGGAACAATTGACGCCTTAGCCTTAATTGACGGCAAATTCGGAGTTTTAGACATTAAAACCTCGCAAGCTATTTATCGTGATTATAATCTTCAGGTATCCGCTTATACCGTACCTTTAAAAAGACAGCTTAAAAATATCTCAACTAGCTGGATTTTAAGAATTGACCAATCCCAAAAATGTCTTAAATGCGGAGCTACTTTAAGAACAAAAGGCGGGAGAGAAAAAATAAAATCCGGCAATAATAGTCATTGCGAACATCAATGGTCTGAAGTTAAAGGCAGTATCGAGCTTAAAGAGCTTCCTTATTTCGAAAATGATTACGAAGCTTTTTTAGGGGCTAAGAAATTATGGGAATGGGAAAACGAATATTGGTTGAAAGATGCAAAATATTTTTAACGCCAATTTTTTGGCTGATTTAATTTATAACTGTTCGCTTCTTTCGTAGACAGGGTCGCCGCATTTTTCAATTATTATTGGGGTTTTCCTAAGATTAAAAGTTGATAAATATCCTAATCCAAAACCTAAAGAAATTGATAAAATAGTCACCAAAATAAGAATTTTAATAAATTTCTTTTCTTCGGGATTATTTGACGGCTTCATTATATTATGATATCATTTTTTTTATAAAAATTTAAATTTTATATTATATGGCACATACTAAGGCAGGCGGCTCAACGAAATTAGGTCGTGATTCAATAGGTAAAAGATTAGGTCTTAAAAGAGCGGATGGCCAATTTGTTTCAACCGGCGAAATTTTAGTTCGTCAAAGAGGAACAAAATATTTTCCAGGAGAAAATGTTAAAAAAGCAAGTGATGACACTCTTTTTGCCGTAAAAAGTGGTATTGTAAGATTTGTTTCTAAAAAAAGGGTAAGATTTGATTCCAGTGTTCGTTTTGTTACTAAGGTAATGGTTGTACCGAAATAGTTATTTTCTCTTTAATCCCCCTTTCTAAATCAACCTCTACTTCATGTTGACCGATTGATTTAATCGGTTTTTTTATATTTACCCTGAAATTAACAGACGACCCGGCGTCAAAAAACCCTTTTTCTTTTATTCTATTTTCAATTTCTTCTCGGCTAACAGAGCTGTATATCTCCCCTTTCCGCCCAACTTTTAAATAAAAAATAAAATCTTCTTTTTTTAGTTTTTCTTTTAGTTCTTTTAAATTTGATTTTAGTCTGTTCTCTTTTTCAATATAAGACGATTTTATCAATTCTAATTTTGATAAAGATTCTTTTGTTGCCGGTTCGGCTAATTTTTGAGGAATTAAAAAATTACGAGCGTATCCACTTTTTACCTCTTTTATTTCGTTTGTTCTTCCTAAACCTTTTATATCCTTAAGAAGGATAATTTTCATTTTACTATTAAAGGGATTTTAATAGCTCAATCGCTTTTTTTAATTGCTGGTCGTTTTCTTCTATTATATAATTCGGAACTAAACCATTTTGTTCAATTTTCATTCTTTTTGGCGTTAACCAATAAGCAATCGTTATTTTTATACTAGAACCATCTTTCAATGATTCCAGTTGTTGAACCGTTCCTTTACCAAAGGATTTTTCTCCAACTAATTTAATATCAAGCTGGTCTCTTAAGGCGCCGGCTAAAATTTCTGAAGCCGAGGCAGTGCCTTTATTTATTAATATGACCGTCGGATAATTTTTTAAAAATCCATTACCCCTAGAATAAATTGTTCGTTCTTCACCTTCGGTTTTTTGTTCTATAACAACTGGCTCTCCGCGACCTAAAAACCATCCGGCGATAGTTACAGCAACATCAAGATAACCGCCGGGATTATTTCTTAAATCAAGAATTATTTTATTTGCTTTCTCATTTAAAACAGTATCCACAACAGCTTCATAAAACATTATGGGCGTTTGAGGATTAAAAGTATAAATTTTTATATGAGCGATTTTATCATCAAGTATTTCCCATTCAACTGTTGGCGCTCTAATTAATTCTCTTGTGATTTCAAATTCTTTCGGAGTTGTAAACCCCTCTCTGTTAATTAAAAGTTTTATTTTGGTTCCTGGTTCTCCGCGAATTATTTTAACGGCCTCATAAACATCAAAACCCGCAAAATCCTCATTATTAACTTTTAAGATAATGTCTTGCGGTTTCAGTCCGGCCTTTTCTGCCGGAGAATTTTTAAGCGGAGAGATAATAATGATATTATTATCTTTTTTACCTAATTCAGCGCCTATTCCTCCAAAAACGCCAGCTATATTTTCATTGAATTTTTTTGTTTCTTCAGGCGTGAAAAATACAGTATTTGAATCTTTTACGCTTTGTAAAAGTCCTTCAATCGCTCCGTAAACTAAATCTTGATGATTTAGTTCAGCTCCTCTAATATGAATATTTTTTAACTTATCCCAAGCTTGCCAGAAAACTCCAAAATCCGCTTTTACTTCCTCAAGCGGATTAATATCCGCCACTCCCCTAATTTCAATGATTCTAGTTTCATTAAATCCTGTAAGATAACCAATATAAAATGAACCGCCAGCTGCAGAAACAAATAATACTACTCCTAAAATCAAAATTAAAATTTTTTTATTCATTATTTATCTAAAATAGATTTTATACTTAATTGTTCGTAAAGTCCACCCTAAACATTAACCCATAAGATCCACTATTATAATGAATCAAAATTTAATATATTAATGCTTCACTTCACTATAACATAACTCTAAATTTGATTTTTTGGAAGTTTTTATCTAAAATAAATTTATGAAACAATGTAAAGTTTGCGGCAAGGGCTCAATTCTCCGCGGCGCTAGAAAAAAAGTTCGCAGTAAATATAATCCGACGCCTAAAAAAAGAAAATATCCAAATCTTCAACAGACTAAATTATCTTCCGGTAAAAAAATATTAGCCTGTACCAAGTGCGTCAAAACAATAAAAAACGCCGCTGTTAGCGTCGCAAAAAAGAAAAAAATAAATATTTAATATAACGGCTGTTACTCTCTATATTAAGAATTTTAGTAATAGTAAACGAATCGTTATATAATGACAGTCTATCTCGTTTTTTTTTAAAATAGAGTATGAGCTTGTGGTTACTCACGCGAATAAACTCATACTAAAATCGGAGTGTCGTATAGTGGCAGTACGCATGCATGGGGTGCATGTAGCGGCACGCGAATAAACTCATACTAAAATCGGAGTGTCGTATAGTGGCAGTACGCATGCATGGGGTGCATGTAGCGGGAGTTCAATTCTCCCCACTCCGACTAATTAAGACATTTTGAAAATTCAGAGGCGATTAGTTGCTCCGCCAAAGGCGAAGCAGAAAACTGAACGCTCGGGCGGGCAAAAATTTCTCTCCTCAAGCCCCCCAATTTTTGCCCGCCTGGTGGGAGACTAAATTAAATTTTATAAAATTCGTTTGTTTTGTTATAATAAGTTAACAATGATAAAGTTTTAGAGTAAATGGTATGGATTTAGAAAAACTTCCAGAATTACTAACAATGAAACAAGTATCGGAGATACTTAGCGTTTCTAGCATGACTTTAAGACGCTGGGACACCAAGGGGATACTAAAACCCTTTAAACCAACACTGTGAAATGTAAGGAGGTACAGAAAACAGGATATTATTAAATTTATCAATAAAAAATAAAATATGACCCATAGTTTTAACAAAAACACGAAAAAGGATTATACTATCCACAGTAATTTAAGTACCTTAAAAAAGGCCAAAACCCAAAGAAAGGAGGTGTCTGCCATGCAGTACAAGGTTGAGTTACTGACGGGCATTAGGCCCACTGGCGACTTGACCGTCGCCAACTACTTGGGAGCGGTTGCGCCCATTGTTGAACTTCAGGCACAGGGTATGTCTCCGGTAGTTTTCGTTGCCGATCTTCATGCGATCACGGACAACGAACCGGCTACTGTGAGACAGTACATCCACGGAGTGGTTGCTGACTATATCGCGCTTGGGATAGATCCGCAGAAAACGAAGATCTATCTCCAATCGGATATAACAGGAGAGGTAACAACGTTTACCGCTCTTCTGGCTCGGCTTGTTTCTGTCGCTGAACTCTTGAGGGTGCCGACTCTCAAGGATAAGCTCAAAAACAACGCACGGCCGGAAACGGCGAATGCTCTCCTTCTTCTCTATCCGGTCCTGATGGCTGCTGACATCTTGCTCAACAGAGCCAAGAAGGTTGCAGTCGGGGAAGATCAGTTACCACACATGGAAGTCACGCGTCTACTCGCCCGTAGGTTCAACAAGAGGTACGGAGAGCTTTTCCCGATTCCTCAGGTGTTGCAGGTCAAGTCGCTCCGAATTCTTTCCCTGAAGGGGGAGGGTAAGATGAGTAAGACCAATCCTGGCGGCGCCATCTTCTTGACGGATGATGTAAAGACGGTTACCAACAAGATTAAGACCGCTGAAACCGCCTTTGAGGGAGCGATGAGCGACAAACTGGAAAGTCATATCTTGATTGCCAAGG
>JAHXGO010000006.1 GCA_019923695.1 Candidatus Liptonbacteria bacterium
ATAAGCAAGGTGCTTAATATATTGAGTGGCGTATTATTCACTATAATATTTTTTTAATTTTAGAATATTGTTGACAAGGCGGATTTTCTAAGTTTTTTTGAAAAATTTGGGAAGGACTTGAAAGAATAGATAAGCAAAGTTATGATGCTAATTAGGATATTCAAAGAACAAAGGTTCATAGAATAACAGTTCTGCGTCAAAGTGACGATTGATATAGGGCAAGCGCGCTGATCTTGTTTTTGATTTATTTGAGCAAAGCAATGTCATAAATTGTTATTTCATTTCAAACGGTAGGGTGGGTGAGTGGTTGAAACCGGCGGTCTTGAAAACCGCTATACCAGAAATGGTATCGTGAGTTCGAATCTCACCCCTACCGCCTTATGTAGATAGGGATAGTCAGTGGTAATTTTTTACTTCGAATATAATTTGTTATGTGAAATTCGTATTATTTAAGTTTTTGCCGCGACCGCAACGATTATTTTTTTTACTCCGTTTTGTTTAAGGATTCTGACAGCTTCGTTTATTGTCGCTCCAGAAGTGAAAACATCGTCAATTAAAATTACGGACTTACCTTTTAGTTTTTCTTTTACAGTTAAAAAATGATTTTTAGCCGAAAAATAATTCATAACTGAAAAGCAGTTTGATGTTTTTTCTATTTTGAATGCGTTTTTTACGTTTTCCTTTCTTTGTTTATTGTTTTTAAGATTAATTTGTTTTTCTGTAGCTTTAATTCGTTTCAATATTTTATTTTCAATTTTTAATCCGAGTTCTTTGCCTAAAATTTTTGCCAATTCTTCGGACTGATTGAACCCGCGCTCTCTTTGTCTTATGAAATGAAGAGGGATCGGCACAATCAAAAATGAGTCATCTATTTCTTTTATGATATTGGATTTTTGGAGATGTATTATAATGAATTTTGTTAATGGTTCGGCGATTTTTATGAATCCTTCGTATTTGAAGTAGTGAATTAATTTTTGGATTGGTTTGTTTTCGTAATTTACGGCAGCTGCTAAAATAAAATTTTTATGATGAAAAATTAAGGAATTCACGGTAATTGATTGATGACATTTTTGGCATAAAAAATTCAGTTGTTCTGAATTTTCAAGATATCGGCGACAGTTAAGACAGAGCGGCGGGAAAATAATATCAAAAACAAAATTTATTATTTTTTTAACCGGGAGAAAGAAACGAATCATTTTTTATTATTTAATTTATGATATAATAAATTCGTAAAATTAAAAATTAAATTTTGTGAAGCTGTCCAAGGATTATATTGAATCACAGGTTCAATATGTCAAAACTTTCTTTTGTCATAGATTGTCTTTTGATCATAAATTGTCCTTTGACCGCAATAATGTTTTTTTAAATCAATGTCTTTTATCCCAAATTTTTTAAAATCTTTTCTTCCAACCTCTCCTTATTTAGGAATTGATATTGGAACAACTTCAATTAAAATCGTTGAACTTGATGAAAAAAACGGGAAAATTTTTTTAAAAAATTATGGAATTTTAGAGTCATTTGGTCATCTTGCAAGATTAAACAACGCTATTCAAACCAGTGGTCTTAAAATAGTGGAAAAAGAAGCGGCTCAACTATTAAAAACTCTTTTAGAACGGATGAATATAAGAGGAGGTCAGGCAATAGCTTCTATTCCTTCTTTTTTTGGTTTCATTTCTGTTTTAGAGGTGCCTAAAATGAATCCAAATGAATTAGCCGAAGCAATGCGTTATCAGGCGAAATTTTTAGTTCCTTTACCGGCAGCTGATATATCGGTAGATTGGTCGGTAGTCGGCGAATACGAAGATGAAAAGGGTTTTAAAAAACAGCAGGTTCTTTTAACTTCTATTCCTAATGACCAGATTAAAAAATATCAGACTATTTTCAAAATGTCCGGACTTAGTTTAAAAATGGTTGAAATTGAAGCAGTCAGTTTAGCGAGGATTTTAACGATGGACGATTCTCAAAACTCTTTAATAGTGGACATCGGCGGCCGCTCAACTGTTTTGGCGGTTGCTCAAAATGGCCGTTTGAAATACAGCAATCAAATGGATCTTGCCGCTAATTTATTGACTCAAGCGATTGCCAATGGTCTTGATTTAAACACTAAACGCGCTGAAGAATTAAAAAGACAAAGGGGATTAGGCGGGATTGGCGGCGAATATCAGTTATCCACATTAATGTTTACTTATCTTGATGTTATACTTAATGAAGTAGAGCGGATTAAAAATACCTACGAAAAAACTTATTATGGAAAGATAGAAAAAGTTATTTTATCCGGCGGAGGGGCGAATTTAATAGGAATAGAAAAATATACCGCTGATTATCTGAAATTGCCGGTTTTTAAAGCAGACCCTTTTTCAAGAATTTCTTTGCCGGAGGGATTATCACCGATTGGGAAAGATATTGCCGCTCCCTTAAGTGTTGCTCTGGGATTAGCTGCTAAACAATTTATTTCTATATAAAAAATTTTATAAAAAATGCCGATTCCAAAAGAAATCATCAGCAATAGTTTTCAAAAAGAAAAAATCGCCATTGGCTGGCCTTGGCAATTTTTTCTATTTACTTTTTCTATGTTTTTAATTTCGTTTTTGATTTATTTTGGTTTGGCTGTTGGTTATAAGCCGTTTTTAGAAAGACAAATTGATGGCATTAAATCTAAAATAGAAGAGCTAAGCGCTAAAATTACCCAAGAAGAGAGAGACAATCTTATGAGTTTTTACTCTCAATTTATTAATTTACATAATATTCTTAAAAATCATTCAACTTTTGCCGGAGTTTTTGAGTTTTTGGAAAATAATATATCCAAGAATGTAGTTATAAATTCTTTAAACATAGAAGCTGCTCAAAAATCAGTTATGGTTGAAATGACAGCTAAGACTTACAGTGACTTTATAGAACAAATGATTTTATTTGAAAATTTAGAAGAAGTTAAGAAAGTTAATTTAGATGATTTTAAATTAATCGATCAGTCGGTTCAGTTTAAGATGGTTTTGGTTTTTGATTCTGATTTTTTTAATTATCAAAAGAGAGCGCAAAAAATAAATGAAGAACCAACAGAACTATGAGAGCATCAAGTAAAAGACTTTATACTATTTTATTGAGTATCGTTTTTTTAATCGGCGCTTTGTATGTGTATGCTTCAATGACCCGGCCTCTTTTTGATGAATTATCGCGGTTAAGAAGCGAAAGATTGTCTGAACAAAAATCATTGGAAGAGTTCGAAGAGGCGTTTAAAACTATCAGTAGTCTTCTTGCTCAATATGAAGATATGATTGGTATTCAAGAGAAAATTTCCGCTTCTTTCCCAATAGGCGAAGACATCCCCAATCTTTTAAATCAAGTTTACGGAATTGGCGAACTTAATAAAACAAAATTTACCTCTATATCTTTGCAATATCTGCCGATTACCCATTCAGAAACAAAAGCGACATTAAAACCCGTGGGAACTTTAAAAATAAATCTTAAATTTGAAGGTGATTATGAAAATATGAAATCTTTACTTTCTTATTTTGAGACTAATATTAGAATTTTAGATATTTACTCCATAAAAATTGACAACAAAATTCCCGGCAGAAACCCAATTTTAAGCTATGATCTTTCTTTAAAGGCTTATTATCAAGTGTCGGATATTAAACAAGTGTCGGATATCGAATAAAACAAAAAAATAAAATAAAAAAAATCAAACATGGCATTCGTTCTTGAAGAAGAAAAAAAGGGAATAAGTCTTTTTAATATTTTAATTATTGCTTTAGTTTTTGGCGCCCTCTTAATTTCTTGTTATTATTTATTTTTCGCGCCTGTTCCGCTGATTGATTCCGCTTTTAAAACCGAGGTGCAGTTCGTTTCTGAAGTTTCAAAAATTACTTTTGATCCTTCTTTAGTCACTGATTCGGAGGTTTTCATTTCTTTGGAGGAATATGTAAAACTTCCTGAATTGAGAGATCCCGGTCGGTCAAATCCTTTTGGATCATTTTAAAAAAATGGATAATAAAAAATTAGCCCAAGGTCTTATCAAAAACGCCATTTTGTCCGAAGAATTGGCTCAAAAACTTTTGGTTGAATCTTCGCAGATTAATAAATCTTTGGAAAGCATTCTTTATATTCGTCGGTTGGTTGATGAAGTTTCAGTTGCTAAAGTAAAAAGCGAAATTACTGGAGTGCCTTATCAAAAAATAAAATCTGAAGAAATTTCTGAAGAAATTTTAAAATTTATTCCCGAAGAAACCGCGATAAATTATAAAATGGTTCCTTTAAAAATGGAAAAAGATATGCTTATTGTGGGGATGATTGATCCTTTAAACGCCAAAACGCAGGAAGCTTTGCGTTTTATCAGTCAACAGAATCGTTTGCAAATAGGAATTTATCTTATCACGCCGACTGATATGGAATTGGCTTTAAGAAGATATTCTCCTTATCAAACTGAAATTCAGGCGGCAGTTAAAGCTTTGAATATAAAATCCGGGGTCGGACTTTCTACTTTGCAAAAGCCGGTTTCTTTGGAAGCCGGTTCTTCGGTTTCCGATGAAGCGCCGATAATTAAAATAGTTTCTTCAACCTTAAGGGCGGCAATTGAACAAAAAGCTTCGGATATTCATATTGAGCCGCAAAGAGATCGTTTAAGAATAAGATTCAGGCTGGATGGCATTTTAAAAGAAGTGGCTTCTTTTCCGCTTGAACTTCATCAGCCGATAATCTCCCGGGTAAAAATACTTTCTGAACTAAAAATTGATGAGACTAGAATTCCTCAAGATGGTCGTTTTAGAACAGTTATCTTTGGCAGGGACATTGATTATAGGATTTCCACTTTTCCTACTCCGGTTGGTGAAAAAGTGGCTATCCGTGTTTTGGATCCGAGTATTGGTTTAAGAAAAATAACTGATTTGGGAGTGGTCGGAAAAAACGCCGATCTTATAAAAGAAGGACTTGAAAAACCCTTTGGGATGATTTTAATTACCGGGCCGACTGGTTCTGGAAAAACAACCACTCTTTACGCAATTCTTCGGATTTTAAATAATGAAGGAGTTAATGTTTTGAGTTTGGAAGATCCGGTTGAATATGTTATTGACGGAGTAAATCAATCTCAAATTAAGGCTGATATCGGTTATACTTTCGCTTCTGGTTTAAGGCAGGCAGTCAGGCAAGACCCCGATATTATTTTAGTCGGAGAAATAAGAGATAAGGAAACAGCCGGGTTGGCAGTTCATTCAGCTTTAACTGGCCACATTGTTTTGTCTACTTTACATACCAATAATTCTTATGGTGTTATTCCAAGACTTATTGATATGGGAGTGGAGCCGTTTTTACTTCCAGCGTCGCTTAATTTAATGGTTGCTCAAAGACTGGTAAGAAAATTATGTAACGAGTGTAAACAAGCGGAAACCGCTTCTTTGGAGATTCAAGAGATTATTAAAAACGAAATTTCAAAATTACCTAAAGAAGTTTTAGGCGGACTTTTGGTTAAAGGACAATCTGTGGTTAATAAACAATCCGCAGTTATCGAGCGGCAGACTGTTCACTATACTGAACAAGATATTATTCGATATGCTGAATCAGCAGTTCATTATAGACCGGTTGGTTGTAAAATTTGTAAGGGGAAGGGGACAAGCGGAAGAGTTGGGCTTTATGAAATTTTGAAAATGACCCGAGGAATCGATGAAATTATTAATTCTGGCCCAACAGAAGGAAAATTAAGAGACGAATCAAGAAAACAGGGTATGATAAGTTTGCGTCAAGACGGAATATTGAAAGCATTAGATGGTTTAATTTCCATTGAAGAAGTTTTAAAAGAAACAGCCGAAACATAAAAAATCTCAAATCTAAAATTTCAAATCTCAAAAACACATCTTAAAGTTAAAATCTTATGGAAAATGATTACAAAAAACAATTTTATCAAATTTGTAGATTTGAGATTTGATTTTTGAGATTTGAGATAAACTATGGTTGGCAAAAAAGATTATCTGCTATAAAATGTAAATAATGTTTAAGATTTTTATAAAGTATGATTGATTACAAACAAAAATTAAACGAATTGCTTTTAGCAACAGCCACTCAAAAGGCTTCAGATTTACATATCGCGGTTGGCCGTAAGCCGACTTTAAGAATTGATGGAGTTTTAATTCCTTTGCAAAAAGAGCAAGTTTTAACTTCGGAAGACACTCAAGGGTTGATTCTTGAATTATTATTGCCGAAAATTAAAGAAAGATTTTTAAAATACGGCGATGTTGATTTTTCTTATTCTTTTGAAGATAAGGCAAGGTTTAGGGTGAATGTTTTTTTCCAACGAGGATTTTTAGCCGCTTCTTTGCGTCTAATTCCCGCTCAAATTAAATCTATTGAGGATCTTAATCTTCCTCTGATTCTTCATGATTTCGCAAAATTAAACCAAGGATTTATTTTAGTTGTCGGTCCGGCTGGTCACGGAAAGTCAACGACTTTAGCCGCTATTTTAGACGAAATCAACCATAGCAGAAACGAGCATATTATTACTATTGAAGACCCGATTGAATATTTGTTTGTCCAAGACAAAAGCATTATTTCCCAAAGAGAAGTTACGATTGACAGTCCAAGTTTTCATAGGGCTTTGAGGTCTTTGTTAAGGCAGGATCCTGATGTGGCGATGGTTGGGGAAATGAGAGACAGAGAATCAATTGCCACTGCTATGACTGCGGCTGAAACAGGTCATTTAGTTTTTTCGACTTTACATACTAACTCTGCCAGTCAAACTATTGACAGAATTATTGATTCTTTTCCGGCCGATCATCAGGGCCAAATAACTTCTCAATTAGCCGCAACTTTGGTCGCCATTGTTTCTCAAAGACTAGTTCCAAGGATTGACGGCGGAAGAATTCCGGTCTGTGAAATAATGTTTGTTAATTCGGCTATTCGCAATTTAATCAGGGAGCGGAAGATTTTTCAAATAGATTTGGTTATTGAAACAAGTCTTCAAGAAGGGATGATAACTTTAAATCGCTCCTTGGCCGAGTTAGTTAAAAGAAAAGAAATCTCTTTGGAAATCGCCGAATTTTATTCAACTAATCCCGGAGAATTGCGTTTATTATTAGAAAGAATTTAATATTATGGTGAATTTTAAGCTCGACATATTAAAAATTATTTTACTATGAAATTTAGATATCAAGCTCGCACTAAAGAAGGAGAACTTCAAGTTGGTTTTATTGAAGCGCCGACAAAAGAGGCGGCTGTCAATATTTTAGCCAGCCATAATCTTTATATTTTAAGCATTGTTGAATCGGCTAAACAAAAAGGAATATTTTTTAGTTTTTTGAATCGTGTAGCTTCAAAAGATTTAATGGTTTTTACAAGGCAATTCGCGACCCTGCTTGAGTCAAATGTCCCTCTTTCAGACACATTGAAAACCTTAGCTAATCAAACGCGCAATTTGATTTTGAAAGAAGCGATTATTGATATTGGGGCTGATGTTGATTCGGGGCTGTCTCTTTCACAAGCGTTTGAAAAAAGAAACGATATTTTTTCTATTTTTTATGTAAATATGATTCGTTCAGCTGAAGTAACTGGTCGGGTTGATGAAGTAATGAATTATTTGGCTGATTATGTTGAAAAACAAGCAATTTTAACTTCGAAAATAAGGAATGCGATGATTTATCCGGCAATTATGATTTTTCTTTTTTTGGTTGTTGGGACAATTATGGGTTCGGTTGTTTTGCCTCAACTTGGAGTAATTTTTAAAGAATTTGATACTGAAATTCCCTTAATGACCCAGATTCTTATTAATTCCGGAACTTTTTTGGCTTCCTGGTGGTGGGCGATTGGTTTAGTTTTTATTGTTTTAGGAGTTTTTATTGGCGATTACATTAAAACTGAAGAAGGAAGAACTATGATTGACGATTTAACTTTAAAAATTCCTCTTTTTTCTCAATTATTAAAACAGCTTTATGTCGCGAGATTTTCAGAATCTTTGGCGATTTTAATTAAAGGAGGGATTCCTATTGTTCAGGCAATCGAAGTAACCGGAAAAACAATCGGTAGCGCTGTTTACGCTGAAATTCTTCAGAGTGTGGCTAGAGATGTCCAAAAAGGAGAGCTTATTTCCCGGTCATTGGCAAAACACGAAGAATTTTTTCCCGCTTTAGTTGGTCAGCTAATAGCGGTGGGAGAAGCAACTGGCCGGCTCGAAGTTTTATTGAAAAAAATTTCTGTTTTTTACACCCGCGAAGTTGAGGATTTGGTTGTCAGATTAACCGAACTTATCCAGCCGATCCTTTTGATTTTTATCGGCGGTCTGATAGGATTGTTGTTTATGTCTATTTTGGGTCCGATATTCCAGATGATTGGGTCTATTTAAAAATTTGTTTTTATGATAAAATAAAAAAGGTCGGAATTTTAAATTAAAATAAAAAATATTTAATTTTTTAATAAAAATGAAAAACTCAAAAAAAGGATTTACTTTGGTTGAAATGTTCATTGTTATTCTGGTAATCGGAATTTTGTCTGGAATTGTTTTTAGAGGAGCCGCTGGCATTCAAGCAGCAGGCAGAGACACTCGCAGGATTTCTGATATTCGCTCGATTCAATTAATGCTTGAACAATTTGCCGATATTTGCGGTCATTATCCGGGGACATTTACTGCGGATACTTGTAGGGTGTCTGCGGGACAGCCATCAATTCCTATAATTGACCTTGCTGACACTTTAGTAACTGCTGGTATTGTTACTGAATTAGTACATGTTCCAAATGATCCCCATAGAGGGAGATCTTATATGTATACTGTAGGCGCAGGAGGCACTTCTTATGTTTTACGAGCGCAGCTTGAGCGTCGTCATCGGGTATTAAATGAAGATATCGATGGTACCGTATTAGGCGTCAATTGCGCTGATGATGCTCCTAATTTCTTTTATTGTGTCCGGCCATAGAAAACTTTAATCCGATATATTGAGTGGCGTGTTGTCCACTATAAATTATCCTTGCAACCGATGGATAATCTGTGGCCAAAGGATAAATTATAGCTAATGGTCAACTTATAATCGAAGAGCAATCTGTATATAAGATTTAATTTAATGTTTTTTTTCTATTTTCTTATTTTCTTTTTTGGGGCAGCTGCGGGGAGTTTCTTGAATGTTTTAAGTTTGCGTTATAATCCGGACAAAAATTTGTTTTATAACGCTGGCGGACGATCTCGCTGTTTAGGTTGCGGGGAAAAGCTTTGTTGGTATGAACTTATCCCGCTTTTTAGTTTTTTTATTCAAAAAGGCCGCTGTCGGCATTGTCGTCAGCGGCTTTTATGGCAGTATCCCTTGATTGAAGCGCTTTGCGGATTGCTTTGCGTTTTTATCACTTTTAAAATTTTGGAAACTTCTTTGATTTATTTTTTGCCTTTATCAACCCAGGTTTTTTTGATAATTTTATGGTTTTTGATATTTCTTTCCCTTGTTTTAATGTCGCTTATTGATTTTAAGCTTCAGATAATTCCCGATGAGATAAATATTTTTTTAATAGTTCTGGGGTTTTTAAATCTTCTTGTTTATTATTATTTATTTCCTTTTTCAGACATTATTGATTTAAACCTCAAAACTTCTTTTTTGGGAAGTTATGCTTTGCTTTTCAGGTTTTCCGATATTTTGTGGTTTAATTTTTTACTCGGAGCTGTTTTCGGAGGATTATTTTTCGGTTTTCTTTATTTTATAACTAAGGGGCAGGGGATGGGTTTTGGCGATGTTAAATTGGCTTTTTCTCTTGGTTTAGTTTTTGGCTGGCCGGATATTTTGATAATAAGTCTTTTAGCTTTTATAATCGGTTCGTTTGTTGGTTTGTTTCTTATGATAAGACAAAAGAAAAAAATGAAAGACCTTCTTCCTTTTGGGCCTTTTATCGCTTTATCTTCTTTTTTGGTTTTTTTGTTTGGCGCCCAAATTTTAGGATTTTATTTCAAACTTTTTTTGGTTTAAGAACAACCTATTTCTTTTAAATCATTTGTTTTGGTATAATTCATTTAATTATTGAAATTATAAATGAATAAGTTTGCGGTTAAAAAACAATTTTTGGTTGAAGGACAGATAAAAAAAAGAAAGGGCTTTACTATTATCGAGGTTATTATAACGATCGGGATAATTGGAATTATGATATCGTCAATGGGTATAGTGATTGATAGACAAGAGCTTGTTTTTAATCTGGATCATCATAAATTAAGAGCTTTAATAAGCAGGGCAAAATCATTGACAATGTTCGGAGTATTTCAGGAAAAACCCGGGTCCCGATTTTGCGGTTATGGAGTAGAAATTAACGCTTCAGAAGGAAGGGCGGTTATTTTTAAGTCATTTAGCCGTGTAGAATGTCCTCCGGCCAGTTTTGGCGATTTTATTAGACGAGAACCTCTTTCCGGCGAATTAAACGAGTTAAGACTTGATAGGTTTTTAAGCTTTGAAGAATCGGTTTATATTTTTTTTATTCCCCCTGATCCTAGTGTTCATATTTATGATATCCGAGGAATCCGAACTAATTCATTTACTATAAGAATGATAAACGAAATCGGGAATGTTAGAAAAATAAATGTTAATTCCGCCGGCTTAATAGATTTATTGTAAAAAGAAATCTCAAATCTAAAATTTCAAATCTCAAAAACACATCTTAAAGTTAAAATCTTATGGAAAATGATTACAAAAAACAATTTTATCAAAAGAGAAGGGCAAAAAAATTTTAAAAGAAGCCAAAGAAATCGCCAACATTTTAGCCGCCAGCATCATTACAATGAAAAATAAAAGAAAGATTTAAGATTTTATTTGTAGATTTGAGATTTGATTTTTGAGATTTGAGATAAACTATGGTTGGCAAAAAAGATTGTCTGCTATAAAATGTAAATAATACTCGGAATTCTTGTAAATAATAATACAATAACAACCAACAATATGTTTTTTTTAGATAATAATCGTAAAAATAGATCGGGCCAGCTTTTAGTTGAGGGGTTAGTTGCTTTAAGTATTTTGACAATTGTGATTTTGGGCGTTGTTGCTATACTTTCAAGATCTTTTAGACAAACGAGAATAGTATTTGAAACGGCAATTGCCTCTAATTTAGCGGCTGAAGGAGCAGAGGTCGCAAAAAACATTATAGACAGGAATGTCTGGACAAATCCTTTTAGACCTTGGAATGAGGGAATTTCTGAAGGAAAGTTTTCTGTTAATTATAACAGCGAAAGCTTTGGTTCATATCAAGATCGATTTATTCGTTTTAATCCGCAAACTGGAATTTACAGCTCTCAAGACGGTGTTCTAACTCCTTTTGAAAGAGTCATTGAAATGTCAATTATTTCTCCTAACCTTGTAAAAATAAAATCTACTGTAACTTGGCAAATACCCGGGACTCCTGAAAGAGAAGTTTCTGTTGAACATAATGTTTTGGGTTGGAGGTAAAAATAAAAGTTTTTGGTTTAAAATGTATAAAAAAATAAGAAATAAAATAAGAATGAGCAAGGGGATTGCTCCATTAAAAATTTTTAAAAAAAAATTAGAAGGGTTTACTTTAATGGAGTTGATGATAGCTTTGGGAATTTTTGTAATCGTTATTATTGTCGTTGTTTCAATTTTTATTCATTCAGTCAAAATTAATAGAACGATTTCTAAAAGAATAGCGGCAATAGATAATGTTTCTTTGGTTGTTGAACAGATTGCCAGAGAAATCAGAACAGGAGTGAGATTTGGCCAGATAAGAGAAATTGACGGCAAAGTTGGTGAAGGCTTTTCTTTTGTGAATTATAAAGGAGAGACTGTTAACTATAAATTAAGCGGCGGAGTAATAAAAAAAAGAGTAAAGCTGGGGGACAATATGATTCATGATTTTTTGCCTATTACTTCAGCGAATGTTAAAATTAATAGATTGATTTTTCTATCGTCAGTTCAGCCGCCTCGGATAACGATTGTAGTTGAGGCCTCTGGCGGGCCATTCGCAAAACCATTGAATCTTCAAACAACAGTCGGCGCCCGACTTATTTATTATAAAGAAGCAAGATAACAAAAAAATAAAAAATAGTTAAAATAATTTTATGTTTATGGCCAACGGACAATCTATGACTGAAAGACAACCCAACGATTTAAAAAAACACAAGAACAGCGAACTACAGACTCATTATATTAAACTCGAAACTCACCAGAGAAAGGGTCAAATAATGATTTTTACCGCAATAGTCTTTATCGGAGCTATTATGATGATAGGTGTTTTTGTCGGTCTTTTGGTTCTTTTTGGGTTTGCTCAATCAACTAATATACCTCTTTCATCTGAATCTATTTTTGCCGCTGACGCTGGCATTGAATGTGTGATTAATAAAAAATTTGGAATTATTGAAGGATCCAATTGTCCAGAAGCAGAAACAATAAAAACCCTTGGTAACGGCTCAAGATTTCAATATCGACAGCTATATGATAATAATACTTGGGTTGCCATAGGTATGGATAGAAAAGGAAGAACAGTAAGGGCTTTACAAATAAGGTTTGAAGAAGTACGATTATAAAAATGTCGAATTTATAATATTTTTGTAAATTTTAATATGAATTTAAATAATTTTAAAAATAAAAAGTTTTTTTTAATTATTGGTGTTGTGGTTGCCGCGATGATTTTGATTTATTTAGCTTTTGTTTACGGTCCTGGTTTTTTTGCAAAGAAATCGCCCGAATATCTTCTTCAACAAAGAATTATCAGAGATCACGGTTTAGCAGTTGAAGTAAAAAACTGGGATAACTATTTTGTTTATTTGCCTGCGGAAGAAGTCCGTTCCGCTTTGTTGGAAGCTGAACAAAAAGAAGAGTTTAAAATTTTGTTTCCTCAATTTAGTTTTCCTCTTGGAGAAGAACGAATAGATGATATAAGTTTTGGAAATTTAATGCGGTCTTCGACTTTAGAAGAATCTTTTTTTAATCGCGGTCCTGGTTCAGCCTTTCTTGTTTTAGATGGGTTTCCGAGAAACACAGTTTTTTATTCTATCTCTGACGCGACAATTAGGACTATCAAAATACCTTCTGAATCATTGGAGTTTAATAATTCAGTTACGGTATTTCAGGCGCAATCAGGAGATTTAAAATGGGAGATTTATGTGGCTGGCGAAATTTTACTCAAAGAAGCGATGATTGGTTCTGACGAAACAGAAAAGATTGTTTCTATAGGTACTCCTTTATTTGCTTTGGGAAATCATCAAATCATCCCAGCTTCAGTTTTTGGCACTGCAGGTTTCCAAATAGCTTTTATCGCTGCCAAAGGCGAAAACTATGAAGCTGCTAATCTTCTCAATATTTTAACCAGAGGCGGAAGGTTTGTTATGTTACAAAGTCCTTAGTTTTTAGTAAGGTTGAAGAGTTCACCGGTTTCTAATTTTGCGATATGCAAAAAAAGAAACCGGTTTTTTATTTTTGCCCCGTTAGAAGCTTTCATTATATAGCAAGTTAATCTAAATTATTGAGCTTAAAACTCGAAATCTGAAAGCTTCTAACAGGGTTGATATATCGAACCTATGGCTTGCTATAGTTTAGTTATTTCAATAATTATACGTTCACATATAACCATATAACAATCATAGCAAGCGCGTTTTCAGTAACTGATGAGATTTAAAATTATATCTTTTATTTTAATCGGGTTAGGCAAATTTTTTATTAGAAGTTCTTTGATTTGACCGGCGGTTTGAACATGAATATGTCCAAATTTTAGTAAAGAAGGTAAAAATCCGATTATTTCTATTTTTATATCCTGAATGTTTTTAATGGGGATTGATGTTTGGTCTCTTGCAAAAAGACCTCTTTGTTCAACATCAATTAATCTTTTATTAGTCACAACTATCACATCCAGATAATAATTTGTCCAGACAATAAAGAAAATCGTAAAAATACAGAATTTCCAACTAATTAGAATGAAAAGTAAACCAGTAATTGATTTTATATTTCCAAAAAATAAAACCTGAATCGGTTCAATCGCGCTAAGGGAAAAGATTATTAAAAGGGGAACAATAATAGCGGCTATTAAAGCAAAACTTTGATAAAGAACGACAATCCAATGTCGTCTTTGTTCAATAATTATTTTTTCGTCTTCTAAAAGATTAATCATATAATAGATAAATTATCATTAACGCGAACATAATTGCCAAAAAAGCGACTGAAAGCCCAAAGTAAATTTTTTGTATTATTTTTATTTTTTTAGCGTTTAATCCGTAGCGGGTCCAATGATGGTTTAAGACGGCGCTGATAACTCCCCAAAAAATCAGGGCTATTAGAAAAATTAACGGTATGGCGATTGTAAGTATTTCGTGAGTTGTTTCCATTGATTCACTTTATTCAATTATATAATTTAAGTATAAAAATACAAATGATATCGGTATATTTTGAGTGAATCTGATTAAAAAACTTCATAGAACTAAGACTTTATGGGTCCAGGATGTATGTAAAGTTATGCGCATTTAAACAATTTCAAGGATTATAAAAATAAAAAAGCAATCGTTTTGTCAACTACAACAAGCGTAATACTTTATATTTTAATGGACATCATTTAAAATTATGTTAATATATAAATATAAAAATGTTTGTTAAACAAGTGGGGATTGATTTAGGCACGACAAATACTGTTGTTTTCGTGCCAAAAAAGGGCTTTGTTATCAATGAGTCAACCATTGTGGCCTTAAGTTATCCAGAAAACAAGGTTTTGGCTATTGGCAAAGAAGCCAAAGAAATGATTGGTAGAACGCCAGGAGACATAGTTGCTTATCGGCCGCTGAAAGATGGGGTGATAGCTGATTATTATATTACTAAAGCAATGCTTAAATATTTTATTAATCGAGCGGTTGGTAATTTTAATCTTTTCAGGCCTGATGTTGTAATTTCAGCGCCTGCCGGTATTACCCCAACTGAACGCCGGGCAGTTATTAATGCGGCTTTGGAAGCAGGCGCTAAAAACGCTTATATTGTTCGGGAACCTCTTTTAGCCGCTTTAGGCGCCGGCATTCTTATTAATTCATCTTCCGGAAATATGATAGTTAACATTGGCGGAGGAACCAGCGAAGTAGCCGTGATCTCTTTGGGAAGCATTGTTTGTTGGTCAAGTATTAGAGTTGCCGGCAATAAATTTGACGAAACAATTATAGATTATATAAAAAAGAAATATTCTTTGGCGATTGGAGAACAAACCGCTGAAATGGTGAAGATTAATATTGGTTCTGCCTTATCACTTAAGACAGGAAAATTAGAATGTGAAATTAGGGGGCGTAGTCTTTTAACTGGCTTGCCTAAAGATATTATTATTAATTCGAATGAAATAGCCGAAGCCCTAAGTCCGCTTCTTTTAGAAATCACCGCTTCCATTCAAAACATTTTTAACCAAACGCCTCCGGAATTAGTGGCTGATATTATGGAAAAAGGGATTATTGTTTCCGGCGGCGTCGCTAATTTAAGGAATATTGATGAATTTTTTATGCGTTTTTTGGGAGTGGAGGCCTATATTGCTGAAGAGCCTATTCTTTGTGTGGCTAAAGGAACAAGTATAATTTTAAATCATTTGGAAGCGTATAAAAAAACATTATTAGATAAAAGAACTTAATTTTTGATTTGGATAAATGATGACAACAAAACAAAGCCTTGATTTATCGAATCCGAAGTTCATTATCGGCCATAAGAAACAGCAAGAGTTTTTTAATCGTTTAATTAAAGAAGGTAAGTCAGGCGGCAGTTATATTTTTTTTGGGGAAAGCCAGATAGGTAAATTTACTTTTGCCAAATTTTTAGCTACCAAGCTATCAACCGGTATTTCAGAACAGAAAAGTTCTTCTTTACAATCAAAAGACGACTCTTGGTTAAAAGGCAATTTGTTTGATACTTTAATTATTGATGTTTTTCAAGACCAAGAAGAAAATCAAGAAGAAAAAGAAGAAAGCATTGGGATTGATAAAATAAGAAAAATAAAGATTTTTCTTAGTCGAAAACCAATTTATTCTCCATTAAGAACAGTTATTATAAATGAAGCTGATAGGTTAACTTTAGAAGCTCAAAACGCTCTTTTAAAGATTGCCGAAGAACCTTCGATTTTAAGTTTGATAATTCTTGTTTTGCCGAATCCGGAAGCTTTATTTTCTACTCTTACTTCAAGGTTTAAAAAGATTTATTTTAGTCGATTAACTTTTCAAGAGATAAAATTATGGCTGATAGAAGAATTTAAAGTTGAATCAAAAATAGCTAATGCCGCATCAATTTCTTGTTTCGGCAAGCCCGGGTTAGCTCTGGAATTGATTACAACTGAAGGGCAGTTTCAAACCGAAAAAGTTGGTTATACTAAAGTTTCGTCTTGGCAGACTGATCGTCTTGCCCAATATAATCAATTAAAAACCATTGGCGATTATCGTTTTTTTATTAAAAAGCTTTTAATAGAGCTTTACGGCGTTCAAAATAGAGACAAAATAAGAAATGTCGATTGTCTCAAAGAATTATTAAAAAGATTGGTTTTTATTGAAAGTTTAAATACTAATAAAAAAATTCAACTTCAATCAATTTTATGGAACCGTTAAAAGAAATAGAACAATTAATAAAAGATATTCTTATTTGGCTAAAAGAGGAATTTTCAAAAATTCGTTCCAACAGGCCGTCGTCTAAATTTATAGAACACATAAAGGTTAATTACACTGACGGAGTTTACTCAATCAATCAATTAGCTTCAATTGGGGTGGTACCACCAAGAGAAATTATTGTTTCTCCGTGGGACACCAGTCTTGTCTCTATTATTTCTAAAGCGATAGAATCTTCTGGTTTAGGACTGAAAGCCACTCCAGAAGGGAATATAATTAGAGTTCATCTTCCGTCGCTTACAGAAGAACGGATAAAAGAACTGACAAAGTTGATAAAATCTTTAGCGGAAGAGGCCAGAATAAAAATGAGACTGGCAAGGGATAAAGTAGTGAAAAAAATCAATGAGTCTCCCGAGGACCAAAAATTTAAATTTAAAAATAATCTTCAAAAAATGGTTGATAAATTTAACGATGAGATTGACACAATAGTTGAATTAAAGATAAAAGAATTAAACGAATAAAATAATGGATTTTTTTATTGTTTTTCTTTTAATTGTGGTTTTTTTGGCTATTCTTATTTTAGGCCATGAAGGAGGTCATTTTTTGGCCGCTAGATTATTTGGCGTTGATGTTGAGGAATTTGGTTTTGGTTTTCCGCCTCGTCTTTTTTCTAAAAAAATAGGAAAAACAATTTACAGTTTTAATTTTTTTCCTTTTGGCGGCTTTGTAAAAATTAAAGGAGTTGATGTTTCTAAAGAAGAAGCTGATAAAATCCAAAAAAACGATGATTTAAAAAATGATTTTCGATCTCAATCAACTTTAAAAAAAATAATAATCATTTTATCGGGCGTTATAGTTAATTTTATCATTGGGTGGTTAGCTTTTAGCGTTGTTTTTATGGTTGGTATTCCTAAAGCTGTTTATGTTCGCGGGACCTTGCCGGAAAGTCCGGCTTTTTTGGCAGGCTTCCAAAGCGGAGATAAAATTCTGGGTTTTGAAAAAATGGAGGACTTTATTAAATTAATTGAAGATAGTCCTCAAAAAAATATTGAAATAGAAATTAAAAGAGAGGGCAAGGTTCTTTTTATAGAAGCTGTTCCGCGCTTAGACGATAATTTGAATAAAGGCGTTTTAGGCATTGAGCTTTTTGAAACGGGAATGGAAAAAAGCGGATTAGTTAACAGTTTTAAAAATGGTTTTGAGCAGAGTGTAAATATTATGAAGCTTATTGCTTTGTCTTTAGCGTCTATAATAAGAGAAGGAGATTTTTCTTCGGTTGTCGGGCCGGTCGGAGTTTTTCAAGCGATTGGCAGCGCAAAAGAACTTGGCATTCCTTATATTTTTCAGCTTTTAGGATTAATTTCTTTAAATTTGGTTTTTATAAACATTTTGCCTTTGCCGGCTTTGGACGGAGGAAGAGTAATTTTTATTATTATTGAAAAAATTATTCGACGGCCGATTAATTATAAAATAGAATCTGCCATTCATTCATTCTTTTTTCTTGTTTTGTTATTTTTATTGATAGCTGTGACTATTAAAGATGTTTCAAGACTTATTTTTTAACGAAGTTGTCAGCAGTTAAAAATAATGATAAGATATAAAAAATTAAAGACTAATTATGATGAGAATATTCGATAGATTTAGTAAACAGATTGGCGTTGATTTAGGAACAGCCAATACTCTTATTTATCTAAAAGGGAAAGGGCTGATAATAGATGAACCAACTATTATTGCGGTTAATAACAAAACCGGTCAGATTTTAAATATCGGAGAAGGCGGAAAAAAAATGATTGATCGCGCTCCCCAGCATATTAGTGTTATTAAGCCTTTAATTAATGGCGTTGTTTCTGATTTTGAGATGACTGAAGAAATTTTAAAACATCATCTTAATAAATTAAGCGGAAGTTTTTTCTATCGTTACGGTTTAGGAGTTATCTCTGTGCCAAGTAATTTAACGGAGGTTGAAAGAAAGTCGGTTGAAGACGCGGCAATCGGCGCCGGACTTTCAAAGGCTTATTTAGTGGAAAGCCCTATTGCCGCCGCTTTAGGGAATCGTCTGCCTATTGAAGAACCAATAGCCAGTATGATAATAGATATTGGCGGCGGCACAACCGAACTGGCAATTATATCAATCGGCGGCGTTGTTATTTCAAAAAGTTTAAAAATCGCCGGAGATAAATTTAATGATGATATTATTAGGTTTATTAAAGATGAATTTAAACTTGCTATTGGAGAACCAACAGCCGAAAGGATTAAAATTACCATTGGCTCTGTCCTCCCTTTTGACGAAAAATTAGAAATGGGGATTAAAGGAAGAGATCTTGCAAGCGGTTTACCTAAAGAAATTATTGTTAAAAATTCTCAAATAAATAGCGCCATTTCCAAATCAGTAAAAACTTTGGCTGAAGCTGCTAAAAACTTGATTGAAGAGGCGCCGCCCGAACTGGTTGGAGATATTTTAGAAAACGGAATTTATCTTTGTGGAGGAGGTAGTTTGCTTAGGGGTATAGATAAGCATATAGAAAAAGAAGTTTTCGCTAAAACTATTTTAGTTGGTGATCCTTTAACTTGCGTTATTAGAGGATTGGGAATGATTGTTGAAGATTTTCAAAAATACGAAAAATTGTTAAACAGTCAACCAAGATCAAGAGAGATAAAAATTTAGTTTAAACTTCGTATGTTCTTACCCGCAAAAAAGGGCCTTAAAGATATATTAATCTACTTTATTTTAGGGGTTTTCGCTTTTTTTGTTTTTTTTGCCGGTGAAAATATTATTAGGTTTAAAAACGAAATCTTTGAGCCGAAAAGACAGGAGGAAATAATTAATATTCTTTCTCAAAAAAATAAGGAACTTGAAGCTGAAATTTTTAAGCTGCAAATTAAATTACCGGAGAGAAAAATTGACTATCAACGAGCCAAAGTTTATTCTAATTATCCGTTTTCTAATAAATCGGAAATAGTTATTGATATTGGAAGCTTGTCTGGAATTAAGGAGGGATCAGCCGTAACCGCGGATGGAAAAAATTTAATCGGAAAAGTTAAAAAAGTTTATAATAACATTAGCGTTGTTCAAACGATTTTTAGCCCTGATTTTAAGATTCCGGTAAGAATAGGGCTTGGAGAAATTGACGCTCTTTATACCGGCGGATTAAGCCCGAGACTTAGTCTTATAGCGAACCATAGGCTCGATATATCAGAACCCCGTTCTGCCGTAACAAACCCCGAGCTGGATATAATTAGCATTCAAGTTGGCGAATATGTAGTTTCCGCTTCAAAAGATTTTCCTTATGGTCTTGTTTTAGGGAAAATTAGAGAAATCACTGCTAAAGGTCGATTTAAAGAGGCAACATTAGAGCCGATTTACGAAATTAAAGATTTAAGAAATGTTTATGTGGCCATCGGTTGGACTAATTGAAGGAAGTAGTTTAGTTCTGGCGACAGTTCTTTTTATCGCTTTTTTTATTGGTTTATCCTCTGGTCAAAAAGATTTACGAATAAAAATATTTCTTATTCTTTTTTCTGTTTTTTTGATAAAATTTAAGCCGGGATTGAGTTTTGAAGATTTCGCTTTTTTTTCAAGCGGGATGCTGGGAATTTTGCTTCAAAAATACCTAATTTTCAAACCTTATTTAAGTTTAATAATCTCTATCGTCGCCTCTATTATCTTGCTTCATATTTTATTATTTTTATTTTGATTATATGAAAAAAAGAATTCAAGGAATAAATTTTGACGAAATCAGCGTTGACGAGCAACGCGGTGAATTAAAAGTTAAAGAATTTCCTATTAAGGACTTTGTTTTTCAAATTGCTTTTGGCATTTTTTTCGCGGTTTCTCTTATTGCTATTTTTAGAGTTTTTTCTTTTTGGGCTGTAAGCGGAAGTTTTTATCAAAATCGATCTTTTGCGAACGTTAATAGAGTTATAATCCAGCCGGCGCCTCGCGGTATTATTTTTGACCGCTATAATAAGCCGCTGGTTGAAAATGTTCCTTCTTTAAATCTTTATCTAAAGCCATCTGATTTAATAAAACACAAAGAAACGGAAAAAGTTTTGAGTTTATTAAAAGAAATTGGTTTAAGCGAGGAATCTTTTTATGAAATTTTAAGAAAAAGAGATTTTCATTCTTTTGATATTATTCTTTTAAAAGAAGATATTTCTAATATTGAAGCAATTAAAATTCAAAGCTCGGGTTTGGATTCTTTAACAGTTGGCAGCGATTTCAGACGTTTATTTCATCCTGCTTACAGCCATATTGTTGGTTATGTTAATTTAACGACTAGAGAAGAAGTTATGAGACAATCTCTTTCTTCAGTTGATGTAGTTGGCCGCTCGGGCCTGGAATTGCAGTACGATAGTGTTTTACGGGGGGAAAATGGAAAAAGAATTATTTATCAAAACGCCATAGGTGAAAAACTGGGAGAGAGGGTTGTCAGACAACCTAAAAAGGGCAACGATATACATACAACTATTGACCTTGATTTACAAAAATATTTTCATACTCGTTTTGCTGAACAATTAAAACTTTTGGAAAGAAAAAAAGGGGCAGGAATTATTATTAATCCTAAAAACGGAGAAATTTTAAGTTTAATTAGTTTCCCAAGTTTTTCTCGTGAAGAAATTCCAAAACTTTTAAGAGACCCTAATCAGCCATTTTTCAATAGAGCTATTTCTGGTGTTTACAGTCCTGGTTCAGCAATAAAGCCAATAATCGCTGTTGCCGCTCTTAAAGAGGGGATTATTGGACCAGAAGACAATATTTTTTCTCCCGGCTATATTGAAATTCCTAATCGCTATCAACCAGATAATCCGGCTCGATTTTCGGAAATAAATCCGGCTGGCTGGGTTAATGTCCATTCGGCTATTGCCAAGTCTTCTAATGTTTATTTTTATATTGTCGGAGGCGGATTCGGCAACCGCAAAGGATTGGGTATAGATAATATTAAAAAATATTTTGAAATTTTTAATCTTGATAAAAAAACCGGTATTGAATTTCCAAGAGAGTCAAAAGGATATATAGCTTCTTTAAAAGATAGAAAACATTGGCAGGTAGGTCATACTTATCATACTTCAATCGGTCAGGGTGATATCGGAATCACCCCAATTGGTTTGCTTAATGCTATCGCTTCGATTTTAAATGGCGGAAATCTTTATAAGCCAAATTTAATTCTTGGAAAAGACCCTGTTTTGGTAAGAGAACTTTCTTACCCGCAAGGCGGGACAAATCTTCAACCTCAATTAGATGAAGCGACACAGGGGATGATTGACGCTGTTGCAAAACCTTACGGAACTATTCGGGCGCTTTCAAGATTACCTATAAAAATAGCTGGTAAAACAGGCACAGTTGAAATTGGAGAAGAAGGAAAAATAAACGCTTTGTTTGTAGGATGCGGTCCTATTCCGCTAAATAATGAAAATCCGTCAATCTGCGTTATAGTCCTTGTTGAAGACGCAAGACATGAAATTTCAAATACTATTCCGGTGGTTCATGATGTTTTTAGATGGTATTATGAAAATAGAATAAAATAAATGTAAGGTTTACAAATAAAATAGAAAATTTTTTGCCAGCTGTTGCCGCTTCAGATAAATTATTTTTGTTCGTTGTTAAAAGTTTGTCTTAAATATCAAATTTAATTTTTACTTAGTTTCGGACCCAAATAAAGACATTTTCTTATTTTTTCTTAACTTGCTAATTTATAATTTCGTTTTAATTTACTGACTATGAAAAGATTTTTTGCCGGTTTTATTCTATCTGCTTGTGAGGTCAGATTATTTTAGTTTTTAAAGGTATAAACAGGCAGAACAAAGTCTAAGTAATGTGTTGTAAACAATGTTGAGATTTCTTACAATAAAAATATGGCAAAGTTAATTGTTTTCAACTGGAAGAACAAGATTTACAAAACAGAAGAAGCTTTAAAATTAGCGAGAATTTCCGATTTGAAAAATTCAGTGATTTGTCCGCCGTTTTTTTTATTTAATCAAATTAAACCAATTATTAAAAAATCAGAATTGGGAAGTCAAAATGTTTTTTTGTCAGAACAAATTTGTACTGGAGAAATTACAGCCAATACCCTTAAAAATTTAGGCGTCAAATACGCGATTATCGGTCATTCGGAAAGGCGTTGTTTTCTTAAAGAAGATGATAAACTAATAAATAAGAAAGTTTTAGCTTGTTTTAAAGGCGGGTTAAAATCAATTTTATGTGTAGGAGAATCAAAAAAAATGAAAGAGAGCGCTATTTTTAATTTCATAAAAAATCAACTGATAAATAATTTAAAGGGAATAAACTCTGATTTAGCTTCAAAATTTTTAATAGTGGCCTATGAACCAGTTTGGGCAATAGGCGCTGGTAATTATTGTAAGCCAAAAAAAGTTTTAGAAATAATTAAATTTATCAAACGAACCCTAAGTTCTAAATTTCACATTTTAAATTTTCGCGTTCTTTACGGCGGGTCAGTTGATTCTCAAAATATCGCTGATTTTTTAAAATATAAAGAAATTGATGGGACATTAATTGGCGGGGCTTCGGTTAATCCCCAAGAACTTAAAAAAATAGTACAAAAATATGAAAATTTTAAATAACAAAACTTCTAAAAAAATCAAAGAAGTTTTGATAAAAATTATAATTATTTTGGGAGCTATAATTATTATCGCTTCTTTGGTCACATATTAATTATTTTATAAGGAAATGGAAAAGGTTTTTTTAAAAATTTTGGATAATAACACAATAACGGCTAATTTTTACAGCAAGATCGGAAATCCGTTATTTTGAACTATTTTTATGTATATGATGTCGCAGATAAAATTAAAACTTTTGGGGAAAAAGAAATTATAAAACGAATATTATTGAAAATAATCCGAAACTGGCGGAAAAAATAATAAATAAACTAATGTCAATTTTACTTTTGAGAACTAATTTAGATTTTCAGCCGGAAGAATTTTCTTCTTCATTAAGGGCAAAGAATTTTATTTCCGCCATTAAATTATTTGGCAGAAAAAACAAAATAGTTGTTTTAAGCCATCGGGGAAGGCCGAATTTGTCCCGCAAGCTTTCTTTAAATCCCTTTGTAAAACCGATTTCCGATTCATTGGGTTATCCGTTGGCTGTAGGTCATCCGTTGGCTGTAAAAAAAGCTGTAAAAAAACCGGTTTATTTTATTGATGTTAAAAAAGTGGGTTTTATAAAAACTAAAAACCAAATTAAAAACTCGGCTAATGGAAGCGTTTTTTTGCTGGAAAATTTGCGTTTTTTCCCCGGTGAAGAAAAAAATAGCAGGGGATTGGCTAAAAATCTGGCTTCTTTAGGAGATATTTATATAAACGATGATTTTGCCAGCTCTCATCGAAAACATGCGTCTTTGGTTGCGATAACCGAATTTTTGCCTTGTTTTGCCGGTCCGAGTTTAATGAGAGAAATCAACGCCTTAGGAAAAGTTTTAAAGAAAACTAAAAAACCTTTTGTTGTTATAGTCGGCGGAATAAAAATTTTGGATAAACTTCAAATAATCCAAAATTTTATTCGCCGAGCGAATTTTGTTTTAACCGGCGGGGGAGTGGCTAATACTTTTTTAAAAGCAAAAAACATAGATATTGGGAATTCATTATTTGAAAAATTAATGGTTAAAAAAGCGGGGTCTTTGATTAATTCTTCTTTAGGCAGAAAAAAAATTATACTGCCGCTTGATTTTAAAAAAGAAAAAAACCGAAATTTAGATATTGGTCCGAAAACTATTAAAAAATACGCGGAAATTATTAAAGAGGCGCGAACTATTATTTGGGCCGGGCCAATGGGCTACATTGAAGATAAACGATTTATCAAAGGCACAAAAACGATTATCAAAGAAATTATAAAAAGTCGCGCTTTTTCAATTATTGGCGGCGGTGAAACCACTTCAGTTATGCCAAAAATCAAAAATCAAAAGTCAAAAGTTTTTATAAGCGCTGGCGGCGGCGCAATGTTAGAATATTTGGCAGGTAAAAAAATGCCGGCAATTGAAGCTTTAAGAAAAAATGGTAAAATTTTTACATATAAAAATAAAAAATGATGAAAATAAAAAAGGGAGAAATAGCAATTATTTATCACAGAAATTGTCTTGACGGCTTTGGAGCTGCTTGGTCTGCTTGGAAAAAATTTAAAAATAAAGCTGTTTATTTATCGGCTGAACATCAAGTTAATAATGCGGCCATTGATAATTTGACTGGTAAAGAAACTATTTATCTGCTTGATTTTGGTTATCAAACAACCGATAAAATTAAGCAATTAACGAAAAATAACCAAAATGTTATTTTAATTGACCACCATATGAGTCAAAAACCATTTTTACCTTTTTATACTAAATCAATTTATAATGAAAATCATTCTGGCGCAGTGTTGGCCTGGCAATATTTTCATCCGAAAAAACCCTTGCCAAAACTTCTTAAATATATTGAAGATTATGATTTGTGGAAATTTAAAATACCCCATACTAAAGAATTGATGGCGTGTCTCGATGTTCATAAAATGGATTTTTCTTTTTGGCAAAAAATCGTTCGTGATTTTGAACTGGCTAAAACTCGTCGAAAGTATCTGGAAGAAGGCAGGATTATTATTAAATATCAAAATCAGATTATTAAGCGATTAATTAATTATGCGGAAAAAATTTCCTTTGCTGGATATTCGGCTTTAGCCGTTAATTCGCCAATTTTAGTTTCTGAAATAGGTAATTTACTTTCTCAAAAAAGTAAAACTTTTGCTGTTGTTTGGCGATACAAAAAAGGAGGGATAGAGGTTTCCTTGAGATCATCGGCTGGCCAAGTTGATGTTTCGCGAATAGCCGCAAAATATGGCGGTGGCGGGCATCAAGCAGCTGCCGGATTTATGATTTATCCGAATAAAAAATTATCTTCAAAAAATAATCTTAATTTTCTATGGAGAAAAACAAAATAAAAATTTTTTGCGACGGCGGAAGCCGCGGTAATCCCGGGCCGGCAGGTATCGGGATAATTATTGGAGATAAAAAATACGGGGAATATATCGGAGAGGCGACTAATAATATTGCCGAATATAAAGCGGTTATTTTTGCTTTAAAAAAAACTAAACAACTTTTGGGAAGAAAAAAATCAGCTGAAGCGGATTTAGAAATAAGGGTTGATAGTGAGCTTTTATTTAAACAAATGAACGCCGAATATAAAATTTTAGATAAAAAACTTCAACCTCTTTTTATTGAGGTTTGGAATTTAAAACAGGATTTTAAAAAAGTTGAATTTATTCAAATAAAAAGAGAAGATAACGCGGAAGCTGATTTATTGGTGAATAGAACTTTAAATAGTTTAAAATCTTCTTTATTTTCTTAATTTTGCACAAAAACTTTTCTTTGGATTATTTTACAATCATAGCAAATCGCGGGTTTGATATGCTAAAACATTATTTCTTGGTTAGAAATTGTCCATTGGTCAGAAATAACCTTTTGGCTATAGGTTGTTTTTCAGCCATAACGAATGATATGTCGCTCAATATATCAAATTTGGGACATAATAAAAAATAAAATTTATATTATTGGTAATTCATAAGCCGGATTCTGTTCCCTACCTTATTTTTGCCGATGATGCTTATAAACATCATCAATTAAAATGAGATGGGGCGACGATAATTTATCTGGGCCATTGATTACTCGCAGGCTCAAGCGGCACTCTCCGATAAAATATCGGAGCGCGGCCTTGCACCCCGTAAGGATTTAGCCGTTTCACCCTTTGCATTACTGCAGAGGATTACCCTGTAAAAACAGGGTCTCTTAACCCTTTCGGATTTTGACGTCTCTGTTCGCACCTCTACCCAACTCTTTTTGAAGAGAAAGCCGGGCGGCGGCTGTTAGCCGATACGTTTCTTTATTTTATTTTTGTTAAAGAAGGTGTCCGGACTTTCCTCTCCTCGTCATTTTTATAAATTATTAAATAAATATAAAAACAGCAAGGAGCTATCGTCTGAATTACCGGTTAAAAATTATAATATTTTATGTAAAATGTCAAATAATTGTATAACCGCACCCACTTTTGCACTCTTGAGACCTTAGAGGTATTTTATTTTGTAAAAAATATAGCGATGACCTTTGTTTTAGTGATAACATAAATTGTACTGGTGAAAGTTTGTTTTGGAAAGCGTAATGGACTCTTTCAGTATTGTAAAATATCAAATAATCAATAAGTTTGCGGTTGAATTCATCGGGATTCAAAAGAAGAAAAGAATGGTAATCAATAAATTCTTCTTGAATAGTCCGATTGAATCTTTCCAGATGGGCATTCATCTTTTTTGTCGCCCTTTTCCCATTGGCTTTTCCAATAAAATAAAGTTCTCCTTTTGACCTTGAAAGCGTCCATTGCGGCCTCAAGGCCGTACTTCTCCCAGAAAACCAAGACGCGAGCTTTCTGATGAGCTTTTGTTGTAATCATATACCGATATCTTAGCGCATCATTGTAGACTGTGATAAACCCTTTGATACCGGTATATCTGCAATGTATTTTATTGAAAAACTCCATGAATCAGCGAAATTCTACGGCTTCATGGAGTGCAAGATGTATGTGAGGTTATGCAATCACTCGCCTTTTATAACGGCTAAAGGCGTTAGTTCTGCCACTTTTTTTGACAAACCCGTTTGGTGAACCACCTCAACAACCTCGTGAACATTTTTATAGGCCTCTGACGCTTCTTCGGCAATACTCCGCAAAGAATGACACTTAACAACAATGCCGCGATTCTTTAAATCTCTAATTATTTCTTCGCCTGATAAAGTTCGAATTGCCTGCTGTCGGGACATCGCTCTGCCAGCGCCATGACAAACCGTATGCCAAGCCTCTTTGGATTTGTCAGCGCCAACTAAAACATAAGAAGCCGTGCCCATTGAACCCGGGATTAAAACCGGTTGACCAACTGACTGATATTTTTCGGAGACCCCTGAATAACCGGCAGGCAAAGCCCGCGTTGCTCCTTTTCGATGAACAATCAATTTCATCTTTTGACCGCTTGCCCCGTTAGAAATCTCTGATTCTCTAATGGGGCCAACTTCATGCTCCTCAATTTTGGCGATATTATGCGCAACATCATAAAGTAATTTCAATTCTGATTCTGTTGAAAAACCTAAAACTTTTTTCCAGGCAATTCTAATATAATAAGTTATCATCTGCCGGTTTGACCAAGCAAAATTACAAGCGGCTGACATTGCTTTAAAAAATCTTTGTCCTTCGGAAGAATTAAACGGTACGCAAGCCAATTCTCTGTCCGGCAACTTAATCCCATATTTTGAACAAGCTGGTATTACTATTCTTAAATAATCTGTACAGTTTTGGTGGCCCAGCCCCCTTGAACCAGTATGTATCATAAGCACAACTTGGTCCTTAAATAATCCAAAAACTTTAGCCGCTTTTTCGTCAAAAATTTCGTTAACTTTCTGAATCTCGCAAAAATGATTTCCACTGCCTAATGTCCCTACTTGGTCTCTCCCGCGATTTTTAGCTGTTTCTGAAACACAAAAAGCATCAGCTTCTTCCATTTTTCCTTTTTCTTCGCAATTTTCTACATCGTCTTTTTCTCCATAACCTTGCTCAACTAAATAAGGAACCCCTCCTTCTAAAATTTTATTAATTTGTTCAATTGATAACTTTGTTGTTCTCCCCCTTCCTAGTCCCGAAGGGACTTCTTTTTGAATCTCGGCTGCCAATTTATCCAAATATGGCTTGATTTCTTTTTCAGTATAATTTGAAAGCAATAATCGACAACCGCAATTTTGGTCATAACCAATTCCGCCGGGCGAAATAATCCCCTCCGGATACCTTGTGGCCGCCACTCCTCCGATAACAAACCCGTAACCCGTATGACAATCAGGCATAGCCAAAGAATAATTTACAATCCCCGGCAACGAAGCAACATTAATAATTTGTTCTATCGCTTCTGGCTCAATTTCTTTTAATAAATTTTCTGAAGCATAAATTCTCGCAGGCACCCGCATATCAGGCCGAAAAGACATAGGTATTTCCCACAAATAATTATTAATTTTTATAAAGTTTTTCTTATTCATTTAATTTAAAATTTCTTTGCCCTATGACAACCACTGCGTTCTTAATATATTGAATTCGGGAATCAATGTAAAATCGCAATAATAAATTTGGTCATTTTAACTTTTAAATATCAAATAGCAAATCTGTTTCAAAAAGTCCTTCTTTGTTTTTCTTTATTTTTACTCTGTAATAAGTAACTGCCTTAACTTCTTCTTTAAATCGGTTAATTGGCGCGCCAAAAATTACAGCTGAAATTTTATTTTCATTTAAGCTGATAATTTGAGCTTCTGGATATACCGCTTTATTAACCTGCATTTTAGTTAAAATCTCGTTTAAAAAATCAACCAAGAGAGATTCTTTGTCTAAGGCGTCTATTGTCAACTCTTTTTTGATATTTAATTTTAAAGGCAATTCAACAACCGATGTAAGGGCCAACAACAAAACCGCATTTTGGAAAATATCTTTTAAGTCATCACCAAATACCTTAAAGCGTAAATCAGCCGAATGACTAATCGTCTCAAATTTTTTATATAGTTTATTATTTAAGTCCATCTTGCTTTATTTTTAAAATAACAAAACTTAACTCTGTCAAAACTTGCCTTTTATTAAACAAGGCATATAATTTTATTATATGCAAGAAGAAGAATTAAAAAAATACCAAAATAAGCTGACTGAGTTGAAAAAAAAGTTGGAAAAAGAAATTAAAGAAACTCCGGACATTATTGATTATGGAACCGAAGCGGGAGAAGACGAAGAAGTTGATGAGGCAATTTCCGCCGATGTTCAAGCCAGCCTTAAAAAAAACTTTAAAAGACGCCTTGAAGATGTTAAATCCGCTCTTATTAAAATCAAGGAAAAAACATACGGTCTTTGTGAAAAATGCAAAGGTGAAATTGAAAAAGAAATTTTAAAAATCGACCCCGAATCCCGTCACTGTAAAAAGGAAAAAACATACGGTCTTTGTGAAAAATGCAAAGGTGAAATTGAAAAAGAAATTTTAAAAATCGACCCCGAATCCCGTCACTGTAAAAAACATAAATCTATTTAAAAATGATATCAAAGCTGGCGCGAATTTTCTCCGCTGAATTAGAAGGGATTGACGCCAAATTAATAGAAATTGAAATTGATATTAATGTTGCTCTACATAGTTTTACTATTGTCGGATTAGCTGACAAGGCTCTTTCCGAGGCAAAAGAAAGGGTAAATTCAGCGTTAAAAAATTCCGGCTTTAAACCGCCGACAAAAGAAAATAGAAAAATTACCGTTAATCTGGCGCCGGCAAACATTCAAAAAACCGGCTCGCAATACGATTTGGGAATCGCTGTCGGCTACCTTTTAGCCACCGGACAAATTAAAAATTTTGATTCCAAAAATAAACTTTTCATCGGAGAATTAGCCCTTGATGGAAGTTTAAGGCCGGTTTACGGCGCTTTAAATATCTCCTGCTTAGGAGAAAAATTAAAATTTGATGAAATAATTCTCCCTAAAGCAAACTCAAAAGAAGCTTCTCTTGTTTCCGGTATCAAAATAATACCGGCCCAAAACTTAGAAGAGGTTTTAAATCATTTAGAGGGAAGAATAGTTATCCCGCACTCTCCTAAGACATCAATTAAAAAACCAAATAATGCTGAAAACTTTGAATTTGATTTTGAAGACATTAAGGGCCAAGAATCCGCTAAAAGAGCTTTAATTGTCGCGGCGAGCGGCAACCACAATCTTTTAATGGTCGGGCCTCCCGGTTCAGGGAAAACAATGCTGGCTAAAGCGCTGAACTCAATTCTTCCGGAGTTGGAGTCAGAAGAAATAATAGAAATTTCAAAAATTTGGAGCGCCGCCGGTTTCCTTAAAGAACAATTTAATTTAAACTCAAGGCCATTCAGACAACCCCACCATTCAGCGTCGGCAACGGCTGTTATTGGCGGAGGAGCAAACCCAAGACCCGGAGAAATAAGTTTGGCTCACCGCGGAGTTTTGTTTTTTGACGAGCTTCCGGAATTTCATCGCGATGTTTTAGAGGCCCTAAGACAACCCCTGGAATCAGGAAAAATTTCGATTTCCCGAGTTAAAAATAATCTAACTTTTCCGGCCCGCTTCCAATTTATAACCGCAATGAACCCCTGCCCTTGCGGATTTTATAATGATCCGGAAAAAAAATGCCGATGCACCGCTTATGAAGTTTTCCGCTACCAAAAAAAGATTTCCGGCCCCTTAATTGACCGAATAGACCTTCAAATTTCCGTTCCCCGCCTTAAAATAGAGCAATTAAAATCAACCCAAAAAACAAAATCCCAAGAAATTAAAAACCTGATTACAGAAGCAAGAGAAATTCAAAAAAATCGTTTTAAAAAAGCAAATTTAAACATTCTAACAAACGCGGAAATGACTTCCAAACATTGCGAGCAAATGATACAGCTTAATAAAGAGGCAGATGATTTTATAAAACAAGTTTTTGACAAATCTCTTCTTTCAGCCAGAGGATATTTTAGAATTTTAAAAGTAAGTCAAACAATCGCCGATTTAGAAAAAAGCCAAATAATTAAACTCTCCCACATTACCGAAGCTTTTCAATACCGGCTTAAAAACAACATTGATTCTAATTTAGAATAATTTAATTTAATATATTGAACAACCTCCCGCTTAATATAAAAATATCTTCATAAAAATATGCCGGCAAAACTCGGTCAACATTTTTTAATCAATAAATCAGCTCTTAAAAAAATAGCGGAAAGCCTGGAAATCAAAAAAAATGATTTAATTATTGAAGTTGGAGCCGGCCACGGAGAACTTACTGAAATCATAAAACAAGAAAACTCTGAAGTAAAAATTATCGCTATTGAAAAAGATAAAACTCTTGTTGAGTTCGCCCGAAAAAAATTTGAATCGGACAAAAAAATAAAAATAATTGAAGGAGACGCGTTAAAAGAAATTAAAAATCAAATATCACAAATCAAAGCCGTCCCGAACAACAAAACAAAACTAAATGCAAAACAAACAAACCAAAATCCCAAAATAAAAAATCACCTTCCGAACACAGAAAATTTAAAAATCACGGGAAACATTCCATATTATATTACCGGATATTTGTTTCGAGTTTTAGCTGAATTAGAGCCCAAACCATCGTTAATTGTTTTAACAATCCAAAAAGAAGTGGCTCAAAGAATTTGCGCCGAACCTCCAAAAATGAATTTATTGGCGGCCAGCCTTCAGTTCTGGTCAAAACCAAAAATTATAAGCTTTATTAAAAAAACCAGTTTTAGCCCTCAACCAAAAATTGATTCAGCAATAATAAAATTAACGACAAAAAACGAAAAGCCCGGGATAAAAAGCGAAAGTTATTATAAATTAATAAAAATCATTTTCAAACAACCAAGAAAAACCATTTTAAATAATTTCGCCAAAGGATTTAAAAAACAAAAAGGTGAAATTGAAAAAGAATTAAAAAGTCTTGATGTCGACCCAACCCTTAGACCCCAAAACCTCTCAATTGAAGATTTAATTAAGTTAGCGGTATATTTTAATAAATAAAAGCTGTTGGATTTTAAAAAACAAATCTGATATTATTTTATTAATAAAGATGAAAAAAATCACTGCGCTGATTATTGTTTTAAGCATATTTTTGCCGCTTTTTAGCCAATCCTTAACCCCGACTGTTCAGGCGAATGGAGGTGTTATGTTAGAAAGGGAAATAGAAATGAGGGGACGACTTGGTGGCATAGGATTAGATAAAGAAGAACCACAAGTACAAGAAGGAATCACAATTTTCGAATGTCCAATCGACACCAGCGGGTTAGGTAATTTTATAGCCCACCAGGTTATATACCCGCTAATAGGAAAACTAGTAATTGACAAACTATCTGATATGGAGGTTGGCTTTGAGGCCTTTTTCATTGGAGGCAAATGGGGCTGGGACCTTGATTTAATCACAAAAGGTCTTGAAAAATGGTTTATGTCTATTGTTTGGGGAATAATAGCTAGTATCCTAATTCTTATCAGCGGGATGGCCCTTCAAGGAGTTATCGGAGTCAATTTTAATATTTCTCAAAATAATCCAGTTTTTGATATTGGACATCCGATTATGCTTAATATCGCTTACATAGGATTTGTAATTATAATTATAGTTATTGGATTTTTGACTATCTTAAACATCAAAAGCTGGAAAGGTTGGGAGATTAAAAGTATTTTACCAAAATTAATTATAGCTATCTTATTAATAAGCTTTGGCCCATTTTTCGCAAACACTATAGTTAATTACAGCACTATGATTATGAGGGGTTTTGTCGGCGGTAACTGCGTCGCAATTAATTTAACTGATTCGTTTAATGTAGTGAATATTTATAATAATATCCTCGGGACTTTCTTCCACGGCCCCATGACCGGATTCTTTGGAGGGTTTGTCTTAGGCCCGGTTATCATGATTATCGCCTCTTTTATGTCAATAATCGCGGCAGCAACGATTATTGCTTTAACAATATTTATTATGATGCGATACATAGCTATAACCATCTTAATGATATTAATGCCTATTGCTTGGCTCGGGTTGGCCGCCCCAGGACTAAAAATCCCAATAATAGATAAAAGCCCGTGGGAATACTGGTGGGAGGAATTTTTGAAATGGGTAACAGCGGGGCCCCTTATCGGATTTTTGATATATCTAAGCGCAGCAATGATAAATAATATAGATGAGGCTTCGAGAGGTCTTGGCGATAATAATATTGGTTTTATTAGTGGTC
>JAHXGO010000007.1 GCA_019923695.1 Candidatus Liptonbacteria bacterium
AAATACTCTTTATTACTATCGAGTTTCAGCTGTCAACAGAAGAGGAGAGTCTGCTTTATCGAATATTGTTTCTGCCAGAGTTGCAGTCGCTCAAACCATAGCTACTACTGTCCAAAATTGTACAAGATGTAGCGTAAATCAAAATAATAAGCAATATTATGTTGGATGGCATGACCCAGACGGTAAATGTGATAGTGATGTGTATAATCACCGAATAGGAGATCCTTTTAGTAATCCTCCTTCTTTTGTTCCGAGTAATAAATGCAAACCTTTTTGTTCTCTTTCAGCCAGTAAGGTTTCTAATATTAGATTAGGCGAAAGTATTGTTTTATCTTGGGAAACAAGACATGGAGAAAGAATTGAAATTAAAAAAGAGGGGGTTGGTATCAAAACCGTTGACCCGATAGGGCATAGTAAAGAAGGCGGTTATAATAGCGGAAGAATAAATGATATTCCTTTTTCTAATACTGCTGTCACTTCAGTTGTTTATAGAGCGAGAGTTTATAACAATAATAATCTATGGATAGGTGATTGTTCTTTCAGAGTTTCTAACTAAATGTTATAAAAAAAATCAGACCTTGTTCGTAACGCCATTATTTCTGCTTTAACCATTATTTTTTCTTTATTAGTTTAAATTACTAAGCACTATGCTATAACATATAGCGCTATGACGCGTCATAGTGGCAAAGTGTATCGAGAAAGTTATATCGGGATTATATTTATCGAAGTGTAACAATATATTGACTTACGAAGTCAATATATTGGTTTTGAAGTAATTATTGAGGTTGAGCTTTGATATTTATCGAAGTTTATTTTATTGAGGCTGAACTTCGTAAGTTTGTCAAAGTGTTTGATAATTGGAAAATTGTAAAATTTATTGAAAATCAAAAATTGAAAATTGAAAGAGGTTTTTGCGCTTTGATTTTTACATTTTGCATTATTTATAGTATTGATATATTGAAGTAAAATTCGCTATAATTAAATTATTATGTTTAATGATAAAAACAAGGAAATAATTAGTGGTTCTTTTGAAAAAGATATTTCAGAAATTGAAGAAAAGCTTCAAGATTTAAAAAGCTCGCCAGAAAGTCCTTTAGCGAGAGAATTTCTAAAAGAACATATCAGACAGAAAATACAAATTGTGATTCCGAAGACAGATTTATCGGCGAAAAAAGAAATTTCTTCAAAAAAAACAAGTGATTCAGTTTTCCCCGATTATTTAGAAGATTATCCGGAAGAATTGAAGTTAGAGGTCGAGAGATTAATTAATATCGCTTGGAACAAAGGCATAGAGGCGGCGGTTAAAACAGCTAATTATCAAGGTCCGTTTATAATAGACGCTTTCCATGATGCTTTGACGGACAAACTTTATAAAAAGTTTAAAGAAAAAGGACTAATCTAATGTTTCAAAATAACCCGTTTTTTTATCTTTTATTTTTAGTTGTACTGTTTATTAGTTTGTCGCTTTTTTGGATTTTTAAGCGTTATCGCGAGCGTCAAAGTTTTATTACTTCTTTAAAATTAAAACTTTTGCTTATTAAACTTTCTCCAGATTTTGAGGCAAAAAATAGCCAAGCTCAAAATCCTTTGCAGGAAATAAATTTAACCAGTCAATTTTTTTCTCTTTTAGCGAATTTTAAAATGCCTTTCGCCGTTGAAGCCGCTGTTCACGGAATAGGCGAAGATATAAATTTTTATTTGGCGGTTCCTAATGATTTAACGGATTTTGCTTCAAAAGCCATTAACGGTTTGTGGCCAGAAGCTGAAGTCACAGAAGTGAGTGATTATAATATTTTTAATCCAAAAGGATACTCCCAAGGAGCTTTTTTAAAATTAAAAGAGAGTTATTTTCTTCCTATAAGGACATTTAATGAGATAAATTTGGATACTTTTGCTCCGATTTTGAGTAATTTTTCTAAATTACAAAAACAAGGAGAAGGAATGGCTTTGCAATTGGTTATTATGCCTGCGCCAAAATGGGCGGCAAAAAATGTAAATGGCGCTATTCATAATCTTAGAAAAGGGACAAAGTTGTCAGACATATTAAAACCAAAATTAAATTTATTCTCTGATATTTTTTCTTTTGGGAATCAGAATCAAGATAAAAAAGAACAGGAAATAAAATTAGTTGACGAAAATGCCGTTAAGGCCTTGGAACAAAAAATTTCAAAACCGCTCTTTAGCGTAAATGCAAGAGTAATCATTTCTGCTAACGACCAAGGTAAAACTAAAGAGCTTTTAGATGGCCTTATTAATTCTTTTTCCCAGTTTGCTGGTCCTTTAAAGAACGAATTTAAGTTTCAAAAAATTTCAAGGCCGGAAAAATTCAATAAATTTATATTCAGGCAGTTTGACGATTCGCAAAAAATGATTTTATCTTCGGATGAGATATCAAGCATTTTTCATTTTCCAACATCAACTCTTAAAATTCCGAATATCAATTGGTTAAGATTTAAAGAAGCCCCGCCCCCCTTAGAGGTTTCCGGCGAAGGTATTTATGCCGGCAAAGGGGTTTATATTGGCGATAGCGCTTTTAGAGGAGAAACAAAACCGATTTATCTAACTGATGAAGATCGTCTTAAACATATTTATATTATTGGTCAGACTGGAACGGGAAAATCAAACTTACTGAATATCTTAGCTCGAAGCGATATTAAAAAAGGAGGAGGGTTAGCTATTATTGACCCTCATGGATCTTTGATTGAATTTGTGCTGGGAGCTATTCCTAAAGAAAGGCAAGACGATGTTATTATTTTTGACCCTTCGGATATTGAAATGCCCGTTGGTTTGAATATGCTGGAATATAATTTTGATTATCCCGAGCAAAAAACTTTTGTGGTTAATGAACTTTTTAGTATGTTAGATAAACTTTACGATATGAAACTTGTTGGCGGGCCAATGTTTGAACAGTATATGAAAAACTCAATTTTGCTTTTAATGGAAGATATGGTTAATGAACCGGCAACTTTAATGGAAATACCAAGAATTTTTATTGATGATGATTTTCGGAAAAGAAAACTTTCAAGAATTAAAAATCCGATTGTAGTTGATTTTTGGGAGAAAGAAGCTATTTCTGCGACAGGCGATCATTCTTTGGCGAATATGTCTCCTTATATAACTTCAAAATTTAACAATTTTATTGCTAATGATTATATGAGACCGATTATTGGTCAGACAAAATCAGCTTTAAATTTTAGAAAAATTATGGACGAAGGAAAAATTTTGCTTGTTAATTTATCTAAAGGAAAGATTGGAGATATTAACGCTAATTTATTAGGTATGATTTTTGTCGGAAAAATCTTGATGGCGGCTTTTTCGAGAAGCGATGTTCCGGAACATCAGCGACGAGTTTTTAATTTGTATATTGATGAGTTCCAGAATTTTACCACCGATACGATTGCGATTATTTTAGCGGAGGCGAGAAAGTATCGGTTGAGTTTAACAATCGCTCATCAGTTTATCGCTCAACTGCAGGAGAAAGTTCGCGACGCGGTTTTCGGTAATGTCGGTTCAGTTATTGCTTTTAGGGTTGGTTTAAGCGATGTGGAGTTTTTATCAAAACATTTTGAACCTGTTTTTTCAAAAAGGGATTTGACTAGTATTGATAATTTAAACGCTTATGCAAGAATTTTAATTCATGGGAAATTAACTGCGCCGTTTAACATTAAAATGAAATACGAAGGGAATGTTGATTTAAAATTGGCTGAAGGGTTAAAAGAAATGTCAAGATTATCTTACGGTCGGCCAAGAGAAGAGGTGGAAATGGAGATTTTAAGGAGAATGAGGATGTAGCTCAAAATACCCTGCATAACCTGACATACATTTTGGAATTTTTTAATCAGATTTATTTAAAATATACTGACATCAAAGGATTTGTCACGGTTTATAATGATGCGATAAAATACCGGTATATAATTACCCCAAAAGCCGCAGATAAAGTTAAGATATTGAAAACAATTTTATCTGTCCTAAAAAAACCGTTCAAGACGATTTCAATAAGAAACTTATTGATTATCTTATTTTCTACAACACCGAAAAAGTTCATTACGCTTTCCAAAACAAACTTTCTTCGATATAATATATGTTGTCATTACCTCAAAGGTCATTAACTTCAATTTTACCTCTGGAGTCCAGAATAAGGTTACATTATACCCTTTATTTTATTTTAATTTTATAATATTATTATGTTATAGTAAATCAAAGATTCAATGCGTTAAAACTTTGTTTTACCATAGAAAATAAAGGTCGATTAATTTAAACAACATAAAATGCAAGATATTTATTTTATTTCCGCTCAACGTCTTCTTTCGGATTTGGTTTTTTTTATCCCGAACTTAATAGAATTTGCGCTTATTATCTTAATCGGTTTATTTACCGCGCAGCTTTTAGCTTTAATTGTTGAAAAGGCTATTAACTTCATCAAACTTGATAAATTTCTTAAAGGATTGAAAGTTGATCAATATTTGTCTAAACTGAAATTAGGATTGGATTCTGGCAAATTTTTAGGAGCGGTTATTTATTGGATAGTAATTTTACTTTTGGTTATGACTGTCTCTGATAGATTTGGTTTTTACGCTCTTTCCGATTTTATTGACCGAGCTATTGCTTATATTCCGAATTTAATTGTTTCGGTAGTTATATTGATGGTAGCGGTTTTAGCGGCTGATTTTGTCAAAGGGGCGGTTAAGAGTTCGGCGATGGGCGCAAAAATTCGTTCTGCAAAATTACTTGGGATGATGGTTTGGTGGGTAGTTATAATTTTCGGTTTAATGACCGCCTTAGGCCAATTAGGAATAAATCTTGAGTTTATTCAAAGTGTAATCACTAGTCTTATTATGGGCGTAGCTTTAGCTTTTGGTTTGGCTTTTGGGTTAGGTGGAAAAGATTATGCTCAACATTTAATTGAAAAGATAAAGGACGAAGCTGAAAATCGAGAATAATTTTTACGAATCAGATTATAAATTGCGTTGCTGTATAATAAAAAATTAAGTATTTTGAGCGCAAACAGCCCCCTTGACAGGGGCTGTTTATTTCTTATATAATAATCCTACGATATGAAAATGATTGAATTGGTGGTTTATACAATATCAAGTGGTTGATTCTTTTTTGGTTATTCAAAAACCGCTTGATAGATAAGCGGTTTTTTTGTTCTGATAGAAGCTTAAAAAGTGAATAATGACAAATATTTTTTTAAATCGGCTTTTAAATAACCGGTTTATCTCATAAGAGCATATGGTGGATGCCTTGGCATAAAGTAGCGATGAAGGACGCGGCGTAGCAGCGATATGCCTCGGGGAGGTGCGTAGCAACCTTTGATCCGGGGATTTCCGAATGGGGAAACCTACGAGCGCAAACCGCTCGTAACTAGATACATAAGATATCTAGTTGTATACCCGCTGAAATGAAACATCTTAGTAAGCGGAGGAAAAGAAAAAAATCGCGAAGTAATTTTTTAATAGTTAACATTTGACAATTAACTTTTGACATTTTTGTCAATTATTAAAAGTCAATAGTCAATTGTTGAGAATTTTATTTCGCAACATTCCCTAAGTAGCGGCGAGTAAAAGGGGAATTAGCCCAAACCAGTCAAAGTTTTCGCAAGAAAATTTAGGCAGGGGTAGTAAGATAGGAATTTTTTATTTATACCTGTGTTTTTTAAAAAACATAGGTATAAATAAAGGAAAGTTACAAAATGATTTGTTAGTCGAATCCGCTGGAAAGCGGAGTTAAAAAAGGTGAAAGCCCTGTAGACGAAAATAAATCATCTTTCTATGTTTCTAATCTTGAGTACTTCGAGGACAGAAAACTTCGAAGGAATCATCCCGAACTATCGGGAAAGGCTAAATATACTTTGTGACCGATAGTGAACAAGTACCGTGAGGGAAAGGTGAAAAGCAGTCCGGTGAGGACGGTGAAATAGACCTGAAACCATATGCTTACAAGGACTCGGAGGAGTGTAGCGCGCAAGCGTTATATTCTGACGAGGTGCCTATTGAAGAATGAACCAACGACTTTATGTATATTGCAAAGTTTAACCCCGCTTAGCGGGGGAAGGCGTAGCGAAAGCGAGTTTGAATAGAGCGTTTTTAGTGCCACTTTTGGATAATATTTTTTTATTTCTTAAAGGTGGCGCTGGATAGCAGTATGCGTAAGACCCGAAACCAAGCGAGCTTGCCCTGGACAGGATGAACCCCGCTGAAAAGTGGGGGGAGGTCCGAACCGGTTGATTGTGCAAAATCTTCGGATGATCTGGGGTAAGAAGTGAAAAGCTAATCGAGCTTGGTAATAGCTGGTTCTCTCCGAAATAGTTTTAGGACTAGCGTTCCGTTATGATAAATTGGGGGTAGAGCACTAGTTGAGGTTGATAGGGAGAAATCTCGCTTCCTCGGTTAAACTCCGAATACCAATTTATTTATCGGGGCAGTTAGACTACGGGGGCTAAGCTCCGTGGTCAAAAGGGAAACAGCCCATATCGCAGTCTAAGGTCCCTAAATTTTTGTCCTTCGATTAGTTCAAAATAATTTTGATTTTATCGAAGGCTTGCTAAGTGTTAAAGGCGGTGTTATGCCATTGACAGATAGGAAGTTGGCTTAGAGGTAGCCATCTTTTAAAGAGTGTGTAACAACTCACTATTCGATCTACTGTTGTTTTACAATAGTAGATGGCATAATGCACCGAAAATTTATCGGGGCTTAAGCAAAATACCGAAGACGCGAATAGCGCTGCTTTGCAGCGCTGTGGTAGGAGAGCATTTTGCGCGCAGTGAAGTTTTGGCCGTGAGGCTGGATGGAGCGCGCAGAAGAGAGAATGTTGGTATGAGTAACCGCAAAGTCGATGAGAAATCGACTCCCCGAAAACCCAAGGTTTCCGTGGCAATGACAATCAACCACGGGTTAGGCGGCCCTAAGGCAATGGCGAAAGCCGTAGCTGAATGGACAGCCGGTTAATATTCCGGCTCTTCTGTTTTTTTTGATGGGATGACGAATTATAGTAGGTTGAATGCATTATTGGTTTTGTGTCCTTGACCGAAAGTGTTCGTTAGGCAAATCCGGCGAACTACATTTAATTGTAAACTTCAGGAAAAAGGCAAATTAATGTTTTTACATTGATAAGTCAACCGAGCATGATTCCAAGAAAAGTCTCTAAAATTAGAAAAACAGAAACCGTACCGTAAACCGACACAGGTGGGTGAGGCGAGAAGCCTCAGGGGAACGAGTGATTCCTCGTTAAGGAACTAGGCAAAAAAGCGGCCGTAAGTTAGCAAAATGGCCTGGCTTGCGCGGCTATCAGCTTCTTGCTGCCAGCTTTCGGCAAACGAAATTTATTTTCGTTTTTGCTGGTAGCTGGTTGCCGGTAGCTGGTAGCTGGCGAAGCCCGCAGCGAAAGTATCTCTGGCGACTGTTTATCAAAAACACAGCTCCCTGCGAACTCGTAAGAGAATGTATAGGGGGTGACACCTGACCGATGCGAGAAGGTTAAACTTGACTGTATTCTAATGGAAACATTGGAGTGCTGATTAAGCGAAGCCCTCGTCAATGTCCGCGGTAACTATAACCGTGTTAAAGTAGCGCATTTCCTTTCCGGGTAAGTTCCGGAGCGCACGAATGGTGTAACGACTGGAGAACTGTCTCAACGAGGAGCTCGGTGAAAATGCGATTCCCGTGAAGACGCGGGATACCTGCAACGGGACAAAAAGACCCCGGGAGCTTTACTACAGCCTGATATTGAATTTAAGATTTAAATGCGTAGTGTAGTGGGTAGACTTTGAGTCCTCGATTTCGGTCGGGGAGGAGTCAACAATGAAACACCCATCTTTTAGATTTTATATTCTAACCTTTTAGGCAAAAACTAAAAGGGACAGTGTTTGGTAGGTAGTTTTTCTGGGGCGGAATCCTCCTAAAGAGTAACGGAGGAGTCTATTAAGGTCGGCTAGGGTCGGATGGAAATCGACCTTGTTGTGTAAAGGCATAAGCCGGCTTAACTGCGAGACTTACAAGTCGAGCAGGTGCGAAAGCAGAGCTTAGTGACCCGACGAACCTTTATAGGAAGGTCGGAGACAACGGATAAAAGCTACCCCGGGGATAACAGGCTGGTGTTGTCCGAGAGTCCTTATCGACGACAACGCTCGGCACCTCGATGTCGGCTCACCCTAGCGCGGGGCTGAAGAAGGTCCCAAGCGTGTGGCTGTTCGCCACTTAAAAGGGTACGTGAGCTGGGTTCAAACCGTCGTGAGACAGGTTGGTCTTTATCTGTTGCAGGCGTGAAATTGTTTGAGGGAAGTCGGCCTTTGTACGAGAGGATCAGGCTGAACGAACCTCTGGTGTACCGGCTTTGCTACCAAGTGAAATGCCGGGTAGCTATGTTCGGAAGGGATAAATGCTGAAAGCATATAAGCATGAAGCCCCTCCCAAGATTAAACAAAGATCCCTAGAAGATGACTAGGTCGCCGTAAGGCGCTCGACCCTAATTTTAATTTTGAATAATAATTTCGAAATTAAAATTAGGGTCGGGGATAGGCCCAAGGTGTAAGGCGGGTAACCGTTTTAGCCAAAGGGTACTAATAGATCGTTTGATAGACCGGTTATTTAAAAGAGATTTAAAATTTATTTGTTTTTTAACGGAGTATACGACGTGTTTAATAATTTATTTTTTAATAAGCCAGTGATTTAGTTGCGTGTGTCCCACCTCTTCCCATTCCGAACAGAGAAGTGAAATCACGCAGTCCCGATGATACTTTTTATTTTTTTAAAGGGGAAAGTAGGGTTTGCTGGCTTTTTTGTTTTTCTTTTATGAATGCGTTCGTTTTAGGCGGGTTTTATTATAAGTAGTTTGAGTTAGTTTGTGAGATAGTAAATATTAAAATCCGAGACATTATTTTATATATTGTATTTTTAGTTAAAATGAATTTATTATTAAAATTGTATGAGCAGAACTATAAAACAGTTATTTTTTGGTTCGTTATTTTTATTACTTTTAATTTTAGCCGGGGTTTTTATTTATTTTAGTTTTTTTTCGGTTAAACCAACTTGTTTTGATGGTATAAAAAATCAAAGAGAGGAAGATATTGATTGCGGTGGCCCTTGTTTAAGCTGTCAGGTTAAAAAGCTCCAAATTATTTCTGAGTCTCCGAGAGCTTTTTTTGTTAGTAGAACGCAAGCGTCTTTAGTTGTTAAGGTTAATAATCAAAGTTTTAATTACTGGCCTTATAAATTTGATTATGTTTTTGATGTTTATGCCGCTGATGATTCGTTATTAAAGTCTTTTGAGGGGTCGTCAAGCTTGGGTTTGGGAGAAGCAAGATATATTATTGAGCCCGTTGTTAATATAAATTTTAGAAGAATAAGTAAAATTTATTTTAGAACAAAGAACATAGAATGGAGAGAGTTTCGGCTATTTTATCCTTTTATTATAAAAACCGAGTCGGTTAAAGTTGATATTGATTCAAATAATGTTGTTGTCTCCGGATTTATAGTAAATAACTCGGCAACCAGTATTGATAATTTGGCTGTTTACGCTTTATTTTTTAATAAATCAGGGGAGATGATAAACGCGTCGGGGACTCAAATTAGAAATGTAAATGCTTTTTCTAAAAGAAGGTTTGATATTTTTCTGCCCCATCAGGCGGTTATAGTTAGGGGACAACCTCAAGACAAAGCTATGGATGTTAATTTAACTCGAATTATCTGGGAAATTAAACGATAATTTATGGATATTTTAAAAAAAATTGATTGGCGGCTTAATATAGCGATTTTTATTATTATGTCTTTGGGGTTGATAACTTTATCTTCTGGTTTTTTGGAGTTGTTTTATCAACAGTTAGTTTGGATGATTTTAGGTATTTTTATTTTATTGTTTATTCCCTTTTTAAATCTTAGACATTTTTTTAGCTATCGTTGGATAATTTTACTAATTTTCTTTTTTAGCATAGTTCTTCTAATTTTAGTTCAAATTTTTGGAGTGACGGTATCAGGAAGTAGAAGTTGGCTGGGCATAGGTTCGTTTGGGTTTCAGCCCTCTGAATTAGCAAAGCTAACCTTGATTCTTGTTCTTGCTTCTTTTTTTAGTCGCCGTCATGTTGGAATTAAAAAAATAGAAACTATTTTAGGTTCGTTTTTTTATCTTATTTTTCCGATTTTTCTAATTTTACTTGAACCGGATGTTGGCGCGGCTCTGATATTTTTTGGTATTTGGTTTGGGTTTCTTTTGGGTTCAGGGATGCCCTTAAAATATCTTTTATTGGCATTTCCTTTTATTTTGGTTTTAAGTTTATTAATTTGGAATTTTGGGTTTGAAGATTATCAACGAGCGAGAATTTTAGGATTTCTTTCTCCGTGGGAGGATCCCCTGGGTGTAAATTATAATGTTATTCAGTCGAAAATCGCCATTGGTTCAGCTGGTTTATTTGGCAAGGGATTTGGTCAGGGGACGCAGGTTAATTTAGGATTTTTACCGGTGGCCCATACTGATTTTATTTTTGCGGCTTTTGTAGAAGAGTGGGGAATTTTAGCGGGGATAATTTTAATTTTTATTTTTAGTTATATAATTTTTAGGATTTGTAAAATAGCTATTCGTTCTCATAATAATTTTAATAAATTATTTTGTCTTGGAGCAGTTCTATTTTTCTTTTTTCAATTTATTATTAATATTGGGTCTACTTTGGGTCTGACGCCGGTTATCGGAGTTGTCTTTCCTTTTTTAAGTTATGGCGGGTCAAATTTCTTGACATCATTTTTAATTATTGGTATTATTCAAAATATTGCGGTATCAAAAGAGATTAGTTAGTTTTCTTATTATTACTTTGGCTTTTTTAGTTGTTGCTGGGCCAGGCGTTTTTTATTTATTTCGTAGGATTTACAGAAAACCGCCGGAATATCCGGTAAAAACCGTAACTATCCCTGAAGGCTATACAACTCATCAAATTGATAAATTATTATTTAATGAGGGTATTATAATAGAAGAAGGAAGTATTATTAATTTTGATGTTAGTTCTTTAAAAGACACTTATTGGTTTTTGGAGGGCGCTAAAAATTTAAATGGTTTTTTATTTCCGGATACTTATGAGTTTTTTTTAAATTCTTCTGGACGGGTAGTAGTTAGAAGATTTTTAGATAATTTTAATAGAAAGGCAGGGCCGCTGCTTATGGCCGAAAAAGAGTTTTATGAAAAAAATGGTAAGGGGCAATTTAATCACAGAGAAATTATTATTTTAGCTTCAATTATTGAAAAAGAAATTCCTCATTTTGAAGATGATAGAAATATAGTGTCTGGAATTTTAAGAAAAAGAATGGAAATAAATATGCCACTTCAGGTTGACGCGACAGTTTGTTTTGCAAAAGATCCAATGTGGTGTGATAGAGTTACCCCTCTTGATTTAAAAATAGATTCCCTTTATAATACTTACTTACATTATGGTTTGCCGCCCGGCCCGATAAGTAATCCGGGTGTTTCAGCTATCATTGCCGCCTTAGAACCTAAGGATTCTCCTTATTTATATTTTATTTCTGATCAAGAAACAAAAGAGACAATTTTTGCCAGAACTCTTAGAGAACATAATTACAATATTAATAAATATTTAAGAAAAATTAATTTCTGAAGTAAGGTGTTGCTATAGTGAACTTTAAACTTGATATTTTGAGCGGTATATCGTTCAATATGGCAAATTGCGGAGTTCATATATTAAAACTTGTTTTATTATGCTTGATAAGTCAAAAATAAAAATTTTTTCTTCATATCTCGGACCTCTTATAAAAATACCGAATTTAATTTCGATACAAATTGATTCTTTTAATTGGTTTAAAGAAAAGGGGTTAAGAATTTTATTTGATGAGATTTCTCCAATTTATGGTCATTCAGTCAAGGACTTGGCTATTTATTTTAAGGATTATTATTTTGACGCGCCAAAATTAAGTCTTGAGGAAGCAAGAGAAAAATTATTGACCTATGAGGCGCCTTTGAGGGTAAATGTTGAGTTAGTTAATTTAGTTAATAATAAAACTATTAAACAAGAGGTTTATTTTGGAGAGCTGCCAATAATGACAAAACAAGGGACCTTTTTGATTAATGGTGTAGAAAGAGTTATAACTCCTCAACTAATTCGTTCTTCGGGAATTTATTTTGCTTTTAATGTTGTTCGTGGCAAGAAGTTATTTGGCGCCAAAATTATTCCCAACAGAGGCGCTTGGCTTGAATTTGAAACTGGTGGGGATGGAGCCGTTGAAGTGAAAATTGACCGTCATAGGAAAGTTCCAATTACATCTCTTTTAAGAATTTTTGGTTTAGAAACTGACGAACAAATAAAGAAAATATTTTCTGATAATGAATCAACTTTAAAATCAATTGAAGCAACGCTAAAAAGGGATTCAGCCAAGACTCTTATTGAGAGTTATATGGAAATTTATAAGCGCTTAAGACCGGGTGATTTGGTTTCCTTTGAGAACGCCAAAAATTTAATTGATGCGATGTTTAAAAGAGAGGACCGTTATAGTCTTTCTGAAATAGGCAGATTTAAATTAAATCAGCGGCTTTCTGTTTTAAAATCTTCTTCTTTGCTTCTTGAGGTTGAAGATATAATTGAAATTTCTAAAGAAATCATTAGATTAAATTACGACCCAAAATCAAAAAACGATGATATTGATCATTTGGGTAATCGTCGTTTAAAAGGGGTTGGTGAACTTTTGGAATTAAGAGCTAGAATAGGACTAAGTAGAATAAGAAGGATTATTCAAGATAGAATGGCTATTTGTGATAAAACCTTAGTCACACCAGGTCAACTTATTAATAGTCGGCCTCTTTTTACCTCAATAAAAGATTTTTTCGCGACTTCTTCGTTTTCTCAATTTATGGATCAGGTTAACCCCTTAGCTGAACTAGAGCACAAAAGGAGGATAACTGCTTTAGGACCGGGCGGGCTGACAAGGGAAAGAGCTGGTTTTGAAGTTAGAGATGTCCATCATTCTCATTATGGCAGGGTTTGTCCAGTTGAAACTCCAGAAGGTCAAAACATCGGATTGATTAATTATTTATCTTTATACAGTCGTCCAAATCGTTATGGTTTTTTGGAAACTCCTTATTTTAAATTAAAGAAGGGGGTAATAACTAACGAATTAGTTTGGCTTGACGCGATTGAAGAAGAAAAATTTAAAATTGTTCATGCCGGGGAAAAAATAAATCCGCAAACAAAGCGTTTAATTAATAAGTTTGTCGAGGCTAGGTATCAAGGCGGGCCGACTAATATTAAATCCGAAGAAGGTGATTTAATAGATGTTTCTTCTTATCAGATTTTAAGCGTTGCCGCTTCTCTTATTCCGTTTTTTGAAAACGATGATGCCAAAAGAACTTTACTGGGTTCGAATATGCAAAAACAGGCGGTGCCTTCAATTCAGCCCGAATTTCCTTTAGTTGGGACAGGGATGGAATCTGAAGCTGCTTATCATTCTGGTCACTTGGTGATTAGTGAAATAGATGGAAAAGTAGAGACTGTTGACGCTTCTAAAATTATTATTTTAGGAAAGAATGAAAAGCGACTTTATCCTCTGGAAAAATTTAGGATGACCAATCAGGGCATTGCTTTTTCTTATCGACCGATTATTGCAAAGGGAGATAAGGTTAAAAAAGGAGATATTTTAGCAGAAGGGCCAGCAATAAAAGACGGTCGTTTAGCCTTAGGCCAAAATCTTTTGGTTGCTTTTATGGTTTGGGGAGGGGGTAATTTTGAAGACGCGATTATTATTTCTGAAAGAGTTGTCCAACAAGATCGTTACACTTCTGCTCATATTCAGGATTTTAGTTGTGATGTTAGAGATACTAAGTTGGGGCCGGAAATAACTACTCCTGATATTCCGAATATTTCCGAAGATAAACTTAAAAATTTAGATGAAGAAGGTGTAGTTAGAATCGGCGCTGAATTGGGGTCAGGAGATATTTTAGTTGGTAAAATTTCGCCAAAAGGAGAAGTCGAACTAACTTCTGAAGAAAGACTTTTAAAGGCGATTTTTGGAGAAAAAGCCAGAGATATTAAAAATACTTCTTTAGAAGTTCCTCACGGGAAAGGAGGAAGAGTTATAAGTATAAAGGTTTTTGACAGACAAAAAGGAGATAAACTTGAACCGGGGGTTATAAAAAGAATTCATATTCAATTAGCTTCGCTTAGAAATATTCAGGCAGGTGATAAGATGACGGGTCGGCATGGCAACAAAGGAATTGTTTCACAAATTAGACCGATTGAAGATATGCCTTATTTGGAAGACGGAACCCCGGTTGATATTATTTTAAATCCTTTGGGAGTTGTTTCGAGAATGAATTTAGGCCAGATTTTAGAAACTTGTTTGGGTTGGGCGGCAGAGAAGCTTGATTATGTCGCTTATTCACCAGCTTTAGCCGGAGCCACTGAAAAAGAAATTAAAATTGAATTAGAAAGAGCGGGTTTACCCGAAGATGGACAAATTATTTTGTATGATGGCAGAACAGGTGAATCTTTTGATCGTAAAATAACCGTTGGCCGCATTTATATGATGAAACTTAATCATTTAGTGCTTGATAAAATTCATATGAGGTCTATTGGTCCTTATTCTTTGATTACTCAACAACCCCTTGGAGGAAGAGCCCAGTTTGGCGGTCAGCGTTTTGGAGAAATGGAGGTTTGGGCGCTTGAAGGATATGGGGCTTCTCATACTTTGCAGGAAATGCTTACAATTAAATCAGATGATGTTAGTGGTCGCTATGCCGCCTATGAAGGAATAATCAGAGGAGAAAAAATTAAAAAACCGAGCATTCCTACTACTTTTAATGTAATGATTAACGAATTAAGAGCTTTAGGGATTAATGTTGAATTTGTCGCAGGTCCCGAACTTGATATCACAAAACAAGATTTTGACGCTAAATCAGAAGGAGAACAAAGAAGTAAAAATAAAAGAGAAAACAAAGTAAAAAGAAAAATATAAAATAAATAAAATTATGGAGTTTAAGGCTATTAGGTTAAAAGTCGCTTCCCCAGAAGAAATTTTAAAAGTTTCTTATGGAGAAATAATAAGGCCGGAAACTATTAATTATCGGACCCAGCGTCCTGAAAAAGACGGTCTTTTTTCCGAGAGAATTTTTGGTCCAACAAAAGATTATGAATGTTATTGCGGAAAATACAAAAAAATTAGGTACAAAGGGACAATTTGCGATAAATGCGGAGTAGAGGTAACTCGTTCTTTAGTAAGAAGGGAAAGAACAGGCCATATTAAATTAGCTACGCCGATTGCTCATCTTTGGTTTTTAAGAAGCGTCCCTTCAAGGATAGGTTTAATTTTGAATATTCCGTTGGCAAAATTAGAAAGAGTAGTTTATTACGCTGCTTATGTTGTAGTTGAGGTTGATGAGAATGAACGAGAGAGAGCAGTAAAAGAAATTGAAAATGAATTTAAGTTTCGTAAAAAAGAAGAAAAAGACAAAGAAGAAGAACTGAAAGAAGCGGCTAGGACAACTAAAGAAATTTTAAAAGATTTACGTCCGGGTTTCGTTATAAGTGAAACGGATTTTTACAGTCTTTCTAGAAAGTTCAGCGGAGCTTTCAAAGCGATGAGCGGAGCAGAAGGGATAAGATATATTTTGGAAAGATTAGATTTAAACAAAGAGATAAAACAAATAGAGAAAGAACTTCAAAAATCCGACGAGCTTGTAAAAACTCAAAAATTGACAAGACGTTTAAGGTTTTTTAGAAATATGTTGAAGCAAAATATCCGGCCAGAATGGATGATTTTAACTGTTCTTCCAGTTTTACCTCCAGACTTAAGACCAATGGTAGCTTTAGATGGAGGTCGCTATGCTACTTCTGATTTGAATGATTTATACCGTCGTGTAATTAATCGCAATAATCGATTAAAGAAACTTTTAGAACTTAAGGCGCCGGAGATTATTGTAATTAATGAGAAAAGAATGCTTCAGGAAGCAGTTGACGCTTTGATAGATAACAGCACCAGGGGAAATAAGGCTCAACTTTCTTCTCGAAGGAGACCTCTAAAATCTTTAGCTGATATACTTAAAGGCAAACAAGGAAGGTTTAGACAGAATTTGCTTGGGAAAAGGGTTGATTATTCCGGTCGTTCGGTAATTGTTGTAGGACCTCAACATGATTATGATGAATGCGGTTTACCGAAAAAAATGGCTTTAGAACTTTTTAAGCCGTTTGTAATTAATAAAATTTTTGAGAAAGGGCTGGCTTATAATATTAGAAATGCCAATAGACTTATTGAGCTTGCGCCGCCGGAAGTGTGGGAAATACTTGAAGAGGTTATTGGTGACAAAAAAGTGCTTTTAAATCGCGCGCCTACCCTTCACCGTTTGGGGGTTCAGGCTTTTAAGCCGGTTTTAATAGAAGGTTTATGTATTCAGATTCCTCCTTTGGTTTGCCGCGGTTTTAATGCTGATTTTGATGGAGATCAAATGGCAGTTCATTTACCATTGACTGAAGAATCCCAGAAGGAAAGCGAAGAATTAATGCTTTCAAGTAAAAATATTTTAAAGCCTTCTTCTGGCGATCCAATACTTGGTCCGTGGAATGATATTTTATTGGGAGCTTATTATTTAACAGAAATTGACCCTAAGGGATTAGGCACTGGCAGAGTTTTTTCTTGTGATGAAGAAGCTTTGATGGCTTATGAAATTAAAGAAATAGGACTTCAAGCTTTTATTAAAATTGGTAAAAATATCGAAACAACTTGTGGTCGAATAATATTTAATCGAGCCTTGCCGATTGATTTTGATTTTATCAATGAAACTTTAATAGAAAAAACCTTTTCAAAACTTATTAAAAAAATCATTAATTTATATCCATTAGACAAAATTAAAGATATAATAAAAAATATTCAAGACTTGGGTTTTGAATATGCGACGAAATCTGGTATTAGTTGGGGGATGAGTGATTTGATAGTTCCTAAAGAAAAATTAGAGATTGTAGAAAAAGCGAAAGAAAAAATTGTGGAAATTTATAAACAGCGCGAAGAAGGTCTTTTAACAACCGAAGAGACAAAAATTAGGGCAATTGCCATTTGGGGCCAGGTTAAAAAGGATATCGAACAAATTATAAAAACTATTTTACCTTATAATAATTCTGTTTATAAAATTGTCACCTCAAAAGCCAGGGGTAATTGGGAGCAGATTAACCAAATGATGGGGATGAGGGGTTTAGTCAAAAATCCCCAAGGAGAAATTATTGATTTGCCGGTAATTTCTTCTTATAAAGAAGGCTTTAGTTCTTGGGAATATTTTATTTCAGTTCATGGTAACAGAAAAGGCCTTGTTGACACTGCTTTAAAAACAGCGGAAGCTGGCTATCTTACGCGGCGTTTAGTAGACGCTGCTCAAGACTTGATTGTTGTTGAAAAAGATTGTCGAGTTAAAGAAGGGATAGAAGTTAAAAGAGAACATGGTTTAGAATATGGACATAAATGGAGCGAAAGAATTTATTCTCGAGTTGTTTTGGAAGATATTAAAATTGGACATAAAGTCATAGTTAAAGAAGGAGAAATTATAGATTTAGAAAAAGCTCAGCTAAATCTTTGTATGGCGTTTGTTCATTATGTTATGGCTTGGATTTAGGAAGAAACGAGTTGGTTAAAGAAGGAGAAGCAGTCGGCGTGATTGCCGCTCAATCAATCGGAGAACCCGGAACCCAGCTGACTATGAGAACAACTCATGTCGGCGGTATTGCGCAAGTTGATATTACTTCTGGTTTACCAAGGGTAGAAGAGGTTTTCGAAGCTAGACTTCCAAAAGGAAAGGCCTTAATCAGCGAGTTTGACGGTATTATTGAAAAAATTGAAGATAAAGAAGATACTAGAAATATTTTTTTGCGGATTAAATCAAAGGATTATAAAATTGTAGATAAAAAAACAAAAAAAAATAAGATAGTTGAGTATCAAATTCCTAGAGCAATTATTTTAGTTGTTCAGCTTGGTCAAAAGATAAAAAGAGGGGATGCTTTGACTGAAGGAAGTCTTGATTTAAAAGAAGTCTTAAAACTTAGGGGGAAAGAAGAGTTATGTCGTTATATTATTAGCGAGATTCAAAGAGTTTATGTTTCTGAAGGCGCTTTGATTAACAATAAACATATTGAAATTATAATTCGTCAAATGTTTGGTCGAATGAAAATTACTTTTTCTGGAGATAGCGAATTCACAGTTGGAGAAATTATTGATAAGTCCGTTTTTTTAGAAGCTAATTGTATTTTAAAAAACATAAATAAACAATTAGCTCAAGCTGAAGAATTATTTTTTGGTATTACTAAGGTGGTTTTGAGTTCGGATGGATTTTTATCAGCTGTTTCTTTTCAGGAAGCTGCCCGGGTATTGGTTAGCGCTTCTACTGAAGGTAAAGTTGATAAACTGCGCGGTCTTAATGAAAATGTTATTATTGGTCGACTTTTACCTATAGGAACGAATTTTCGTCGTGAATTTAAAACAGATGAAGAGTTGGAGAAAAACCAAGATAAAGAATAATTTTATTGACAGGGAAGTAATTAATATTTAAGATTTTAAAATGATTGAAACAACAGTAAACTCATCAGAAAAAAAAAGAAAATATCGAATTTCAGTTTTTTTGCGCCAAGAAAGCGATTTTGAAGTTTTTTTGACGCAGTTAAAAAAATTTGAAGCAGTAATTTTGGAGACAGGGAATATTTTTGAAACAAAATTTGCTTATCCTGTGGCAAAACAGAATTCGGCTTATCTTGTCCATTTGGTTTTTGAAGTTTATCCGGAACAAATACAAAATATTCAAAAAGAACTTTTTTTAAATCAGAATATATTAAGATTTTTAATTACTGTATTGCCGGGTCTTTATAAGGTTAAAGTAGAAAATCAGACGGAAAACAAAGTATTTGATGAATTTGTTATGCCAGAGGAAAAACCAAAAGAGACAGAAATAGAAAAACTTCTTAACGAGGAGATAGATAAAAATTAGAACTATAGGTTTAACATAGTGAATTAAAGCTTTGATATATTGAATGAAGTTTGCTATAATAATATTATTATGAATTTAAACAAGGTTTTTATTATTGGCAGATTAACGGCTGATCCTCAATTAAGGACAACGCTTTCTGGAAATCGAGTGGCGAGTTTTTCGATAGCTACCAATAGAATATGGAAAGATAAAAACGGAAACAGAAAAGAATCTGTTGAATTCCATAATATCGTGTTATGGGGGAGACAGGGAGAAATAGCGGCTCAATTTTTAACCAAAGGAAGCGTTGCTTGTATTGAGGGGAGACTTCAAACTAGAAGTTGGCAGGACAAAAACGGAGTTTCAAGAAAAACTACGGAAATAATAGGAGAAAGAATACAATTAGGTCCAAAATCAGGAGAGTCTGGCGCTAAATTTGATGCATCGCCAACTGGGAAGGAGGAAACTCAAACAGAAGAAATACCGATTATCGATCTTGACGAAGAAATAACCAATCCTGGAGATTTACCGTTTTAATTTTTTTAACTAATATGATCCAAAAACAATGTTTTTTTTGTTCACAAAATATTTCTGAAATTAATTATACTGATATTCAAACCTTAAAACGCTTTATTTCTAGTCAAGCCAAAATTATTGATCCGAAACATACTGGAGTTTGTGGTCGCCATCAGCGTCGGCTTAGTCGAGCTATTAAGCGTGCCCGCTTTCTTGGTCTTTTGCCTTTTGTTAGAAAATAATTTAAGCGAAATTCGTTATTATAATGTTTTCTTGGGATAAGGAAATTTTTAATATTTTTTTTGGTTTAACCAAATACTCTAGCTTAATTAATTCTTTTTTTATTTTTCTGGGCGCATGGTTAGGTTATATTTTACTTGCCGTTTTTTTATTTTATTTTTTTAGGGTTGGCGGTTTTAAAAAACGTTTTTATATTTTTGCTTTAACTACTCTTTCGATTATTGTGTCTAGGGGGATAATTACCGAAGGTTTAAGATTTTTTATAGATTCACCCAGGCCTTATGTTTTTTTCGAAATTACGCCTCTTTTTATGAACTTGGTTGAAACTAATAGTTTTCCTTCGGGACATATGACACTTTTTATTCCTTTAGCTTTAGTGGTTTTGGATATTAATAAAAAAGCAGGAATTTGGTTTTTGTTTTCAGTTTTTATAATGGGCTTTTTCAGGATAGTTTGTGGAGTTCATTGGCTGTCTGATATTTTTGCCGGAATAGTTATTGGGTTTTTAAGTTTTTATTTAATTAAATTTATTTTGTCGAGATGTTTATGGCCAAAGGACAGTTTAAAAACGGATTAGAATAATTTAATTAGTTTTGTAAAATTTTTTAAAATATTGTATCATTATTATTATGAAACATTTTAAAATAAATAAAGAATTTATAAAAACCCTTGAGTCGTTTTTATTGCCGCTTACAATATTAGCGTTGGGTATATTAATTTTTGTGATATTTTTTAGCGGATTGGTGTTTGTACCCAAACCAGCCGAAGAAGCTGTCATTAATAATAATCAACTTTTGCCACTGGCGGGGGAAGGCGGCAACCAACAAGAAGCTTTTAAAAATATTCAAGCAGTAGATCCTAAAGATAATATTTTAGGCGACCCTAACGCTCCAATTAAAATAGTCATGTTTTCTGATTTACAGTGCGGTTTTTGCAAGATGTTTTTAATAACAATGAAACAAATAGTTGAAGAATATGATGGTAAAGTTGCTTTAGTTTATAGACATCATCCTATATTAAGCGATAAAGAAGGCCCTTCTTATCTTGCCGCCGAAGCAACAGAATGCGCTAGAGAGTTAGGCGGACAAAATAAATTTTGGGAGTATTTAGATAATTTTATTAAAGCAAGAGAAAACAACAGGGAACCTTTGAGGGGTTTATTTATAGAATTGGCAAAGGAAACTGGAATTGATTCTAATAAATTTACAAGTTGTTTAGAATCAGGAAGACATTCTTCAAGAATAGATGTTCAGAGCAATGATGCCCAAAGGGCTGGGGCCATGGGAGTTCCTTTTAGTGTTTTAGTGTTGAATAATGAACCAACTTCGGTGATTTCGGGTAATTATCCTATTGATGAAGTTAAAAGAATGATAGACGAAGCTCTTAGACAATAAAATTATTTTATCAAATGAGGAGGTTAATTTTTTTTGACGGAGTTTATAAAGGTCGAGTTAGAATAATCAATTAAATAAAATATGCAATATTTTCTTTATTTACTTGCTGGATTATGGATGGTTTACGGCTTCATTTGTTTATTTTTCCCTTATCAACAAAAGAAAATTATAACTTCATCGGTTTATGCTCTACCGTTTTGGTTATGGGGAGTTATTTCTTTTGTGGTGGGACTTATACTCTGGTATTCAGCTGGGGCAGTTTCTTTTCCGTTATTTGTCAAGGTTCTCGCTTTTCTTAGTGGTGTTAAAGGGTTATTTTTCTTGTTTTTACCAAAGCCCTTGATAACAAAGATGATAGATTGGTGGACTGGCGCTTCTCAAGTTGTAGTTAGAATTTACGGAGCAATAGCAATATTATTAGCTTATTATCTGTTTTCCATTATTATTTTTTAATTCTTATTTCGCGAGACACACCCCAAACTTTATAAGAGATATCTTAATAGATAAAAACTTCGCTTTATTATGGTTTGCATATAAATGAAAATTCCCAAAGAACTTTTGCAATTTAGTAAATTTAAAACGTTAATTATTATCAGCGGCCAACAAGAAGCGGAGTTTTTTTTCGCCTATCAGGGAGTAATTGAAAAAATCGCCTATTTCAAACTCAAAAAACTAACTTATTCAGATAAAGAAGGTTTTATAGGAAGGGGCCGAACTAAATATGGTTCCTCAGGGTCGGTTTTAGACGATTTAAAAACAAAAGCGAAACAAGAGTTTGTTGTCAGTTTTAAGAAAGCCATTAAAGAAATAGAATTAAAAACTGATTTTGATGATGTTTATCTTTTATCCCCGTCTCATTTTTTAGAATTTGTCAGGGGATTATTGTCTTTGTCTTTAAAGGGGAAAATCAGGTTTACTCTGCAAGGTAATTATTTGAAGGCCGCTCCTATTGATGTCATTAAAAGGATTAGTAAGGAAATTAAAGGACGGTGAGACGAGATTTGAATATATTGAATGAAGTTATAGTTTCATTTAAATTTAGTCTTATTACCGAAGGGGAAAGGGGTGTGGCAAGTTTTCGGAAAAAATTTTTGATAAAATGAATAAAATTATAAATTTTATAAAAGGAAAAGAAATAAAAACATAAGATATTAAAATAGAAATTTATAATTTAGAACTTTGTTATAAATATTGTTGCTTGGATCAAGGCGCAGACTGTTATTCTCCGAGGGCCACTGGTTATAAATCAATTCAAACAAACTCGGTAAAACTTATTTAAGGAGCAGGGTTTTTAATACGGGTGAGATTAAATTTAAGAAAAGATGATTGAGTTTAAGATTTTAAAAAAATCTGAAAAAAGTCAGGCAAGACTGGGGGTTTTGAAAACTTGTCACGGCGAAGTGGAAACACCCGCATTTGTGCCGGTTGCCACTCAAGGAGTTATAAAAACTTTGACTAGTGAAGAGGTTTTGGAAACAAAAACTAAGATTTTAATTTGCAATACTTATCATCTTCATTTGAGGCCTGGAGAAAAAATAATAAAGGGTTTTAAAGGGCTTCATAAATTTATGAATTGGCCGAAAGCTTTAATGACGGATTCTGGGGGTTTTCAAGTTTTTAGCCTTGGTTTTGGCAGAGATTTAGGAATTAGTAAAATTTTAAAGAAAAACAGTGAAATTGAATTGAAAACCCAACCTAATTTTCTGAAAATAACTAATGAGGGTGTATTGTTCAGGTCTCATTTAGATGGAAATAAAGTTTTTATAGGGCCTAAAGAATCGATTAAAATTCAGGAATCTTTGGGGGCTGATATTATTTTTGCTTTTGATGAATGCCCGCCGCCGGCAGTTGATTTTAAATATATGAAAAAATCTTTAGAAAGAACCCATTTGTGGGCTGATATTTGTCTTAAGGTTAAACAATCTGATCAAGCGCTTTTTGGGATTGTTCAAGGAGGGAGGTTTAAGAGTTTGAGAACGGAAAGCGCGGATTTTTTGAGCTCCAGGGATTTTGATGGTTTTGGAATTGGCGGTGAATTTGGAAGCGATAAAAAATCAATGATTGATATGATTGGATGGACACTTGAAAAGCTTCCGAAGATAAAGCCAAGGCATCTTTTAGGTATTGGTCAGCCGGATGATATTTTAAAGATTATTAAAGCAGGAGTGGATACTTTTGATTGCATAATTCCTACTCATTATGCTAGGCGTGGTATAGCTTTCACAAGGTTTGGCTCAATAAATATTGGAAAATCAATTTATTTAAATGATAAAAACTCACTTGATTCCGAGAAAAATGTCGTAGGCTTCGTTAAAAATCCGCTTTACCAAAGGAAGAATAGCGGCTATTTTGGGGTGAATAAAAAATGTTCTTGTTTTGTTTGCCAAAATTATTCAAGAAGTTATCTTTGTCATCTTTTTCGCGCTGGAGAGATAACTGCTTTAAAACTTTTGACTTTTCACAATCTTTGGTTTTTTAATTCTCTAGTGGAAAAAATTAGGGATGATATTAAAAAAGAAAAAATTTAACTGAATATATGAAGTCTTAACTGAATATATGAAGTCCCAACTGAATATATGAAGTCTTAACTGAATATATGAAGTC
>JAHXGO010000008.1:0-2261 GCA_019923695.1 Candidatus Liptonbacteria bacterium
TTTTTAATTTTGTATAATATATAAATTATGCGTATTGCTATAAATGGGTTTGGGAGAATAGGAAGATTATTTTTTAGGCGGGCGTTTAATTTGCCCGAGTTTGATATTGTTGCGATTAATGATTTAGGCGACTTAGAAAATCTGGCGTATCTTTTGAAATACGATACAGTTTATGGCCGTTATGAACGGCAAATTTCAAATAACAAATCTCAAATTCCAAATAAACTTATTATTGATGGCAAGGAAATTTTAGTTTTTCAGGAAAAAGATCTGGCAGGTCTTCCATGGAAAGATTTAGAGATAGATGTTGTAGTTGAATCAACCGGAGCGTTTGAATCTTTTGAACAAGCGAAAAAACATCTTGATGCCGGAGCAAAAAGGGTTTTATTGACTGCGCCGTCAAAAGATTCAGAAGACACAGCAGGCGGAAAAACAATTTTTATAGGAGTCAATGAGGGAGAATTAAAAAAAACTATTTTAACTTCTAATGCCTCTTGCACCACTAACGCTGTTTATCCGGTTATCGCTGTTTTGTCGGAAAAAATGGGAATTAAAAAAGCGATTTTAAATACGGTTCATGCTTATACAAATACCCAGACAATAGTTGATGCCCCTGTGAAAGGAAATGATTTTAGGCGCGGTCGGGCCGGAGCTCAAAATATCATTCCTTCAACAACCGGCGCAGCCACTGCCGTTACCAGAGTGATTAAAGAGCTGGAGAATAAATTTGACGGCATTGCTTTAAGAGTTCCTATTGTGACGGGCTCTATTGCCGATATTACTTTTATTTCTCAAAGAAAAACTTCGGTTGAAGAAATTAATGGGATTTTAAAAGAAGCTGAAAAACTTTCTCAATGGCAGGGGATTTTAAAAACTACCGAACAACAGATAGTTTCTTCTGATATTATCGGGGAACCACACTCGGCTGTTGTTGATTTGAGTTTTACCAGAGTTGTTGATGGAGACTTAGTGAAAGTTCTTGTTTGGTACGATAATGAATGGGGATATGTTTCGATTTTAATAAAACATATTTTGGAAATAGCCAAATCTTTATAGTGAACTTTAGTTCAATATATCGAGTGGTGTACCGCTCGCTATAGCAAAGCAGGGCCTTGATATATCGAGCGGCGTTCGTTATAGTGAATCGGAAATTTGATATGTTAAAATTTCGTTTTGTTATAGCGATTCGGGGGTTCACTTATAATGGTTTATTAAAAATAAAAATGTTAAAACAAATCAAAAGTCGATTAATAAAATTTATATAATTTATATAATATGCCAAGCGCAATTAGAATTTTTTCAAAAGCAATAGAGCTTTATAAATCAAGATTTATCCCGTTGATTATTTTATCAACCCTTGCTTTTATTTTCGGTCATTTAATCCCTCTTACAATTATTCATTTTGTTATTTTTACTTCTATCAGTATCGTTCTTTGGATGGTGTTAAGTGAGAATATAGGAGTAGTTGAGGCGTTTAAACGGAGTCGTTCAAAGTTCATAAACTTTTTTATTGTTAGTCTTCTTGTTGTGTTGGTTTTTTACGGAGGTCTGTTTATGCTTGTTGTTCCGGGGATTATATTTATGATCTGGTTTAGTTTTAGCGCGATTATTGCTGCTTTAGAAGGAGATCGCGGATTTGACGCTTTATTAAAAAGCAAAGCTTATGTTGCCGGAAAATGGTGGACTATATTTTGGTATTTTATTTTTATGGGTACTGTGATAATGGTTCCTCTTATGTCTTTAGAAGCCATTTATGAGCATTATGAATATTTATCAGCTATGCGAGCTTTATTGACATCTATTAGAGTTTTGTACGCTATCTTGGGCATTTTGGCTTTTCCGTTTTATTCAGCTTATATGCTTTCCATTTACCTTAGTTTGAAAAACGCCAAGCCTGAATTAGTTAATCAAAAACCCGGAGGTTCAAAAGGATTCTTTATTTTTTCCGCTGTTTTAGGAATTATTGTGGTTACTGGTATGTTTGCGTTGGCGTTATTTTTTGGATAATAAAATTGAAAAACCCCTTGGTTTAGATTTTCTAAAAAACGAGAACTTTGACATAGAAAGGAATAATATTGAAGTTGAATGATTGCGGTTGTTTTTGGAAGAACTGGAAAGAGAACAACGGATACTTAATATGAAGGTTCCTGACTCTTATAATTATCAAAATTAAATAAGATAACACTGATATTTAATTGTTGTTAATAACAAACAAGTGTTTGATATACTAAATGAAGCTTGTTATAATAAACATTAAATGA
>JAHXGO010000008.1:2266-20157 GCA_019923695.1 Candidatus Liptonbacteria bacterium
ATTTATATAGGCGCTGATCATAAAGGGTTTTATTTAAAAGAAGCTCTTAAAAATTATCTTCAACATACAGGATATGAAGTAGTTGATGTTGGAAATAATGTTTTTGACCAGAATGACGATTATCCGGATTTTGCCTTTAAGGTTGCTAAAGAAGTTTTTGTTGACCCCCAATCAAGAAAAGGCATAGTTATTTGCGGTTCTGGAGCCGGGGTTAGCGTTGTTGTCAATAAAGTTCCGGGAATTAGGGCGGTTTTAGCGATAAGTCCGGACCATATTTATCAAAGCCGAAAAGATTTAGATGTTAATGTTTTGGCTTTAGCCGCTGATTTTATTGACCTTGAATTAGCGAAAAAAATTATTGGTGTTTGGTTGCAAACTCCTTTTTCCGGAGAAGAAAGACATAGAAGAAGAATCAATAAAATCAGGGAAATTGAAGAACAATCAAAATCGTTTACATAAGCTCTAAAGACGGGACTGGAAGTTACTTAGCTCCAATTTAAAAATAAAATAATACAATTGAAATATTAAAATGAAATCCATCATTCCCGTCGTAAATTGTTCTGATTTTAAATGCGTTAAAAAAAATATTGAATTAGCTGTTGAATTTTTACCTAAAGGGGGCTGGGTTCATATTGATATTTCTGACGGAAAATTTACCAAGAATTTAACCTGGAATAATCCCGGAGAATTAAAAAAAATGATTCAAAAAAATAAAAATCTGGGAAAAATCAATTTTGAAGTTAATTTAATGGTTTTAAAACCAGAAGGGCTAATTGAAAAATGGTTGAAAGTCGGGGTTAAGAGAATTATTATAAATATTGAAATTTTGAAGAATCCGGATTTTTTCTTAAAAATTTGCGGAAAATACAAAGCCCAAGCGATGATTTCAATATCTTCTAAAACTTCAGTCCAGAAATTTATAAAAAATTATTCCCGTTTTTTTGACGGTCAAAAAATAATGTATTTTCATTTACTTGCTGTTACACCCGGTTTTTCCGGCCAGACTTTTCAGAGAAAAATCTTAAAGAAAATAAAAATTTTACGAAAAAACTTTCCACGCGCTATAATAGAAGTTGACGGTGGAATAAATCCGAATACTTTGAAGCTTGCGAAAAAAGCCGGAGCTGATTTATTTGCGGCAAGTTCGTATATTTTTAATAATTCTTTTCCTAAAAAAGCTTACCGTGACTTATGTCGAGCCGCTGAAATTAATTAAAATTAATTAAAATTAGTTATATAATTTTTTTATTATGCCCGATCTTTACGAAGAAAAACTGAAATTTTTAGAAGAAACCGCCAATAAAATCAGGCAGGCGATTGTTGAAACATTGGTTGAAGCCGGCTCCGGGCATTCGGCCGGTTCTTTGGGCATGGCTGATATTTTTACCGCTTTTTATTTTCATATTCTTAATCATGACCCGATAAATCCTGCTTGGAGCGAAAGGGATCGTTTGATATTATCAAACGGTCATATTTGTCCGGTTCTTTACGCGACAATGGCTTATGCCGGTTATTTTCCAATAGAAGAATTAAAAACTTTAAGAAAAATAAATTCCCGACTTCAAGGTCATCCTTGCCGGTTTTCTTTGCCGGGGGTTGAAACAACTTCAGGGCCTTTGGGTTGTGGTTTGGGACAGGCAATAGGTATGGCTTTAGCCGCCAAACTTGATAATAAAAAACACTGGGTTTATTGTCTGATGTCAGACGGCGAACACAATGAGGGCAATGTTTGGGAATCAGCTATGTTTGCCGCAAAACATCGCTTAAACAACTTAATCGCTGTTGTTGACCGGAACAATATCCAAATCAGCGGTTTTACCGAAGAGGTAATGCCGCTTGAACCGCTAAAAGAAAAATATGAAGCTTTTGGCTGGCATGTTAAGGAAATTGACGGTCATAATTTTGAACAAATTGTTGATGCTGTTAATGAAGCCAAAGCTATTTATGAAAAACCGAGTGTTATTATTAGTCATACTATTCCGGGCAAAGGAGTAAGTTTTATGGAAAGAAATTATTTATGGCATGGGAAACCTCCGACAAAAGAAGAAGCTGAAAAAGCTTTAAAAGAACTAAGAACTTTGAAAGGCAAGATTGAATGTGAAAATTAAAATAGTCAAAATAAAATGCTAAATTCAAAACTAAAATTAAACCCAAATCTATTTGAAGACAACTTAGAAGAAAGGCCGATTCGCGACGGGTTTGGCGAAGGATTAAAAAAAGCCGGAGAGGAAAATGAAAACATCGTGGCTTTGACCGCTGATTTAACCGAATCAACAAGGATGGAAGAGTTCGCAAAAAAATTTCCCGAAAGATTTTTTCAAGTTGGCGTAGCTGAACAAAATTTAGCTGTGGTTGCCGCGGGTTTGGGGGTTAGCGGAAAAACTCCCTTTATTTCTTCTTATGCTATTTTTTCTCCGGGCAGGAACTGGGAGCAGATTAGAACTACCATCGCTTATAATGATTCTAATGTGAAAATTGCCGGTCATCATGCTGGTATTTCAACCGGCGCTGACGGCGCCACTCATCAGGCAACCGAGGACATAGCGTTGATGAGGTCAATGCCTAATATGAAAATTATTGTTCCCTGCGATGCTATTGAAGCTGAAAAAGCAACTTTGGCTGTTTCAAAAATCTGGGGGCCGGCTTATCTTCGTTTTTCTCGGAACAAAACTCCAATAATTACCACAAGCGAAACTCCTTTTTTTCCTTGTAGGGCGGATATTTTTTGGCAACCGCCTTCTAAAAAAAAGAAGCCGGAAGCTGTGGTTATTGTTTGCGGATTTTTGCTCTACAGCGTTTTAATTGTGGCTAAAGAATTAAGTGAAAAACAGGGAATCGAAATAATGGTTATTAATAATCACACTGTAAAACCGATGGATGAAAAAACCATAATCGAAGCCGTTAAAAAATGTGGAGCGGTTGTTACCGTTGAAGACCATCAAGTTTTTGGAGGGATGGGGAGCGCGGTAGCTGAAATTTTAGCCAGAGAATTTCCAGCTCCGATTGAGTTCGTAGGTATAAAAGATGTTTTTGGAGAAAGCGGTTCTCCGTCTGAACTTTTAAATAAATACGGTTTGGGAGTTCAGAATATAAGAGAGGCGGTCAAGAAAGTTATAAAAAGAAAAAAATAATTCAAAATATGATTAATGCGATAATTGTAACGAACCCCGGGTTCGAGATGTTAAAAGTTTCGCTTATTATCGGCGCCGGAATTTTGGCTTTGGTTTACGCTATTTTTCTGTCAAAAATCATAATGAAGGAAAGCCCCGGGGAAAAAGAAATGGTTGATATTTCAAAAGCCATTCAAGAAGGGGCAATGGCTTTTTTAAAAAGAGAATATTTATATTTAGATATAACTCTTTTTATTATAGCTTTGTTTATCATTTTTTTTCTTGATTGGACAAAGGCCTTAGTTTTTATTTTTGGAGCATTAGTTGCCGCCTTGACTGCTTGGATAGGGATGAGCGTTTCGACTCGCGCCAACAGCCGATGCGCTAATTTAGCAAGCAAAAGTTTTAGCAGAGCTTTTAGAGTGGGATTTTTAAGCGGAGCGGTAATTAGTCTGACTATTGTCGGGGTTGGAATTTTAGGAATTATTTTTATTTGGTTGATAACAAAAAATGTTGAATTTTTGATTTTTTATGCTTTTGGTTCTTCTTTGGTTGCTTTATTTTTAAGGGTTGGCGGCGGGATTTACACTAAAAGCGCTGATGTTGGCGGAGACTTGGTTGGAAAAGTGGAAGCGGGGATTCCCGAAGACGACCCCAGAAATCCGGCAGTGATTGCTGACGCTGTTGGAGACAATGTCGGCGATGTCGCAGGAATGGGCTCTGATCTTTTTGAGTCTTATGTAAGCGCGGTTATTGCGGCGATGTTTTTAGGTATGTTTATAAGTTTTGATTATGGATTTTTACCGCTTTTATTGGCGGCCGCCGGAATCATTTGTTCTATTATTGGAATTTTTTTGGTGAAAATTAAAGAAGGCGAAAACGAATCTTTTGAAATTCAAACGCAAAAAATTAGGACAGCGATGAACAGAGGAATCATTGTCGCTAATTTTTTAATGATTATTTTTTCTTTTTTTATTATTCATTTTTTTATTGGAAATTTAGAAGTATTTTTTGCTGTTTTGGCCGGAGTTCTTGCTGGAGTTATTATTGGGTGGGCTACAGTTTATTTTACCTCCGACAAATACCCGCCTGTTTTAAGCATTGCCAAAAGCAGTGAAAGCGGAAGCTCAACAGTTATTATTGAAGGACTGGCGCAGGGATTAATGAGCGTTGTTATTCCGGTAATCGCGATTATTGCTGTTATTATTATTGCTTATCATTATGTTGGTTTGTTCGGAATAGCCATTGCTGGTTTGGGGGTTTTGGGGGTTTTGGGGATTAATTTGGCTTGCGGTTGTTATGGCCCGATTGTTGATAATGCCGCTGGCATTGCTCAAATGCGCGGAATGAATAAATTAGTCAGAAGTCGTTGCGACGCTTTAGACGCTGTTGGCAACTCCACCGCTGCTATGGGAAGGGGTTTTGCCGCTGGGTCTGCTGTCTTGGTAGCTTTAGCGTGGTTTGCCTCATATTATGAAGTTGCAAAAATAGATGTTATTAATATCGGCGATCCGAAAGTTATAGCAGGGTTGTTTATTGGGGGATTAATAGTATTTTTGTTCAGCGCTTTAATTATAAAGGCTGTTAGCAGAGGAGCTTATTATGTTGTTAATGAAGTAAGGAGACAATGGAAAGAAATCCCGGGGCTGATGGAAGGAAAAGCAAGAGCGGAATATGTAAAATGCATTGATATTACAACTAAGGAATCTTTAAAACAAATGGTTGCGCCCGGCCTTTTGTCGGTTGTCGTCCCTGTTTTAGTTGGAATAATTTTAGGTAAAGAGGCCTTAGGAGCGGTTTTGGTTTCAAGTTTGGTTGTCGGTCTTTTAATGGCTTTGTTTATGTCTAACGCCGGAGGAGCTTGGGACAATGCCAAGAAATATATTGAGTCGGGTTATTTCGGCGGCAAGGGTTCGCTGGCGCATAAAGCGGCTGTGATTGGCGACACAGTAGGAGATCCTTTAAAAGATGCTTCTGGTCCTTCTTTAAATATTTTGATTAAAATATTGGGGATTGTTTCTTTAATTATTGCTCCGTTTTTATAGTAAACTTTGGGTTTAATATCTTGAATCCACAGCTCGTTAGACTAAAATATGAATAAAGATATTTCTTTGGTATAATTTGTAAAATAAATATTTAATGAAATTTGACATTATTACCATTGGTTCATTAGTTTTCGATATTTTTTTTGAACCAGAGGTCTCTTTAATTAAATGGGACAAAACTTCTTTGAATAAAGCGTTAGTTTTTCCTTTAGGCGGGAAAGTTGGTTCTAAAAAGATTTTGTTTTCTGCTGGGGGCAACGCGTTAAATGCCGCCGTTACTTTTAGCAGACAAGGATATAAAACAGCGGTTATTGCCAAAGTTGGAAAAGACGCTTTAGCCGAAGATATATTTAAAAAAATAAAGAAAGAAAGTATTTATTCTTCTTTAATAAAAACAGATAAACAACTGCCGACTTCTTGTTCAGTCATTCTGCTTTCAAAAGGAGAAAGAGCTATTATGAATTATCCCGGAGCCAATCATAATCTTAAATTAAAAGACATTAATTTAGCCGACCTTAAAAGTAAATGGTGGTATGTTTCTTTGGCTGGCGAAGCTTATAAAATTTTGCCGCCACTTTTAGAATTCGCGGAGAAAAATGGAATTTTAGTCGCTTTAAATCCCTCAACTTATCATTTGAGAAATAATTCAAAAGGCCTTAAAGATTTTTTTAAAAAAATAAACTTACTTATCGTTAACGAGGATGAAGCTTCTTTAATCACGGGAATTTCTTTTAAAAATAAAAAAAAGGTTTTTAAAAAATTAGATGAGATGGTGCCTTCTATTGTGGCGGTTACTTCAGGCAGTAAAGGGGTTTCAGTTTCGGATGGAAAATTTATTTATGAAGCCGGTATTTTTAATGCTAAAGTCGTTGATAGAACCGGCGCCGGCGATGCTTTTGGGTCGGGATTTGTTTCCGGGCTAATGAGGTTTACGAAAGAGAACAAAGACAAAAAAGCGATTTTTAGCGCTTCGGCGATTAAATACGCTATTTCTTTAGCCACTGCTAACGCCGCTTCAGTGGTTGAAAAATTAGGAGCTAATGAAGGAGCCCTTTATTTTGAAAAACAAAATCGGTGGAAAGGTTTAAAAATAAAAATTCATAAACTCAAATGAAAGCTCAAGAAAAAATAGCGAAAATTTTAAGAACGGACAAAGACTTTATTTTAAAAATTGAAACTCGGCTTTCGGTTTTAACCGGAAAAGAAAAAGTTTTGGAAAATATTGTTGAAGAGAACGAATCGCAGATTCGCGACAGACTGCTTAATCTTGGAGTTTCAAGAAAAGCGGGAGCAAAAGAAATTTATGATGCTTTAATTTCAAAAATTGAAGCAGATGACCATTGGGTTTTTGAAACTCTTAACCGGCCTAATTGCAATAAAATAGATGATTGTAAAATGATTCTGGATTACGCAGAAAAAATAACCGCCTTACCGAAAGGATTTTTTATAAAACAGGAAAAAGCAAAAGAACTTCTTTTTCGTCGGCCGCCGCTTAAAATTCTTGATTATTTAGGATATCAAAAAATTGAAGACCTTTTGAATAATGAAGATGTATACGAAATTTACAGCGCCATTCGTTTGGTTGAAGACGGCAAATGGCTTAATGATGTTTTTTTAGCGGAGTATCGTAATTTGACGCCTGATGATTTTGAACAAAGAGAGATTAAAACTCTGGTCTTGGGTCAAAAATGGAAAAAAGCGGCTGATTTGTTCGTTAAGAAAAAATGGCACAATATCAGCCACTTGAAAGAATTAGGCGTTGTGTTTTTTATACCTCTTGTTTTGAATACTTCCGGAGAAATTTTAAGAAATTTAAGTTTGATTATCCATTATTTTCACGAGGTTTCTTTTTATTCAGACTTATTCAAAAAAAGCGCGGAATCCACAACTGGTTTTTCTTCAAACATCGTTAGTCTTTTAAGGGGAGAGGTTTTTGATAAACGTTTGTCGGAAAATGAAAAAGTTTTGTGGTTGGTTATTCAGCGTTATTTGGCGAAAGACGACGAAAATGATTGGAGGCTATTTTCTCCTCATATTAATTCAGAGGCCCTTCATTGGTTCAAGGCTGAAAAAGACTTAGTGAAATTCGGGCAGGCGCACAATAGTTTTGGCGAAGAAATGAGTTTTTGGGAAAACCTTGATTGGGTGGGAGATTATTTCAAAGACGAAGCTGGAAACGATGACTTGGTCAGTTTTAATTTAATTGATACGGCAATGAGTTTGGTGCAGGAAAAAGAATTAATTAAATATCTTTATCATCATCAGGAGGCGCTGTGGAATAAAATTTTTATTGAATATTTCGGGATTGAAAAACTGGAAACTTCATTAAAAGAGTATTTAGTTAAGGGTTATTTTGAGACATAATCGGTTTGTTTATATGAAATCATTAATTGAATTTATTAAAGAAGCGGAACAAAACAAAAAAGCTGTCGGTCATTTTAATGTTTCCGACTTGGCCGGCCTTAAAGCCATTGTTTTGGCGGTTTTAGATTTTGTAAAAAACTCTGTTAAGGGCGAATCTGTTCCTGTAATTATTGGGGTTTCCGAAGGAGAAGGCGATTTTATAGGAGTCAAGGAAATAGCTTTTTTAGTTAAATTTTTAAAAGAAGAATATCAAATTCCTTTATTTTTAAATGCCGACCATATTCGTTCTTTGGAAAAAGCAAAAGAAGCGGCTGAAGCTGGTTTTGACGCGGTGATGTTTGACGCAAGCCAATTATCTTTAGAGAAAAATATAAAAAAAACAAAGGAAGTAGTTGAGCGCGTTAAAGATATTAATCCTCAAATATTGATTGAAGCTGAACTTGGCCACATTAAGGGAAGTTCAACAATATTATTGAGGCCCGATACCCTTATAATTAAAGAGGAAGACTTGACAAAATCAGAAGAAGTAGGGCAATTTATTAGAGAGACGGGAATAGATTTATTGGCTCCGGCTGTCGGTAATATTCACGGCATTTTTCTTGCTCCTGTAAAAACGCAGACAAACCTTGTTAGAAATAATCTCTCTAACTGTGAATCTGCTTCTGTGACATACATTAGTCCGTCTCCGGATATCCAACGAATTAGGGATATTAAGAAAGCTGTTAAAATACCTCTGGTTTTACACGGTGGGTCAGGCATCAACAAAGAAGATGTTTTTTCAGCGATAGACGCTGGTATTTCGGTTATTCACATCAATACAGAGCTTAGGTTGGCCTGGAAAAAGGAATTGGAAAAATCTCTTAGGGAAAAACCGGAAGAATCAGCCCCTTATAAATTACTTGGTCCGGTAGTTGAAGAAATTCAAAAGATAGTGTATGATAAATTAACGATATTTAATCGGCGATAACTTCGTATAGACGCATAAAAAAGATATTTTATAATTAAACATATGGAATTAATTGCGCAAAAAAGGGAAATATTTGGCAAAAAGACGAAAAACTTGAGAAAAGAGGGATTTATCCCGGCTGAACTTTACGGCCACGGGGTTAAAAATCTTCATTTAATGGTTAAAACCGCTGAGTTTGAAAGAGCTTTTGATGAGGCTGGAAAAAATATCATCATTAACTTGATGGTTGATGGCGCTTTTCATTCTGTTCTAATTTATGATTATCAGAATGACTATTTAACTGGTAAATTTTTAAACATTGATTTTTATGAAGTTAGAATGGATGAAAAAATCAACGCTTCAGTACCGATAGAATTTATTGGAGAAGCTCCGGCAGTAAAAGAAAAAGACGCGATATTGGTAAAAACTATGAATGAAGTTCAAGTTGAGGCCTTGCCCCAGAATTTGCCTTCTAAATTAGTTGCCGACTTAGGCGTCTTAATGGAAATAGGCCAGAGTTTATTTATCAAAGATATTAAAACTAAAGGTGATTTTGAAATTTTAGTTGATTCGGAAACTGTTATAGCTACTGCTTCTGAAATGATGCCGGAAGAAGATATTAAACCAGCGGTTGCCGTTGGAGAAGTTGTCGCGGAAACAGACTTAAAGAAAACTGAAAGAGAATTAAGAAAAAAAGAAGTTGAAAATCTTAATTTATAATGAAAAAATTAAGGCCTAAAATTTTAACTGACATTAGAAAGAAGATTGATGTTTTTTCCGCTTTTTCGGAAAGAGTTAATTTTAACCCTAAAAAAAGATTTTATTTTCGTTTTCTTGCTCCTCGTAAGTTATTTATCGTTTTTATAGCGATGTTTTTTTGTGTAATGTTTTTTAGTTCAGTTTTGGCGCCGACTGAAGAGTTGAAAGCCGAGGCGAGTATTTCACAACAGCGGGTGCTTGAAGAAAGGCTTCGCCAATTAGAACAGGAAATCGTCAAGCTTGAAGGCACAACCGCTAAATATGATAGACAAGGCAGGAGTTTGCAGAACGAAGTTAACCAACTAAACGCCAGAATTCAAAAATTAAATTTGCAGATTAGAAGCGTTAATTTAAATCTTCAAAAACTTGATCAGGAAATTGATGTTACCGACAAAAAAATAACTAACACCAGAGCTGAAATAGATTCAAATAAAGAAATAATTTCAAAGACGCTTCAAGAAATTTATAGACAAGGCAACCAGAATTTGTTAATGGTTTTTTTAGAAAACCCCCAGCTTTCGGATTTTTTTATTGATATCAATAATCTTAATACTTTTCAAAGCAGTGTTCAGGTTGTTTTAAAAAAACTTGTTGGGCTTAAAGAAGAATATATAAATCAAAAAGAACAGTTTTCTTTGGAACATGCTGATGCCGCTGATTTAAAAAGGCATCAGGAAAACCAAAGACAAATGGTTAGACAACTTCAACAAGATAGAAGAAATCTTTTAACGATTACTAAAGGCAGAGAAGCAGAATATCGAAAACTTGTAACTGAAAGGAGAATGACCGCCGCTGAAATTAGAAGGCAGATTTTTAGATTATTGGGCGGCGGCCAATTAAGATTTGGAGAAGCGTATGAATTAGCGATAATAGCGGAAAGAGCTACTGGCGTCCGAGCTGCTTTAATTTTAGCAGTTTTGGACAGGGAATCAGGATTAGGCAGAAATGTAGGCCAGTGTCATTATAGAACCGCTATGCATCCAAGAAGGGATATCCCGATTTTTTTGGAAATAATAAGAGAGCTTAATCTTCAAGAAGATTTAGCGGCGGGACGCATTCTGGTTTCTTGTCCGATACCAAGAGACGGAGCTTTTGGCGGAGCAATGGGGCCGGCGCAGTTTATTCCCTCAACTTGGAATTCTGTTAAAGGAGAAATAGCCGCAATTACAGGCAATAATCCGCCTTCTCCTTGGCGGAATGTTGATGCTTTTGTGGCAACTGGTTTATATCTTGCGCGTAACGGCGCAGTACCCGGAGCTTCTATAGAAAGACAAAGAGAAGCGGCGTCTAGGTATTATGCTGGCAGGCATTGGCGTCGTCATTTATGGACATACGGAGATTGGGTAATACGCCGGGCAGCCAGATTTGAAAGAGAGATAGCGATTTTATTAGAAGGTTAAAATCTCATAAAGCGCCTTTTTGTGAACTAAATATTTATAGGCAGTTTTGTTTTAATAGTTAATTTTCTGTTTTGTTAATTGGCGGACGAAAGGCTTTTATTATCGGCTCAAGCCCTCCTTCCATTATTTTTTCAATATTGTGCCATTTTTTTCCTATGCGATGGTCGGTGATTCGATCATCTGGAAAATTGTAGGTTCTTATTTTTTCTGAACGGTCCCCTGAACCTATCTGATCGCGACGCAGTTTTCCGAGTTTTACTTGCTCTTCTTGTTTTTGGTTTTCATATAATTTTGCTCTTATCGTTGCCATCGCGCGTTCTTTATTTCCCGCTTGGCTTCGTTCTGCTTGACTTGCAACAACAATCCCAGAAGGTTTATGAAGTATTCGGACAGCCGTCTCCACTTTGTTGACATTTTGTCCTCCGGGCCCAGATGAGCGGAAAGTTGTTATTTCTAAATTATTTGGATTGATATTTATTTCTTTTTCTTCCACTTCCGGTAAAATGGCCACTGAAACCGTTGAGGTGTGCACTCTGCCGCCTTTTTCGGTTTTCGGGATTCTTTGAACCCGATGAACCCCGGGTTCTTGTTTTAAAAAATTATAGACTTCTTCGCCATGAATTTGTCCGATGAAAGTTTTATATCCGTCGAGCGAACTTTGGTTAAAATCAAGAATAATAAATTTCCATCCTTTGGTTTGACTGTATCGTTGATACATTCTTGCCAAATCAGCGGCAAAAATAGCCGCTTCTTCGCCACCCGCCCCCGCTCTAATTTCAAGTATTACTTTATTAATTGATATAGTCATTTTCTAAATTATATTAAGCATATTTATATGATAGCGGGGGCGAGGCTCGCTCAAAAACAATTTATTAATAAAATGAATTGAGCGGCCGGCGCGAATTTCTAATATTATTTTATTGATTGATATAGAAAGTATAACTGAATATATTTACCTTTTTTATCTTGGGTTAATTTGATAAAAAGCTACTGTATTTCCTGATAACACCAATCTTTTTTTCTTTGATCTTGAATTTTATCGCATATAGAGAGGTCTTGTTTGGCTCTGGCAATCGACTGATAACACTGATATTTCCGCCATTGGCCCTGAATTTTATCGCATATAGAGAGGTCTTGTTTGGCTTTGGCAATTCTCAGATAACACCTATCTTTTATATTTTGGCTTTGGACCTTATCGCATATAGAGTGGTCTTGTTTGGCTTCGGCAACCCCCACATAACACCAATCTTTTCCTTCCTGATTATGAAGCTTATCGCATATGGAGGGGTTTTGTTTGGCTTTGGCAATATACTGATAACACTCATCTTTCCTTCTATGGTCTTGAATCTTATCGCATATAGAGTGGTCTTGTTTGGCTTTGGCAATATCCCGATAACACCCATCTTTCAACCATTGGCCTTGAATCTTATCGCATATAGAGGGGTCTTGTTTGGCTTTGGCAATATCCTGATAACACCAATCTTTCCTTTCCTGGTCTTGAATCTTATCGCATATAGAGAGGTCTTGTTTGGCTACGGCAACCTCCACATAACACCTATCTTTTCTTTCCTGGTCCTGAATCTTATCGCATATAGAGAGGTCTTGTTTGGCTACGGCAACCCCCATATAACACGAATCTTTCCTTTCCTGGTCCTGAATCTTATCGCATATAGAGGGGTTTTGTTTGGCTGTGGCAATATCCCGATAACACCAATCTTTCAGCCATTGCTCTTGAACTTTATCGCATATAGAGTGGTCTTGTTTGGCTGTGGCAACCCGCTGATAACACCAATCTTTTCTTCTTTGATCTTGAATCTTCTCGCATATAGAGAGGTCTTGTTTGGCTAAGGCAACCTTCCCATAACACGAATCTTTCCCCCATTGGTCCTGAATCTTATCGCATATAGAGAGGTCTTGTTTGGCTGCGGCAATATCCCGATAACACCAATTTTTTTTATCTTGGTTCTGAATCTTATCGCATATAGAGGGGTTTTGTTTGGCTATGGCAATCACCCCATAACACAAATCTTTGCTTACTTGGTCCTGAATCTTATCACATTTAGCAATCTCTCCTTTGTTCAGTTGATAATATATCAATCCTCCGAGAAACAAAACAAGAATGAGACCAATAAGTATTATAACAATACTTTTTTTTGAGATTTTAGGCATTGAATTTAATGAGTTAATTAAGTTAATAGTTTCTTTAAAATTCGACCTTTATTTCTATCTTTATTTTTTTCCGGGAAATACAATATACTGTTTACCACCGGTCTTAATGATTGCTAATTTCAAACCTTACCCTATAATATATGGACGCCTGGCATCCATATATTTACTAATATATTGAACCAACTATTTGCTCTTTTTTGGTTTTGGTTTTTTTGTCGCTTTGTTTTTTTTCGTTGCGGTTTTTTTAGTTTTAATTTTCGTAGTCGTTGCCTTTTCTCTTCTGGCTTTAAATTTTTCTATTCTTCCCGCGACATCAATAAACTTTGCTTGGCCGGTATAAAAAGGATGACAACTGCCGCAGATTTCAATTTCCGAATTTTCAACCGCTGAACCGATATGAAATACTTTTCCACAGACACATTTTATTGTTGCTTTATTAAAATATTTTGGATGAATGTTTTTCATAAGATTATTTTATCAGAGTGTTTTTGTCTTGACAAGCGGGCTTTTTACTTCTAATATAAAAAGGCTCTGATTTAATAGTTTAGAATTCTGTTTTAGACTGTTCTTAAACAATTTATCATTCCATCGTTCTTAATAATTTATCATTCTTTAAGTAAAGAATAAAGTTTTTTTAGTTGTCCCAATTCTGTCTAAATTTTCAAGCTTGTAGAGCGCAGAAAATTTAGCAACAAAATTGTCTCTCGTCAAAGCCGTAAGGCAGAGACGAGTCAATTTGATTCATCTTCGCTTTTTAAGCTTTGATGTGGTCTGTATGTTGCTAAAAATTCTTCGCTTTTAACTTGAATTTTTAGACTATATTTGAGAGTTTGATCCTGGCTCAGGATGAACGCTGGCGGCGTGGATAAGGCATGCAAGTCGTACGGATGTAGCAGCCAGCTTCTTGCTTCTAGCTATCAGCTAATTTATAATAACCGCTATGTCATTTAGATTTCGTAAATTTAGAGTCTATCGTGAAGCTATTGAATTTCACCGTTTTGTTGTGAAAATTACAAAAAGCTTTCCAATAGATTTTGATTATCTTAGAAAGCAGTTACGCAGAGCTTCGCTTTCGGTGATTTTAAACATTGCCGAGGGTTCTGCTAAAAATTCGGATAAAGACTTTCGAAGATATATTGGTAATTCTCTTGGTTCATTAAATGAAGCAATGGCGGGTTGTGAAGTAGCTTTAGTAGAAGAGTTAATTAGCAAAAATGATTTTAATTTTGCAGAAACTACAGTTGAGAATTTAACTAATCAGCTCGGTAGTTTTTCTAAAAAATTAAATTTAAATTAGAAGCTGGTGGCAAGAAGCTGGTTGCTACATTAGTGGCGAACGAGTTAGTAACACCCTGATTACCTACCCTTAAGATGGGAATAATTCGTCGAAAGACGAACTAATACCCAATAGTCTCTGAAGTCGCAAGGCCGAAGAGTAAAGGAGTAATCCGCTTAAGGAGGGGTCTAGGTCCGATCAGTTAGTTGGTGGGGTAATGGCTCACCAAGACTATGACCGGTAGGAGGGCTGAGAGGCTGTCCTCCAACGGCGAGACTGAGACACGGCTCGCACACCTACGGGTGGCAGCAGTCGAGAATATTCGGCAATGGGCGAAAGCCTGACCGAGCGACGCCGCGTGCAGGAAGAAGGCCTTCGGGTCGTAAACTGCTTTTTCCGCCCAAAAAGTCCGCAAGGATTGATGGTAGGCGGAGAATAAGGCGCTGCAAACTACGTGCCAGCAGCCGCGGTAATACGTAGGCGCCAAGCGTTATCCGGATTTATTGGGCGTAAAGAGTGTGTAGGGGGTCTGATGCGTTTTTTGTTAAATTCCGGCGCTTAACGCCGGGCATGCAAAAAATACGATCAGACTAGAGGATGTGAGAGGTCAGTGGAACGCACGGTGTAGGGGTGAAATCCGTTGATATCGTGCGGAACACCAAAGGCGAAGGCAACTGACTGGCGCATTACTGACCCTGAGACACGAAAGCGTGGGGAGCAAAAAGGATTAGATAAATCCTTGTTCTATATTTTTATAGAACTAAATGGTGTCCCTTCCGACGGCGACGTCGGAATGCGCATCTAGCTGTATCGGGGAAACCCTGATATGTCGATTAGGGTAATCCCGAGGGAAGTCGTCCGGCCCCTTTAGTAAGGAGTTGGATTGACCCCGTAGAGACTATGTAAATCAATAAGATAGAAAATGACTAAGTCATTTTTGTCAAAACAGTGCAAAGAAGTTATTTTAGGTTCTTTGCTTGGTGATGGATCGTTAAAAATTCATCATCCATACAAGAACGCTCGTTTTTCGTTTTGTCATTCAGTCAAACAAAAAGAATATTTTTTCTGGAAGTTAGAACAGTTAAAAGAAATTTCCGGAGAAAAATGTTGGTGGGTTCAAAGTAATAATAAACTAGGTGGAGATAAAGTTCGTTATCAAAGCTTGGCTCTTGAATCTTTAACCGATTTATATCGATTGACGCACGAAAAACAGGAGTTGCGCATTCGCCGTAAATGGCTGAATATGCTTACTCCTCTTTCATTGGCCGTATGGTGGTTGGATGACGGTTCATTAATCACAAATGGACGGCGAGGCGTTTTATGCACAGATTGTTTTCCTTATAAAGAACAAAAGCTTTTAGTTCGTTACTTGTATAAAGTATGGAACATAAAAGTTGCCATAGGAAAAATTCACAGAAAACGGAACGGAAAGCAGTCCGAGTATTACCGATTATGGATTAGGTCAAGCGAAGAATTGCAAAAATTATTGCGGATTATTTTACCGCATATCAAAATAGCTTCGATGTTGTCTAAGGTAGTGCTTATGTATAAAAATATTGATTTACAACAACGCTGGATCTCTGAAGTTGGTAAAGCGACGGGTTTTTCTCAAAAGGTTATTGAAGGATGCCTTAATGAGAAAAAATCTCGCTGGAAGAAATTCAGAGAATGATATAGTCCGATCCTCTGAGTAATCAGAGAAATCTAATTATGAATTTTAATTGTTTAGAAATTAGGATTTAGAAATTAGAAATTGCAATTTTGTAGAGCAAAATTGTTTGACCCTTGTAGTCCACGCCCTAAACTATGTTCACTAGCTATTGGGAGTATCGACCCTCTCGGTGGCGAAGCTAACGCATTAAGTGAACCGCCTGGGAAGTACGGTCGCAAGACTAAAACTCAAAGGAATAGACGGAGACTCGCACAAGCGGTGGAGCATGAGGTTTAATTCGATAGTAAACGAAGAACCTTACCAGGGCTTGAAATGTTTGCGGAAATTTTACCGAAAGGTAAAAAATTTCTCTCAAGGACCGCAAACACAGGTGCTGCATGGTTGAATTTTCGACTCCTGCGTCAAAGGCGCAGGTGGCACCCTTTCCGATTTAATTGGAAAGAAACTGGCTCATAACGGTGAAACCCTAATGTGTTTGTGATAAAATAAATACATGGGCAATACCGTGGGAAGCACAAACACTGATTTTTGCAATTTGCTTAAAAACAAAACTGCAAAAACTTTTTGTATCTATATTTCAAGGTTAGAAACAAAAAAATTTCTTTCAGAAATATATCCCTTTTCAACAAAATTGCAAAAATCAGTGTTTGTTCCCCGTAGAGACTTGGTCAGCCAAATGGCAGGCCGGATAGCGGCTATTAAGCCGTTATAATACGCCAGCCCTACCAAAGTTTTGCTTCGCAAAATTTAGGTGGGTGAAGGTATAGTCCGTACCATTAGAGATAATGGAATAATATGGTCGTCAGCTCGTGTCGTGAGATGTTCCCTTAAGTGGGGTAACGAGCGCAACCCCTATTGCATGTTATATGTGTCATGTAAAACTGCCTTGATTTTCAAGGAGGAAGGCGGGGACGACGTCAAATCCGCATGGCCCTTTGATGCCCTGGGCTACACTCATGCTACAATGGAGCCGACAATGCGTTGCCAAGCCGTAAGGCGGAGCTAATCGCATCAAACGGCCCCTCAATTCGGATTGAAGGCTGCAACTCGCCTTCATGAAGTCGGAATCGCTAGTAATCGCGAATCAGCTATATCGCGGTGAATACGTTCTCGAGTCTTGTACTCACTGCCCGTCAAGCCAAGGGAGCCGGGAGTAGATGAAATTCTGTTTTTATGGAATTAGTTTAAACTCGGTAACAAGGGCTAAGTCGTAACAAGGCACGCGTAGCGGAAGCTGTGCGTGAAATAAATAAAATTAAAAGAGTCGATTTTTAAAGGTGTTGGTCGTTGAACCTTAAGTCACGACCCTGTCTTATCAAAGACAAAATACGTTTGTTTTTGGCAAGGCCGTGGGGCAACTAAAAAAGCTTTATTTCTTTAAAAAATTTCCCGTGATTTGTCGTGTAAAACAGGATTATTTTTTAAGATATTTCACTTGTAATTAAAAACGGATTATTTTATTATAATAAAGCGATGTTTTGATATGTTAAGTAAATTAAACAAAGCTCGCTATAATTTATAAATGAACACAAATTCTAAAACAGTTCTTTTGGTTGAAGATGATAAATTTCTTTCTTCTCTTTTGAAAAATCGTCTTGAAAAAGAAGGAATTATTGTTTATCTCGCCGAAGACGGAGAAATCGCTTTTGAGGCTTTGCGTCAGCAAAACCCGGACTTGGTGTTATTGGATATTATTTTGCCAAAAAAAACCGGTTTTGAATTTCTGGAAGAAATTCAACAAAACCCCTTGCTTAAAAATAAGCCGGTTATTATTATTTCCCAGCTGGGTCAAGAAGCTGATGTCAGCCGAGGAAAAGAATTGGGCGCTATTGAATATTTTGTCAAAGCTCAAACATCAATAGAGGACTTAGTTAAAAAAATAAAGAGTTTTTTGGTTTCGTCTTAAAAATACAAGTTAAAAGTATAACAGCGCTTAGAAAGTTCTATGACAGCGCCCCGAAATTTTTCAAGAAAAGAATTATTATTTAGAAGATGAGGTGTTCATTGTTGTGATTGTTTGGTTAAAATAACCTGACAAACAACGATGGTACTTATCCACAGGTGGGGGGGGTTGTCGCATTATGTAGAGTTGTATTATAATTTATTTATGTTAAGCGGTTTGCCGTTTACTATTATAAATTTAAAAAATA
>JAHXGO010000009.1 GCA_019923695.1 Candidatus Liptonbacteria bacterium
TATATAAAATTGGCCGAGTTATACAATGTTGGCCGAGTTATACAATAATGTTTTGTTTTCACATATATGTGAAAACACTGTCGCAAAATATTGTGAAAACATGTGTAAACATCCAAATTTTGTTTTAAAGTGTTTGTTGTCTACACAAGTTTAATCAAATTTTGAATGCCTATTGTAAAAACCACATTTATGTAAACGATACAGTAGTTTGTAACTTTCCGGGACTGCGGGATCTTGACCAATTTTTTCTAACCAACATAAAAACTGCTGTTTTTTGTGTCCGTGTAATTTATTGTAAAATAAAGGAATTATTACGTTTTTTAAATTACCAAATTCTCTAACAATCAAAATCGCCTTTCTGCCTCGCTTGTAGCCATCATTTTTATAATTATAAATCTTATTTTTTAAGTTCAAAGTGCCTTTTATTAAAAATAATAATTCTTGATCTCTTTCATGCATTGAAAGGGAAAAAGCCGGGACTTTATATTTATGGCCATTGTTGCCTTTTCTTGAAGAAAAAGTAAAACATCCTTCTCCCTCAATAAGACCTCGGATATACTCGTATGATAATTTCTTATTTTCTTGATTCAAAAGCATATAAAATATATAATATGTTGGTTGACAAACAGGGTATAAATCTATTTTTAGTATAACAGTATAACAATTTACTAAATTATAATATGTTTGCTGACCAACTAACTAATAATGAACTTAAAATTAGAGTATCAAAAAACCGGCAAATTAGGTGAAGACATAGCCTGTAAATATCTTGTGGATAAAAAATATAAGATAATCAAAAGAAATTTTAAAAAACCTTGGGGTGAAATTGATATTATCGCAAAAAGTCCTGATAAAACCTTAGTTTTTATAGAAGTTAAAGCGCTAAAACAATTAGAACAACCCGGCCAACCAATTAGAGAGCCCGGCCAATTAGCTGTGGATAACCCGGCCACTTATATGGCCGGGTATGTGGACGAGCTTACTCCTGAAGAAAACTTGACTTCTGCCAAATATAAAAAACTCTGCCGAATCTGCGAATTTTTCAGCCGAAGCTCCCCCAAATTAATTGATGAAAATAAAGGATGGAGGATTGATTTAATAACCTTGACAATACAGGAAAAAAGTTGTATAGTTAAACATTACAAAAATATATAAAAATAATTTATAATGATTTTTCGTTGCTTTAAAAATTTTTTTAATATCTATGAATTTAAATTTGTTTGACTCTTTATTTATATCCTGATATTCTTATGGATAAAGGACAATTTAAAATGTTTAAAATTAAAAATTTTTAAAAAATGCCAAAAACAAAATCAGTAAAAAAGTCTTTAAGAAAATCCCTAAGAAGAAAAATCAAAAATTTAACGCAAAAAAATAATATTAAAACCTCTATCAGACAATATAAAAAAACAATAATTGAAAAAGAAATCGAAAAAACCAAAAAAAGTCTTCCTAAAATTTATAAAATTATAGATAAGGCGGCAAAGAAAAAAATCATTAAAAAAAATAAAGCGGGGCGATTAAAATCAAGGCTGACTCAACTAATTATGAAATCAAGTAAGGCTTCTTTATAATCCATTTTGCCGGTTTTAATAAAAACATCATAATCCGCAAGTTTTTTATACCAATCTCCACAACTTAAATAAAAGAAATTTCCGTAAGCCAAATTATTAAATATTCTCGCCGGCTCTTCTTTTAAACCGCTTAATAAAAGTTCTAAGGCTATCAGTCTTTCTTTTTTGTCTCTGCTTTTTTTTAAAGAATCGGTTAATTTAAAATATTCCAACTTCTTAAATTGATGATAAACTGGAAATTCTTGAGAAAAATTTATTTTATCTAACTCGGTAACCAAAGCCCAGGTATCTGCCCCAAAATTTTCAATTAAACTGAAAATATTTTTTTCTGAAATTTCAAATTCTCTTAGCGCCGCCTCTTTTTTAATAAAAGAAAATATTTTATTTTTTTCTTTCTCTTTTGAAAATTGATCAAATTTTTCAACGATCGTCGGTTTTTTCACCAAAAAAACGAATTCTTTTGGCTTTGAGGAAAGAGAAAGTAAAACTACCAAGCTTTCCTCTTTTAAATTGCTTTTTAAAATTTTCTTAAAAAACTTTAATTTTTCGGCGTTTAATTTTTTAATTTCCGGTTCATCTAAAATCGCAAGTTTTATGCTACCGAAAAGAAAACGATTTTTAGCAAAATCTGAAAATGATTCAAGCCAGTTGCTGTTATCAGAATCAAATCTTTCAATATCCAAATTGCCGTGCTTCAACCGATATTGACTGATAATATCTTTTTGGCGTTGACGACGGCGATAAGAATCTTCACCGTATAAAAATATCAACATATTTATTAAATGAATATTTTGTTTTACCTTTACCGCTATTTTACGCCTATTTTAATTGGCGAAGCGATTACCTTTTGTTTTTTATAATCCGCGCATCGCTTGATAAATTCTTTAAAAAGCGGATGAGGGTTTAATGGCCGCGATTTGAATTCAGGATGAAATTGGGTGCCGACAAAAAATGGGTGGATTTTTTTCGGCAATTCCATAATCTCCATCAATAATCCGTCCGGAGAAACTCCGGAAAAAATCATTCCTTTTTTTTCTAATTTTTGAACATATAAGGAATTAATCTCGTAGCGATGTCTGTGTCTTTCGGAAATCAAAAAGCTTTTGTAAGCAGAATAAGCGATAGTGGACTTTTTAACCATCGTATTATAAGCGCCCAAACGCATTGTCCCACCGTATTTTTTTTCGGCTAAATTAATTTTCTGGTCAGGCAAAATATCAATTACCGGATAAGGAGTTGAAGAGTCTATTTCTGTTGAATTGGCTTTTTTTAATCCGAGAACCGAGCGGCTGAATTCAATAACCGCCAGTTGCATTCCATAACAAAGCCCTAAAAAAGGAATTTTTTTCTGCCGGCAATATTGAATAACTTTTATTTTGCCGTTTATTCCCCGGCCGCCAAAGCCTCCGGGCACGATAATGCCGTCGTATTTTAAAAGCTCTTTTAATTTTTCAGGGTTGGTTTCATATTCTTTGCAGTCAAGCCAATCGATTTTTGGTTTAAATTTGAAATAATAAGAAGCGTGTTTTACCGCTTCTATAACCGAAAGGTAAGAATCTGCCAATATAAATTCGCCGCTATTAAAATATTTTCCAACAATGCCGATATTTACGATTTTCCTGGCATTTTTTATGTTTTTAACCATTTTTTTGAAATCATCGAGATTGGTTTTTCTAGCTCTCAAATTGAGTTTTTTCAAAATTAAACTACTTAATTTTTGTTTTTCTAAAACCAAGGGGGCTTCGTAAATAGACTCAACATCAGGGACAGAGATGACTTCTTCCTCTCTAAGACCGCAATTGAACATAATTTTCTGTTTTCGCTTCTTATCCAAAACAGTTGACGCTCTGGCTAAAATAATGTCCGGCTGAAGGCCAGTTGAATTTAAAGTTCTTACAGCATACTGGGTTGGTTTTGTTTTAAGTTCATTCTCATTATTCGGAAGAGGCAGATAACTGACTAACGCTAAAATTACATCTTTCGGTTTTTTTATTTTTAACATTCTAATCGTCTCCAAAAATAAAATATTTTGATATTCGCCAACAGTCCCGCCAATCTCAACAATCACGATATCTGTCTTGTTTTTGGCAAAAACTTTATCTATACGAATTAAAACTTCAAGCGGAATATGGGGGATAACTTCCACACAGCGACCACTATACTCCAAATTTCTTTCCCGGTTGATAACCGCCTGATAAATACTGCCTGTTGTCATATAATTTTTTCTACTTAAATCCCTATCAAGAAATCTTTCATAATTTCCCATATCCTGATCGCATTCCATCCCGTCGTTTAAAACAAAAACTTCGCCGTGTTCAGTTGGATTCATTGTGCCGGCATCAACATTAATATAAGGATCAATTTTCACCGCCGTAACTTCAAAACCTCGCGACTGAAGAATTTTGCCCAAAGAAGAAGAGCAGACTCCCTTGCCAATGCCAGACATCACCCCGCCAACGATAAAAATATATTTTTTCATAAATTATAAACTATAAAATATTACAGGATTACGATTAAAAAATAAAAAATTGGCACAAACTTAATTAGCTAAAGTCATATTAAAGCTTTGTTATTATAATTGACAGACCGGACAATAATGAGCTGACCTTCCTCCTAATTTTATCCTTCTTATTAATGATTGGCAACGCTGACAAGGCTTTCCAGTCCGTTGATAAGCATATCTTTTCCCAGCATAACTACCAGAGTTGCCGTAAATATCGCGATAATCGCTAATAGAGGTCCCTCTTAATTTTACCGCTTTTTTTAAAACTCTTTGCATAGCTGAATAAATCCTTTTTAATTCAATAACAGTCAAATTATTTGCCGGTTTTAAAGGATTAATTTTAGCAAACCACAAAATTTCATCAGAATAAATATTGCCAATGCCGGCAAGGACTTCTTGGTCCATCAAAACCTGTTTAATCTTGCGTCCTTCTTGATTAATTAAACTTTTAAATTTTTGGATTGTTAGTTTTTTATCCAACGGCTCTGGCCCAATTTTTAATAAATCCGGCATTTTTTCAATTTCTTCTTTAGGTCCGAATAAAACTTTGGCGAACTTTCTTAAATCTGAAAGACCTAATTGCCAGCCGTTATTTAAATAAAAAATTAAATGGATATAATTATTCACTTTTTCTTCAAGCGGCCCCTTCAGCAAATTTTTGACTTTTAACTTTTGGTTTTTAACTTTATCTACTTGCCATTTACCGTATAATAAATGTCCTGTTAGCTTTTGATGAATAAGTAATAAAAATTTTTGGTTTTTGGTTTTTGGTTTTTGGTTTAGATAAATAAGTATATTCTTCCCCCGGCGTTTAATTTCAATAATTTCTAACCCTTTAATTTCTTTTTCAAAAACTCGCTTTAATTCTTTACTGTTCCGCGCAGTTCCGCGCATCTTGCCGTATTTATCCGCAAAAATAATAGTAATCGCTTTAGGAATATCAAACCAAATTCTTTTTATTCGCCTACCGATGATTTTTCTATTTAAATCATCAACAATAGTTTGAACTTCTGGTAATTCTGGCATCTTAAAAAAATTAATCTTCCAAATAGGTTATTTCTTTTTGAGGTATTAATTTCGGGTCAGTCGGCAAAATAAAATAAAAAGTAGTTCCTCGATTTAAAATCGACTCAGCCCAAATTTGACCGCCATGCCTAAAAATAATATTTTTAACAATATAAAGGCCTAAACCCGATCCTTCTGTTTGAAGTTTTAAAGCATTTTCACCGCGATGAAATTTGCTAAATAATCTACTCAAGTCTTCGCTGGAGACGCCAATGCCAGTGTCTTTTATGGATATTTGAACATAAGGTTTATCGCTAAGAACCTGTAAATCAACAATTACTTGACCATTTTTAACATTATACTTAATGGCATTATCTAAAATATTGGAAATAACTATATTAAGTTTTTTAGAGTCAGCTAAAATCATTATGGGCTGCCCTCCGGCCGTAAGGGAGGGTGGTCTGTTAAAAGAAATACTAATTCCGTAATTTTTAGCGAACCCAATAAAGCCCCCAACAGCATTTTCTAAAAAAGCGACAATATCAATATTTTCAAAATTATAGCCAAAGCGACCTTCTTCGATTTTAGCAACATCAAGCAAGTCGTCGATAGTATTTAAAAGTTTTAACCCGGCGGCCGAGCCTATTGTGACCATTTCTAGGTCAGGCTTGTTTATTGATTGGCTATTTTTTAAAGCCTCAAAAACCCAATTAACGGCAGTAAGAGGGGTTCTAAGTTGATGGGCGGCAACAGTCACAAATTCTGATTTTGATTTCAAAACTTCCAACTCCCGAGTTCGATCACGGACAATCTTTACAAAGCCGATAACTTCTCCTTTTTGACCAACAAGTCTATCGGTCGAAACTCTAAGCTCCAGCCTTGGTTCGCCAAAAGAAATATCAATAATTTGAGGGTAAACCCCGGGCTCGCTTTTTCTTGAAACAGAGGGAGCCAAAGAAGAGAAAAAAACTTGAGACAAGATTTTAAATTTAGGATTAGAAATTAATTGGGGGGAAACAATTAAACCAATAGCCTCTTCTTTTTTTAAATTAAAAACTTGTTCGGCTGCCGGGTTAAAGCTTAAAATTCTAAATTCTTCGCTATAACTAATAATGCCGTCCCGCAAATTATTAACAATACTGTTTAAGCGGCGATGTCCGACTTCAAGATTAAATCTTTTTTGAGATAAAATAAAACTACTTATAAAAACGATCGCGGCGATTATTAAAAAAAACCGATTAAATTAACTTAATTATTCTAACATTTTACAGACGACTAATTAAAGAATAAAATCCTTTAGTTTGAAAATATTGTTTTAGATTTTCTTTATTAAAATTGCCGACCTTAATTTCTTCCAACCCTCCCGAACCCAAGGGGACATCAAAACTAAGAGTTGCTAAGCGTTTAAACATCAATGCTTTATCTTTATTTTCAATAATTTTTTTAAACATAGAGTTTTTAGAAAAATTCGAAGATGGGAAAAAGGTGTAAAACTCTTCAAGGTCCCCAAAATCTTTAATAATTAATGAGGCGTTCTTTGGGCCGACACCATTAACTCCCGGAATATTATCGGATTTATCGCCAACAAGTCCTTTATAATCAGGAAGCTGACTCGGTTTTATTCCATACCTATTTATTACCGCATCTTCATTATAAATAGAAAAATTACTAATTCCCTTTTTAGGGATCCAAGCAATAATTTCATCTTTTTTCACGAGCTGTAAAGTATCTAAATCGCCTGAAAGAATAATAATTTGACTATCGCAATTTTCAAATTTTTTAACCAAAGTCGCAATAATGTCGTCTGCCTCAAAACCAGAAAACTCAAAACTCTTAACACCAAACAAAGGAAGCAAGTTTTTAATTTCTTTTAATTGGAAAACTAAGTCCGAAGAGATAGCCGGTCTTTGCATTTTATACTCTTTAAATTCTTTCTTTCTAAAAGTCGGCTCTGGCCGATCATGAGCAGCCGCAACATAATCCGGAAGAAACTCTCGAAAAACTTTCAATAAAATACTGGAAAAACCATAAAGCGCTCCAGTTGGCTCTCCGCCTGAAGATTTCAGCGGCGGCAAAGCAAAAAAACAGCGGTAAATAAGAGAGCTAACATCTATTAAAATAATTTTTTTCATAATAAAACGAATTTTTAATACTGTCCTAAGTCTATCATCTGCTACAAAAAAGAGATAATTCTTTGGTTGTTTTTTTGACCATACTCAAGTTTAATCCAAATAGCCCCAGAAGGGACGCTTTTTTTAATTCTCTCTGCCCATTCAATAATTACAATGTTTTTAGGACCGGCAAGTATTTGTTTAAAACCCAAAGATAAAATATCTTTTTCTTTTTTAAGTCGATAAGCATCAATATGATAAATTGCCCCTCGATTATAAGCATTGTTAAGTCGCCTAAAAATAATAAAAGTCGGACTGACAATCTTTTTTTTAATGCCTAACCCCTGCATTAAACCTTTTATAAAAACAGTCTTGCCAGCGCCTAAATCGCCTATTAAAGCAATAATCAGGGCCTTGTTTTGAGAAGTTTTTGTTTTTTTGATTTCTTCCCCCAGAAAAATTCCAATGGTCTTTGTTTGATAGGGGCTATTTGAAACAATACTTTGCATAATAAATAATAATTTTCATCTCTTGACAAATAATTTAAGGTATGTTAAGTTTGAATCATCCACTGAAACCTCTTTTAAAAGTTTTTCTCAGTTAATGGTTGTTCTGGCTCTGGCTGGGACACACCTCGGAAAAATTATAAATTAATTCCTTTATCAGGAAATATATATAGCTTTGCTATTATAAGAGGTTTCAGCGGGTTTTTATTTTTTTAAACTACCCTGACCGTGACCGACCTTCAGAAAATAAACTCCAATATAAAGGGCCCGTTATCCTTTCAACTTCATCAAAACTCGTAATGCCATTTAAAACTTTAAGAATGCCGTCAATTTGAAAACAAACAAACCCCTGACTAATAGCCTGCTCTTCAACCTTAGATTCACTTATATTGTCTGACATGAGTAAATTATCAAAATCGCGATTCACTTGAAAAAGCTCATAAATACCAACCCTGCCTTTATAACCGGTGCCACTGCATTCTTCACAACCCTTTGGTTTATAAATTTTCGGGTTTTTATAATTCTCCTTATTTACTCTGACCGAAAGACTTGTTAATAAAATTTTTATTTTGTCAGAAATTTCTTTTGTAATTTCAATTTCTTCTTTGCAATTATCGCATAATCGTCTTAATAGTCTTTGGGCAATTATTAAATTCAGAGCCGGCCCAATCAATTGGGGGTTAATTCCTAAATCAATAAGTCGAGGAATCGCGCCAATAGCGTCATTGGTATGTAAGGTCGAAAAAACCAAATGTCCGGTTAAAGCAGCGTGAATGGCAATCTCGGCAGTGGCTAAGTCTCTAATTTCTCCAATTAAAATCACATCAGGGTCTTGTCTAAGAATTGATTTTAACCCATTTTCAAAAGTATATCCTGCCTGCTCATTAACTTGAGTCTGTTGAACGCCTGAAAGATGATATTCTATGGGGTCTTCAATAGTAATAATTTTTTTCTCCGATGTTCTGACTTTTTTTAAAAAAGCATAAAGGGTAGTTGTTTTCCCAGAACCAGTTGGCCCGGTAACTAAAATTGCCCCATTTGGTTTTTTCAATTCTTTTAAAGCGATGTCCAGATCGTCTTCCCTAAAACCTAATGATTCAAATTCCCAGGCAATTACCCCCGGGTTTAAAATTCTTAAAACAATACTTTCTCCAAATTCTGAAGGATTAGTAGATGTTCTTATTTCTATTTCTGCCTCCGAGGAGCCAGGAATCGCCCCTTGGTCATAAAAAACCGTGAAACGGCCGTCTTGAGCTATGTCACTGATATTTATCTTTAACCCAGCCAAAATCTTTATCCGGTTAATCAAATATTTATAAACCTCGAGAGAAATAAAACTAATATCATAAAGTAAACCATCTAATCTAACTCTTAACGAGACTTCGTTCCTCAAGGGTTCAATGTGAATATCAGAGGCCTTTAAAAACAAAGCCCCCGCAAAAATAATTTCTAAAAACTCACTGGTAGTAGTTTCTTTTCTTTTTTTTAATTCGTCGATTTTTGAAGAAAAATCTTTTAAGTTTAAAAAAGAAAACTTATTGCTAATTTTTAATTGAAAAATTTCTTTACCCATTAACCTTAACTAATCTCGCAAACCCTATTTTGTTTTTATTGTCCGCGAGACAAATATAAAATTGACCTCTGTTTCCTTTAATATTAATATAAGCGATATGGCAGGTCATAGTAAATGGCACCAAATTAAACATAAAAAAAAGATAACTGATAAAAAAAGAGGAGTTATTTTCAGCAAACTTCTTTTAACTATCCAGGTGGCGGCAAAAGAAAACCCTAATCCTAAATTCAACCCAAAACTTAGAGCTGTTATTTTAAAAGCCAAAGAAAACAATGTCCCGCAAGAAAATATTGAAAAAGCAATCAAAAAAGCGAAGGAGTCGCCAGTCGAAGAGTTAATTATTGAAGCATATGGCCCCGAAGGAACTGCTTTAATTATCCAAATTTTAGCTGATAACAAAAACCGGGTTCTTTCTGAAATTAAAAATCTTCTCTTAAGTTTTGACGCAAAAATAGCTGAACCTGGTTCAGTTAAGTGGATTTTTGAAACTTCGCCGGAAATGAATTTTGTCCCAAAGTTCAAACAACTAATTTCCAACGAATCAAAAGAAAAAACTAAAAATCTTCTTAGGTCGCTGGATGAAAAAAACGAAGTGATAAATATTTATATAAACGCCGACCTATAGTCAGTCAAGAATTCAATATATCAAATCCAAAACTTGTTATGAAAAAAATAAAAATATTAGGGGTTGACCCGGGCGCTAATAGAATCGGCTTTGGGGCAATAGAAAGAAACAAAAACAAAACTTCACTTTTAGAATATGGAGTAATTGAAATTAAATCATCTTCGATAAAAAACTGCACAACGGGAAGCCGATTAATAGTCTTAGAAAAAGAAATATCCCGCCTTATTAAAAAAATTAAACCCGATATTATCGGCATTGAAAGAATCTATTTTGCCCGCAACCAAAAAACCGCTATGGCCGTTTCTGAAGCAAGAGGCGTAATAATGCTTGCAATAGCCAAAAACAAAATCCCCATAAAAGAATATAGTCCTTCAACTATAAAACAACGAATTGCCGGCCACGGCAAAGCTGATAAAAAAGATGTTTTAAAAATAATTAAACTCCTTTTAAAAATAAAAGTTTTTAACTCTTTAGATGATGCTTCCGACGCCTTAGCAATCGCCTTAGTTGTTGATCTTGATTCAGAAGAAATCACTTTTTAATTATAAGGCGCTCTTTAACTCTAAGTTGTCCTTTAATATAAAATGTAGAGCGTTTTTTAACTATAAAAATAGGGGTTGACAATTAATTTTGTTTGTATCATTATATATTTTTGAATATTTTTAAAGGTCGAAAAATAATTAAAATAATTACACTTAAGCAAACTTATGATATCTGAAACAGCGCAATTATCATCAAAAGGACTATCAAATATTTTCTTTGTATCAATGACTGACGAAGATGACACCTTAGAAGAAAAAACTGATAACTTCGCAGACCCAGCAGATTTAAAAGAAAACCTTGATAAAGATGAAAGCTTGTGGGACGAAAAATTAGAAGAAGACGATTTAAACAAAGACGATGATAATTTAGAAGAATTTTAAAAAAACCAATATCCAAAGCGCTTTAATTCTTTACCGCTTATTTTTGATAAAAACAAAAATCTATTCTAATATTAGAATAGAGAATAGGGTATTTTATCTATTTATTTGAGACTAGGACTCAATATAGCGAGCGGTAAAGAAAAAGGCGCTTATTTTGTTTAAAATATGAAAAAAATAATTAAACAAATTTTATTATGGTTTGTCGCGGTATTTTTTGGCGGGGCGATTCTCACGGTATTTGTTTTTATTTATTTAAGTATATTTTTGCCTCCGGTCGACCAATTAGAAAATGTTATTGTGGGGCAATCAACAAGAATTTATGATCGCACCGGACAACACTTAATTTATGAAATATATGAAGAAGAAAGAAGAATAATTATTCCAACCGAAGAAATCCCAGACTTAGCTAAAAAGGCGACTATCGCCATTGAGGATGTTAATTTTTACCAACATCCGGCTTTTGATATTAGAGGAATCGCCCGAGCCCTGCTCGTCGGTATTCTTCAAGGGGGGCGCTTTACCCAAGGCGGTTCAACTATCACCCAACAATTAATAAAAAACGCTTTTTTAGCCCCTGACAGATCATTAATAAGAAAAATAAGAGAGTTAATTTTGGCCTACCGAATAGAAAGTCTTTATACAAAAGACCAAATCCTGGTTATGTATTTAAATCAAATACCTTACGGCCAAAACGCTTATGGTATTGAAGCCGCGGCTAACGTCTTTTTTAATAAATCAGCTAAAGAGCTAAATCTTTCGGAAATAGCAATGTTAACAGCCTTGCCAAAAGCGCCAAGTTATTACTCTCCGTGGGGATTTCATACTGAAAAATTGGAAAGACGAAGACTTCATGTTTTAAATAGAATGCGCCAGCTTGATTTTATTAACGAAGAACAATTCACTTTCGCGGTTAACAACAAACCAAAAGTTGTTGATGAAACAAAAAAAGATGATTTTTTAATAGCCCCGCATTTTGTTGTTATGGTTCGAAGTTATCTTAATCAAAAGTACGGCGAAGGATTTCTTAAGCGAGCCGGATTAAGAATAATCACAACCTTAGATGTTGAGCTCCAAAAAATAGCTAATAAAGCAGTAAGCGAAGGAGCAAAAGAAAATACTAAACGCCACGAAGGACATAATGCCAGTCTCATTGCCCAGGATGCCCAAACCGGCCATATTTTAGCCCTGGTTGGGTCAAAAGGATACTTGCTGCCATCAGAGCCATTAGGCTGTCAAGAAGGCAGAACCTGCCGATTTGAAGGCAGATTTAATGTCGCTGTTCAAGGACTAAGACAGCCGGGGTCAGCTCTTAAGCCATTTGGTTATTTAGTGGCTTTTGTTAATGGTCTAACTCCTGATACGATAGTTTTTGATGTCCCAACAGAATTTACAGTTGATAACCCAAGATGTCCTTCTATTGTTAATTTTAATAATACAAACCCCGAATGCTACCACCCTCAAAACCCCGACTTAAAATTCAGAGGGCCAATAAGTTTAAAAAATGCTTTAGGTCAATCATTAAACTTGCCTTCAGTAAAAGTTCTTCATTTGGCTGGTTTAAGACAAACTGTTGAATTAATGGGAAATTTTGGGATAACAACCTTAAAAGATTATAATCGTTTCGGTTTGTCTTTGATTTTGGGAGGAGGAGAGGTAAGGCTTTCAGAATTAGTCAACGCTTACTCAACATTAGCTCAAGAAGGCGTTAAAAGAGAACAAGTTTTTATAATAAAAATTAAAGACTCGGATGGAAAAATTCTTGAAGAGCATGAAGATAAACCACGCAAGGTAATTGAAGAACAATATCCAAGACTTATTAATGATATTTTATCAAGCAGTAGATTACGAACTCCGCTTTTTAGGGGCGCTCTTCCTTTAACCGAGGTCCCTCCTCATCAAGTTGCTTTAAAAACCGGAACATCCCAAAAATTTATTGATTCTTGGGCTATTGGATATACACCAAATTTAGTGGCCGGAGTTTGGGTAGGTAATAATAATAGAGAGCCACTAAACACTAGAAGAGGGATCCCATTAGCGAGCCTGCCTATTTGGCATGAATTTATGAATAATGCTTTAAAAAATAAACCTGTCCAATTATTTAATAAGCCAAATTTAATTTCAGCAGACAACCCAATTCTTAGAGGAGAATTTGATAGAAATAATCCCCGGGATATTCTTTCTCATCTTAATTTATCTTCTGACCCTCAATATAGAAATTGGGAAGAAGCAACAGCTTTTTGGTTAAAAAGAAATTCCTTGCCATTATCTTTTGGCGAACCTATGTATACTTATAAACCAAGTCTTAAAGATTTAACCCCCGCCGAAGGAGAAATTTCTTATTTAAATATTAATTTTATTAAACCAAAAAGCGGCGACTTTATTAAAGACGAAGTAAATGTTAACGCTTTAATTTCTTCAAAATCAAATATCGTAAAAATAGAACTTTATTTTAATAAAGAGCTTGTGGGAAGTCAGTTTGGTAATTTTAGCAAAAACTATTCTTATGAATTTCGTTTTAGACCATCAAAAATAAATCTTCAAAACTCTTTGGTTTTAAAAGCAACTTCGCAGTCAGATGTCCAAACAACCAAAGAAATAATAATATTTAAACAAAATTAAGAAGTTCTAATAGGCATTAGAACATAAAAATACGAAACATCCGAGAGAGATTTTAATATAGATGGTTTGGTATCGCCTTGAAGACCAAATAAAATATTTTCAGAATTAATATTTTTTAATCCATCCATTAAATATTTCCAGTTAAAAGAAGCTGTCACAGACTCACCCTTAATTTTTGCCGGTATAAGATATTTATTTTCTCCCAAATTACTTTCAGCTGAATAAATTTCTAAAACTTTTTTATCTTCTTTTATTTTGACAACTACTTCATTATTCCTGCTTGAAAAAGAACTGGTTAGTTTTACGGCGCTAATTAACTCGTTACGATTTATTAAAATCTCTGTGCTTAATTCTTTTGGAATAATTGGTTCATAATCAGGAAACTGGCCGTCTATAAGACGAGAAATTATTTCTAAATCTTCAGTTTTAAATAAAATCTGATTTTCATCTATAAAAATTTTTATATTTGATTCTTCTTCTAAATTTCTAGCAACTTCTTGAATGGTTTTAAGAGGAATTATAATTTTCGGTTTAATATTAAAATTTTCTTTAAATTGTTGATTAGAAAATGTTTTTTCGGCTAAACGAAAACTATCCGTAGTTGTTAATTTAATATTATTGGGTCCAACAGTTAAAAGCACTCCGCTTAATTCCGGTCTTAAATCGGAAAATTGCGAAGCGTTTATAACTTTATTTATTCCGTCTTTTAAAATTATTCCTTGAATTTCTATAAATTCTTTTTCTTTTTTAATATTAGGGATAATAGGGAAGTCTTGAGGATTATCTCCTTGAATTAGGGCTTCATAGTTATCTGTTTTAAAAAATAAATTTCTTTTTTTATCTTCTAAATCAATTCTTTCGCTTTGAAGATTATTTACAATTTCATGAAAAACAGAAAAAAGAATACTTATTTCTCCTTCTTCAATAATTTTTCCCGGAATTTTTTTGTTAATCGCAATTTCAAGATTTGTAGAAGAAATTTTTATCTTATTAGTATCGGTTTTTATTAAAATATTTTTAAGTATCGGTAAATTAAGATTTTCTCCGACAATTCTTGAAACAGCATCAAGCGCTGATTTAAGATGACTTCTCAAAATTAAAATTTTCATTAGTTATAATTATTAATTATTATATAATTAAAAAATTGTTGTAGTAGTAAAGTGAATTCTGTGGAGATCTATATATTAAAATTTCACTTCATTATAAATACTACTTTAATTTTCTTGAAAAAACAAAATTTTTAGTTGGGGAAAAATTGTTGATTAGTTTTTGTTATTTTTTAATTTTTGAGACAATCTTTTTTAAATATATTTTACTTCACTTATTATTAAAGACTTTTTCACAGATTATTAGATTTATTTATCATTTCTTTAATTATCATTATTTTTTGCTGAAATCCCTGATCTTTTTTAATTAATCGGTTTATTTTTTCATAGGAGTAAATAGCGGTCGTATGGTCTCTTTTTCCTATTTTTTCAGCAATATAAGGGTAAGACAAATTAAGCAGTTCTCTTAAAAAATAGATAGTTATTTGTCTTGGCTCGACAATTTCTTTTCTTCTAGTTTTACTGGTTAAGTCAGCGGGAGAAATTTCGTGGAAACTGGCGACAGTTTTAATAATTTGGGTCGGGGTTATATTAATGGCTGATTGTTCGGTTAATTCGTTAATTATTTTTTCCGCCTGCCCAATATCAAATAAATTATTTTTTCTGTTTTTATAAAAAATAATTTTATTTATCGCGCCTTCTAATTCTCTGATATTTCTTTGAATTTTTTTAGCCGCTAAAATAATAACCTCATCAGGCAAACTTTCATTCATTTCTTGTAGTTTTACTTTAATAATAGCCATTCTTGTTTCATAGTCGGGTTGGGTGATGTCAGCAATCATTCCTCCTTCAAAACGGGAGCGCAGCCGCTCTTCAAGAATTGGTATTGCTCTGGGCGGCCGATCCGAAGAAAGAACAATTTGTTTATTGTTTTCGTACAAAGTGTTGAAAGTGTGAAAAAATTCTTCCTCGGTTTTTTCTTTTCCGCCGATAAATTGAATATCGTCAATTAATAAAACATCTGTCGTTCGATAATTTTTTTTGACATCTTCCATTCTTTTGTTTCGGATTGCCCAGATAACATCATTAGTGAATTTTTCAGAAGAAACATACTTGATTTTTATTTTTCCTTTGGATAGATTTTTAATTTCGTTCCCAATTGCCTGAAGAAGATGAGTTTTGCCTAAACCCGTTCCTCCGTAGATAAAAAAAGGATTATATTTTTTCCCAACGCTTTCAATCACCGCTAAAGAAGCGGCATAGGCCAATTCATTGTTTGACCCAACTACAAAAGAATTTACATTATAGCGGGGGTTGAGACCAGACTCGGGGTCTATTTTCATTTCTTCTAAAAAAGAAAGTTGGTCTTTATTCGGTTGGGCTTTGGCGAGGACGGTTTCGGCGGGAGGCGAAGATTCTTTTTTAAAAATATTTCTATCAACAATATATCCAACTTTTTTAATTGAGCTATCCTTTGTTCTTAAAGAACCTAAGATAAATTTATGATATTTTGCTTCCACCCATTCTTTAGCAAAATGGTTTGGCAAGGCAATTAGAATCTCGCCGTCTTTGTTTTGAACGAAAGAACTATTTTTCAGCCAAGTTAAGAAGTTTGGCCGAGAAATCTGGATTTCTAATTCTACTAATACAGTTTGCCAAAGCTCATCATAATTCATAGCCTTATTCTATTAGAAGAACTTTAATTCGTCAAAGATAGTAAGTTTGTTTAGAAAAATCAAACTAATAAAATTTTGAGTTTTTAGCTGTATAAAATTAGATTAATAAAGCTTAATTTAATCTTTTTTATTTATTTAGTTTTTGGTTATAGACCCCTGTTATAGACCTCTGTGGGTAATCCCTGTTGACTAATTGGGGATAATCTATTTATTTTATAGTATGTCTATTACTTATAGACCTCTGTGGGTAATCCCTGTTGACTAATTGGGGATAATCTATTTATTTTATAGTATGTCTATTACTTATCGTCCAAAGAAAAAGAAAAGAAGAAGGACTCATGGTTTTTTAAAAAGGAAGAGCAAACCCGGCGGTCGGAAAATTATTAAGCGTCGTCGGGCTAAAGGCCGAAAAAGAATCGCTGTTTAATAGAAGGCGAGTTTTTGATATATAGGATTTGCGATTCGTTATGTTGAAAAAACAACAGCGACTTAATATAGGCCAAACCAAGGGACTTAAATTTGTTTTTAACAATAAATACTTTACTGTTAAAATAAAAGAGAATGGGCTTTTATTTTTTCGCGTCGGGGTAATAATCAGCAGTCGGGTTTTGCCGTCAGCTGTAAAAAGAAATAATCTTAAAAGAGAAATTTTTCGCTTTGGTGTAAATAATGAAATTTTTAAACGGTTTAACGGAAAAGATTTATTAATTATTTGTTTGCCGGCAATCGTTGAATTAGTAAACGAAGGGCTTTCCAAAAACAGTAAAAAAAAGTTAAACGAAGAATTAAAAAATGTATTATCTTTTTGAAAAAATTTTATATCAGCCCCTTTTAAATCTTTTGATTTTGACCTATCAAACTGTTGGGTTTCAAGACCTTGGCCTCGCTATTATTTTAGTCACTATTTTTATAAGGCTTCTTTTATATCCGTTTTCGCAAGCAAACTTAAGGCAGCAAAAGATCATTAAACAAATCCAGCCAGAGCTTAAAAAAATCCAATCGCAAGCAAACTTAAGGCAGCAAAAGATTATTAAACAAGTCCAACCAGAGCTTAAAAAAATCCAAGAGAAATATAAGGATAATAAAGAAAAGCAAGCAAAAGAGCTTTTCAGTCTTTATAAAAAAAACAAAATTAATCCTTTTTCCAGTTTTGTTTTTATTATCATTCAGCTGCCGATTTTAATAGCTCTTTACACAGTTTTAGTGGAAGGATTTAATAATGGCCTTGGGGCCGATCTTTATAGTTTTATTTCTGCGCCGGACGAAATCAATCATTTTTTCTTAAACTTGATAAATCTCCGCGAACCAAATAATATAATTATTGGCTTAACTGTTTTAACCCAATATATTCAGGTCAAATTAAGCCCAAGTCTTTCGGGAGGAATCCAGGGAGATAATGCCCAAGAAAAAGCTAAACAAGTTGAAAAAATTACATCTTTAATAATGCCCGCCATTACTTTGTTTTTTTTATTAAACTTGCCATCTGCTATAGCTGTTTACTGGTTGACAACAACGGTTTTTTCAATTATCCAACAATTAATAGTAAATAAATCTAAATGACTAATTTAAAACAACTTATCGAACAGTTAATTCCGCTTTTTAATTTTAAAGAAACTAAGGTTGATTTTAATGAAGAAAACAAGCGGGTATCTTTTATTATTGAAGACGATATTATAACTCAAAGCAGTCTTTCAGAAACAGTTATTCATTTTCATCGGGCTTTTAGTTTGGTTGCTAAAAAATTTGGGGAAGGTCCAGTGACGATTGATGTTAATAATTTTCGCAAAGAACGGGAAAAATTTATTATTGAATTAGCTAAGGCCGGCGCCAAA